>CAZEWA010000031.1:29570-36704 GCA_964515685.1 uncultured Polyangiales bacterium | reverse complement strand
AGACTGACATGGACCTCCCGCTTCCTGACCACGCCCTGCGTCGTACGGATTGGCTGAGCGTCGCACGACGATGCATCGTGCTCGGCTCGCTCGGAGTCGGCCTGATGCAAGTCGCGGCGATTGCACTCAAACGCGACTTCTACCAGTACGACTTCCGTTCCGTTTATCTGGCTGAGCAGTTACTCGCGTCCCACAAAAATCCTTACTCCTGGGAAGAGCTACTCGCCCTATCGGGCAGCCTCGGCTTCGCCGACAACAATCATCCCTTCGTCTATCCACCGCATGCGCTGCTGTTCTACGCGCCACTGCAGCTGATGGGTCCGGCACTTGCCTATTACTTCTGGCTGACCCTGAACGTCGCTTGTTTCGGCGGGTTGTTTTTCATGATGGTGCGGCATCTCCGAGTGCAGCCTGTGCTCGCTGCGCCCCTCCTCGTATTTGGCCTGAACAGCTCGCTGACCGCCTGCCTCCGGGCCGGGCAACTGAGCCTTCTTACCGCTGCCTGTTTGACCGCGGCGGGCCTCGCGCTCGCACGCGGCAGAGCATTCAGAGCCATGGGCGCTATCTGGATGGGAGGTATAGTCAAGCTTCAAACCATCCCCCTACTTGGTCTTTTGCTCTTGCGGCGCGAGCGCAGAGCGAGCTGGCTCATGGGTCTGGGCGTAAGCTTGGCGGTATGCGTCGTGGTTCTCGAGCAACTTCTCGCGCCGACACTTTGGGCATCGTTCCAAGAGGCGGCCCATAACCTAGCTCCTGCCCATTCGGGCCCGGAAGACGGATCCACGCTCAATGCGATCCGCAACCTGCTCCATCTTCTCGGCGTTTCGGCGGACAGCCTCGGCGTCCCCATCACCTATGGCATCGTCGCGTTGGCGCTCGCGGCGCTCGGACTCTTCACTTGCCACAGACTTTATCGAACCTCCGAGGAGCCCCTACTTTCCTCGTTCTTTTTCGGGTTAATCACGTGGGAACTCTTACTGCCGCGCATGATGATCTACGAATGGGTGGTCCTCTTGCCCGCGCTATGTTTTCATCTGAGCCGCATCAGCTCTCCGAAGCTGCGCACAGCGCTTTTGTTGCTGATGCTGTTTCCCGGCATTTATGTCCGCCGGTACGCCCTGGGCCTCGACACATTCATGCCTGCCCAAAATGCTAGCGATACCCTGCTCAGCTTCGGGAACTGGCTCGCTTGCTTTGGAATCTTTGCCACCACCGCTCAACTGCAAGTCCGCACCGTGGCGGTTGCACTCAGCGAATCTCAGCAGAATCCAGGCGTAGCGCAAGAAACAGAACCCGCCCCAGCGCCTCCGTAAACGGGGCCGGTTCATTCATCGACGCGGTGCCTCCGCAGGCTCACCACTTCCCCTCCGCACCAAAGATGCGCACGATGCGCTGCAGGCCCATCAGAGCGTGCTGCACGTTGTCGACGCGGATGCGGTTATCGAACTCAGTCGTGCGCAGGCCGCCGTACACGGTGTTGCGCTTCTCGATGTAGAACATGTCGATGCCGTCGACGTACTGAATCTGCCGGAGCGCGCGCAGGCCACCCTTGATGGCGTCCTTGTACTTCTTGGCTCGCTTGGTCTCGCCTTCTTTGACCGCGAGGTCATAGGCGTCGATCAGCCCCTCCAGATACACCGCCGTCGACGAAGCGTGGGGCACTCCGTACTTCCTGCGGTTCGGGTCGTAAAAGCGTCCGGTCTGATCGGGATAGTCGGCAGTCCCCCACTGCTGCATGCCGAGCAACCAGTCGTTCATCTCGAACACAAAGTCGCGCATATCTGGGTAATCCCGCACTTTGAGCAACCTTACGTAGGCTTGCGTGTGCCAGGGAATGAATGCTGGGTTGCGGTTTTCGATGTGCCAAACCTTGTAATAACGGAACGCGGCATCGATACGCTTCCACAGGGCCTCATCGCGCGTCTGCGCGTAGAGCGTCCCCCACAGGAGTAAGGTCTCACCTGGGTAGAAGTTCTGATTGTCCCCGCTCTCGCTGCCAAAGAACGAGAAGAACGAACCATCCGGCTTTTGCATGAACTCGGTGGTCTTGCGCAGCGCCGTCTCATAGCGCTCGAAGTCGGCACGGAACGGCGATTCCACGATGGCCAACGCCGCCAACGCCATCGCGCCGAGGCGCGCGTCGCCATAGCGAATCAGACCCAGCTCGCCTTCCTGCACAAAGAATTTTTGCAGGTTGTAGGTCAGGTTGCGGCGGGCAAGCTCACGCAGTCGAGCATCGTCGGGTTTCTCGTTGGCGAGTCTCACGAGACACACGGTCGCCATGAACTGCCGAATCATGTTGTTGTCGGTCGATTCGGTGCCGCGACTCGGCAGCGCCATGTACACCATGCGCCCATCGGGCTGCACCTGCGTGGTAATCCAATGGGTGAGGCCCGAAACCAACTCAGCCGTGGTGTCTTGATTCACGGATTCGAGCGGAACCACCGTGTTGCCACGGAACATCGGCACCACCGCGGGCTTGTGCTTGATGCGCAACAGCAACTGGTGTGCATCAAAACTTGTAGCTTGCGCCTCGGCCACATAGGTCTCAACGCTCAAGCCTGCGTCCTTGCGGAAGCTGCTTTCCACGTCCTCGAAGCGACTGTTGCGCGCGAGCATCTCGGTGGGGCACGTGCGCGATTCGCGGCTCCCGTGCGTGAGCAAGAGTCCTCGCACGCCCCTGTGCGTGTTCTCTAGGACGCCTTCCTTGCCCCCGGGCAGGCGCTCTCTGCGCGGCGAATGGGGCAAGCACAGCTCCACCACGTCCACCTGAGATTCGATGCCAGGCCGCGAACGCGCGAGCTCATCGACGCCTGCAAGCACGGCAGCTTGCGCATCCGCACCACTAAACCAACCAGCGGCCAAGCGCCGGCCGTTCTTGCGCAATGCGATGTACACGGGAGCCGCAGGCACAGGACTCAAGCCGCGCATCGCTCCGTGGGCCTTCAGAAGCTTTGCCACCTCGCGTGGCAGCCCCTCGCGCACGGCCGATTCATCGATCACAGGCAGCGCGCTGGGCTGCTTCTTTTGCACATAGACAGCAGTCACGGCGGCCGCCCCCAACAGGAGCGCAAGCCCGAGCCACTTAAGCATCTTCGACCCCATACCCACACTCAACCTTCAGGCCTGTCGATATTGGCCTCTTCAAACGTTCGTACTTCGTGCATCACGGCGCAGGCAGCGCGCAAGAGGCTCACGGCCAGAACGGCCCCCGAACCTTCCCCTAGTCGCATGTCCAACTCAAGTAAGGGGCGAAGCCCAAGCGCCGAGAGCACCAGGCCATGGGCAGGCTCTGCGCTGCGATGGCCCGCCACCAAGTAAGAAAGCACGCGGGGATTGCGACGAACCGCAACCAACGCTGCGGCGCCCGTGATGAATCCGTCGAGCAAAACCAGTGTGCCACGCTGTGCCGAAGCTTCGATGGCGCCCACCAGTGCTGCAATCTCTAAGCCACCAAGTCGAGCGAGCAGCTCGGTCGGTTCACCCCCGGCGTGCCGCGCGAGCGCATCGGCTATCACGGCCCGCTTGCGCTGAAGCCCTGCATCATCCACGCCCGTCCCCCGACCTGCCACATCGTCTGCAGAAAGGCCGAGCACCGCCGCCACCAGCGCGGCTGCACTCGTGGTGTTTCCGATGCCCATTTCACCGAGCGCCAACACCTGAAGCTCAGGCAGGGCATTCACCACGTCTGCGCCGTGCAGCATCGCCTCGGCACATTCGCCGGCCGTCATGGCCGCTTCACGCCGGAGATTGCGCGTGCCGCGTCGCACCTTGCGCCGGATGAGGCCTGCCGCGCTGCCAAAGTCGTGGTCCACTCCCACGTCCACCACGTGTACGCTTACGCGCTCGCGCCGTGCGAACGCGTTGACCACTGCTGCTTCTGCAAGATAGCTGTACACCATGCGCACCGTGGTCTCGCGCTTGTATGCACTCACGCGCTCCTCCGTCACTCCGTGGTCGCCCGCGAACAGAGCGAGGTGCACGTGGTCACAGCGCGGATAGGCGGTGTTTTGTAGCGCCGAAAGCTTGAGAGCGAGTTCCTCCAGCACACCGAGGCTGCCTTCAGGTTTGGTCAGGTCGGCGTTCCTGCGCCGCGCAACTTCCGGGATTACGAGGCCGGATTGCGCGGAGGATGCCACCTGATTCGGCGCCGGAGCCTGCGCTGCCTGCATCGGGGATGGAACGCTCGCTTCGCCCTGCGCCACACCGGTTGCTAGTTGCTGCCAGCCGTCTTCGAACACCAGGCTCTCGAGCGGCAGACGCTGCGACCACCCGACCTCGGCCAGCATGGGCTTCTGCGCGAACTCGACCGGATAGCCGAGCGTGAGGTACGCCACCGTAGCCACGTGCTCTGGAATGCCCAGAAGCCCGCGCACGACCATGGGCTCCATGATGCTCATCCAGCCCACGCCCAGGCCCTCAGCGCGCGCCGCAAGCCACAAATTCTGCACGGCTAGGCATGTGCTGTAGACGTCGGTTTCAGGCATCGTGAAGCGCCCCAGCACGTTCTCACCGCCGCGCGTGGGGTCGCACGTGACGAGCACATTCAAAGGCGCATCCAAAATGCCCTGCAGCTTGAGCGACTGATAGGCGCGTCGGCGATCGTCTTGAAACACCTGCGCCGCCTTCTCGTTGACCTCGGCGAAGTGATCGTAGATCTTCTGCCGCAGCGGGCGGTCGCGCAGCACTACAAAGTTCCAGGGCTGCATAAACCCCACGGAAGGTGCGTGATGCGCCGCCTCGAGAACCCGGTGCAAGACATCGCTCGGAACGGGATCGGGTCGATAGTTTCGAACGTCACGGCGCTCGAAAATTGCGCGGTAAACTGCGTTCCGCTCACCCTCTGAAAAATCCGCCTGCCGCGTCATGGCCAAGCGGGTGACAGACCCCGTGGACAGACGCAAGCCGATCCCGTTACACCGCAGAAGAATCCAAGTACACTCCGAGCCCCGCGACAATCCGTCGCATTCGTGTTTCGAATCGCGTGCCCTATGGTCGGGCCACCGGAGGCTTCCTCATGCGTCAGTCGTTACTGCTCTCTCTCAGTGCTTTGCTCCTTGGCTCCATCAGCGCCTGCGGCGACGACGCGTCGTCTCCCAACGAAACCGAACCAAACGAGTGCGCAACCAGCACCGTCACATACGCAAATGTGAGCGCATTCTCGGACAAGTACTGCGCATCGTGCCACGCAGACGCGTCGTTGCCCGTCTGTTCCGGCGAGTGCAAAAACCACATTTTAGCCAACGAAGCCGACTGGAAGAGCCTAGGGGTTCATGCGCTGGCTGCCGTCGAATCGGGCTCGATGCCGCTCACTGGAGCCCGGCCCACCGCTGCTGAAATCAGCTCGCTAAGCGAATGGGTGAAGTGCAACGCGGATGAGCACGACCATGGTCACGATCACGCACACTGAGCAAACTACCAGGCAACACCCGTAGTGAGCAGGCCGCGAGCTTGAAAGGGCGAGCCCACCACGGGAAGCTGAGCCTCAGCGCCTACATCCCAGCGGCCAAAACTGCCTTGGGCGCCCAAAGCCAAAAGCTCCCGCACTTTCCCTTCCTGCGCGGCGATCGGCGTGGCCCCGAAAATACGCCCCAACAGGCGCAAATTAGGGCTCAGCGTCAGGCCGAGCGTCAGCGCGTGTGTGAGCTCCGACGTGTTCATGGGCTGTACGATGGACCCATGGACCGCAGGCACGCTGTGGCCCGCATGATGGGCATGCTCGTCCATGTCCATGCTGCTGTGCGAGCCGTGCGAGTCGCCGCCCAGAGCCCGCCCGTAGCTCACATCCGCATGCAGTGAGAATCGCTCATGCATCCACATGAACCACGCGCCCGGCATCAGCATCGTGTGTCCCATGCCGAGACCATGTTCTGCGCTGCCGGTCGGCAACATGGCGGCGAGCCCTAGTCCGAGCGAGATGCCGTGGTTATCGTCGCGAAAGAGCGCCCCGCGCACGTCGAGCGCCACATCCCCTACCCCGACATGCTGCTGGTTATCACGCGTCAGGCGATAGCCGGCCACAGACGCTCCGAGCATCAACCACGGCTGCTGATACGAGAGCAGCGCATTGAGGCCCTGGTAATTGCCTGCCCCGAAATGATTGCGATAGCTCGCGAAGATGAGGCCCACCCCGGCATGGAACGGGGTCGGCTCCGCTTTGCGCTCGGCTTGCAGCAGCGGATCGGGTCCCATATGGCAGGTCTGCGCCGAAGCGCTCGTGCAGCTCCACGACACCGCCAGCACTCCAACGATGCAGAGCCCGCGTACTAAAAAAGACCTGAACATAACCGCTCGCTGGATCTGCTCCAGAACGAGCCCTGCGCAACGCGACCGATTGTCGCGCTAGCTAGCTGTAGCTGGTGGGGTGCACCTCGGGGCCTTGGCCCTAGCTCTGCACCAGGCTGCGCCTCGGCGCCGGCGGAAGCTTGGTTTCGAGACGCCGCTGCTCATCGGTAAGTTCCACGCCAACGTGGTGGACCTGGACCAGGCTAAAGCCGAGAAATCCTGCAAGGAGGGTCACCAAAAACCCGGTGGCCGACAGCACGAGCGCAACAGCCATGCCTGGAGAAGCGGACGCATCTGCGGTCAGCAGTGCCATGTCCGACAGCACGCGCCCCTGCAAGTTCGCAACGTTGCCTACGACGCTCCAGGTGTTGCGCTGCAACGCGAGGTTGAGCGAGAACAAGAACAGCGCGCTCAAGTTGAGCAGCATGTGCTTGAGCCCGAGAGCGCGCGCCGCGCTGCCTCGAGGAATTCCCGTAGCCCAGTCGATTGTGCCGGGCACGGCAGCCAGCACGGCAGTGGCGACGCCGGCCAGATTCGACCAGAGGCCGACCTGCCACCAAAACAGGCTCTGCGTGATCGCATAAGCGGCAAAGCCGATAAGCGTCGTGGTGTAGAAGGTCACCGGAAACGCCACCAGCATGGGATGAATCGGATGTCCGGACACTTTCACTCGGGAGTACATGGTCGCCATCGCACAAGCGAACAGTGCGAACCACATGCCAGAACGCTCGCTCCTGAGCAGCATGCAATTACCGCCTACATTCGCTGATTGAGCGCGAACAGGCGGCTCCATGGTCTCCAAAACGCCACGAAGCGAGCCCGCCTGCGCTCAGCCGCCACCCTGGATCG
>CAZEWA010000031.1:0-29470 GCA_964515685.1 uncultured Polyangiales bacterium | reverse complement strand
AGCGCCCCCGCGCGCCGACATCGTGCATTTCAATCTACACCCTGTCCCAAAATCCAATGAAGTCGTAGTAAAATGCCGAGATGGACCTGAACGAACTACGCGAGCGGTTTGCTGCCCACGATGTGCGCCGAGTCAAGGTGGGCGGCTTCGATATCGACGGCGTGTTGCGTGGGAAGTACCTGTCGCTCGACAAGTTCTGGTCGGTGGCCGAATCTGGGTTTGGCTTTTGCGACGTAGTATTCGGCTGGGACATCGCAGACGTTTGCTACGACAACACCACGCTCACGGGCCCGGACTCCGGCTACCCAGATATCTTAGCCAAGATCGACTTCAGCACCTTTCGGCTGATCCCGCATGAGCCCCATACCGCAGCGTTCCTGCTCGACTTTCGCGGTCCCGACGGCAAGGCGCACCCGGCCTGCCCGCGCGGTCTACTCAAGCGCATCGTCGCGCGAGCGGAGGCCAGCGGCTACGTCCCTACCTTCGGGGCCGAGCTCGAGTTCTGGGTGTTTCGCGAGAACTCCGAGAGCCTGCGCAGCAAGAACTACCAAAAGCTCGAGCCACTCACACCGGGCATGTTCGGCTACTCCTGGTTGCGCACGGGTCAACAGCGCGATTTCGTGCACGCGCTGCTCGATGCGTGCGAGCACTTCGACATTCCAGTCGAAGGTTTCCACACCGAAACGGGTCCGGGCGTCTACGAAGTCGCGCTCAAGTACGGTCTCGCCGTCGAGATGGCCGATCGAGCCGCATTGTTCAAGACCCTCGCCAAAGAGGTCGCATCCCAGCAAGGGCTGAGCATTACGTTCATGGCGAAGTGGAATCCCGACCTGCCCGGCTCGAGCGGACATCTCCACCAGAGCCTATGGGACAGCACACGCGAGAAGAACCTATTTTCCGACGTCAAAGCTGCGCACGGTTTGTCGACGCTGGGTCGTTCGTACCTAGCCGGCTTACTGTCCACGATGGACGAGTTGACGGCTCTCTACGCCCCGAGCATCAACAGCTACAAGCGCTACGTACCGGGCGTGTGGGCTCCTCTTGCCGCAAATTGGGGCGTCGAAAACCGAACCACCGCGATTCGGCATATTCCCGGCGATAAACCGAGCGCGACACGTCTCGAGTACCGTCAGACCGCCGCCGATATGAACCCGTACATCGCCATGGCCGCATGCCTCGCTGCGGGTCTCCACGGTATCGAGCGGGCCCTAGAGCCCTGCGAGCCCGCTTCCGCCGAAGCCGCCGCAACGCCCACGCGCCGGTTACCGACAGACCTCGCGAGCGCCACCGCGCTGCTCAAACAGAGCGAAACCGCGCGCGCATTGCTCGGGGCACCGTTTGTGGATCACTACGTGAAGACACGCGAGTGGGAGGTGCGCCAGTTCGCCAAAGCAGTCAGCGATTGGGAGCTCAAGCGCTACTTCGAAAGCATTTAGCATAGCGGCGCCTGAGCCGTCACTTCCAACGCGTGACGTGCCAGTTCTTCTTGCCGCGCTTGAGCAAAATGGCTCGCCCATGCAGAAGGTCCTCACTGCGCAAGCGCCGCTTAAGGTCTGCTTTGTCGCCATTAATGGTGACAGCGCCGCTTTCCAAAAACTGCCGCGCCTCACGCTTACTCTGCACGAGCGTCGTCTCCACCAAAAGATCGAGCAAGAGAGCCCCCTCGCCCTCAAGGCTCGACTTCGAGTGCTCCGAACTCGGCACGTCTGCAAACACCTCGTCGAGCAACGGGGCGCTCAGCCGCCGCACATCGCCCTCGAACAGCGCCTGGGAGGCTTGCTCGGAACTCTCGAGCTCGCTCTCCCCGTGCACGAGGCGGGTCATGGCACGCGCCAGCGCACGCTGTGCCTCACGCTTGTGGGGCTCACGCTCGTGCGCCTCAGCAATCGCGGCCACTTCCTCCTGCGTGAGGAAAGTAAACCAGCGCAAGAACGGTACGACGTCGGCGTCGTCTACATTGATCCAGAATTGATAGAAAGCGTAGGGGCTGGTCTTGTCGGCCGTGAGCCAGATGTTTCCCTTTTCGCTCTTGCCGAACTTCTTGCCGTCGGCACGCGTCACGAGCGGCGCAGTCAGCCCGAACACCTCGCTCTTTTCGCCACGTGCCTCACGCCGAATCAGGTCGATGCCGCCGACGATGTTGCCGTATTGGTCTGAGCCTGCAATCTGCAGTGAGCAGTTGAGACTGCGATTCAAGTGCAAAAAATCGTAGGCCTGCAGCAGCATGTAGCTGAATTCGGTGTAGCTGATGCCCTGCTCGCGACTCTCGAGGCGCGTGCGCACCGAGTCCTTTTGGATCATCGCATTGACGGAGAAGTGCTTGCCTACAGTTCGGAGCACATCGAGGTAGCTGAGCTTTTCGAGCCAGTCGTGGTTGTTGACAAGTCTCGCTCCCCCGGTGCCCTGCGAGAAATCCAGGAAGCGCTCGAACACCTTGCGCTGTCCCGCGATATTGGCCTCGACCTGCTCCCGCGACTGCAGCGTGCGCTCGTTGTCCTTGCCGGAGGGATCGCCGATAAGCCCGGTGCCCCCACCCATCAGGACCACGGGATTATGACCTGCGCGCTGAAAGTGCATGAGGAGCTTGATCGGTACGAAGTTACCGATGTGCAGGCTGTCGGACGTCGGGTCGAAGCCGCAGTACCCCACGCGTCCTTGCGTCGCGAGGTGCGTCTCAAGCTCCTCGTTCGCCGTCGTCTGGTAGAGAAGGCCGCGCCACTTCAGCTCATTGAGAAAGGACATGAAGCCCCGTTTTGGGATGAGACCCCCAGCCGCGCAAGTCCGAAGCCGCGGGAGCCAAAGAACCAGGCGCTTCCTTCAGCCAGCCAGCTCCTCACCCACGTGTGGCTCCAGGTAGCGGGCCCGGACCACAAGCTCGCTTCCTTGTTGACCGATGCTAGCCGTGCGCATCCCCTTTCCGAGCATGCTTCCTAGGCATTGGACTGCATAGACGCCCACCCATGCACAGGCACTGCCATCGTTGGCTGCGCCGGGACGCGAGAGCCGAAGCTCGACGCCGTCTTCGGTCGAACACAGTGCGACATCACTCGCCAACGCCCAGCCAGTAAACGCCTGATTGAGGCCCCGCAGCGCCCCTTCCGGCGACGGCGCCTTGGCGAGCCGCAGTGAACTCCCCTCTTGCTCCAGAGCTGCCGAAAGCGACAAAGCAGCGCCCGTACCGAGTGAGCGCTCGAGGGCACGCCAGAACCGATTGACGAGCAGCATCCAGCGCAGGCGCTCTTCGCGAGCGAGGGTGTCGTACGATTGCTGCGCCCGTTCCACTTCGGCGCGCAGCGTTGCCGTTTCAGTGCGCAGCGTTGCCGTTTCAGTGCGCAGCGTTGCTGTGCCCTCGCGCTCCTTCTTGAGTACATCCTCGACTGAGACCGCGCGCGCCTCCGCCGCTTTTAGGCTCGCCTCAAAGCGCGCCATGCGTCCGCTGCTCTCTTCGGCATTCGTTCGAAGTCCATGGATCGTTTCATCGAGCGCGGCGCGAACCTTGCTCCACTCGGCAGTCGCGCGCGCGAGCTCCTCGCCCTTCGCTTTGGCGCTGTCTTCCAATTTCCTAGAAGCCACAAGCTTGCCTTCGAGTTGCGACACCGTGGCGTGAAGCTGCGCGATTTCCTTTTCGCGCGCGAGCCCCTGCTCCTGGAATCCCTCGACGCGGCGCTCTAGCCCCTGCACTTGAGAGTAGGCCGATTTCGCCTTCAACTTCTCCGCCTCGACCTGCAGGCGCGAGCGTTCCTCCGTTTCGCGTGACCGCGCCATAGCGCGCGTAAGCTCCGTCTCGGCCGCGCGGACTTTTTCCTGCTCCAAGCGCAGCTCTTCGTGCGCGTCCAAAAGCGCTTGTTTCGTGCCTGCCAACTCTTCGCCGAGCACCCCTGCGCCCGTCGAAGTCTCGTGAAGTTGCGCGCGTAGTGCAGCGAGGTCTGCATCTTTGCGAGCGCACTTATCTTGTTCGTCCCGCAAGGAATGAGCCATTCCCTCCAAGTAGGAACGTGCGCTCGCAAGTTCGGCGCGCACGTGCGCAAGCTCCGGGTCTCGGCCGATTACACGCCTGATCCAACCTTCGTTTTCAGCCATGGCTCCCCGTAAAGATTCTGCGAACATGACTGAGAAGTTGTCCCAAATTCGCGTTGGCTTGGGCCAACACAATCGCTCTCAGGCCCGATGGCGAAGAAGCCGCGACCAACGTACCTCTCCGGTACAGAAGGACGCTAATATCGAGTTCCCCCATACTCAGAAGCGGACCCGCCTGCCCGACCGCGGAGAGTGCGATTTCAGCTGTCTCGGCGAGCTCGTTCGTCACCTCTTCGACGCCGCCACGAAAGAGAATCTTTCCGTTGCCGTCTGTGAAGAGCACGGCACGCGCATATTCGAAGCCTAAAATGTCTGCAACAACTGATGCATCCCAATCCGGGATGACTGCGCGCTGAGTGATTGACGACGTACGACGTGAGTCATTGGCCGGAGCCACAGTGCTCAACGGCTCGGCGCTTCGCATGGCCTGTTTCATTTCGTTGTCCGCCCCCAGATCATCGCATTCACTCAAGGCCCACGCGATGTCCTCGCAGACTCTAACACCCTTCCCATGTTCCCTATCAATCCCATTCGTTCGCCATCGCGCCACCGATTCTCACGATATGTCCAACACGTGGAGCAGCTCGAACGCATGGACGAACAAATCAGATTTGGATCGTCACGACTTGGGTGAAGCAAAGCGCTTCATCACCAGCATGGAACGCGCGATAAAACTGGCGATTTTTGGCTTTCAATGCGCGCAAAAAGACGACTAGCATACAACTGAACGTGAGCGCTTCCATCGCGCGCCGCTCCGAAAGGAAACTTGTGATGCAGGTAGGTGTGCAAGGTGCAGTCGCGCATCGGCTCGAGACACCACAGTCTTACGACGAGTTCGACGCTGCACCCGAAGCCATGTTGAACGGGCTTTCCGCCCTTGCAGCGCGTTTGTTCCAAGCCTCCATGGCGCGCATCACCTGGTTCTACGACGGCGTTTCTTCATTTTCGACCTATCACGGTTTCGCGGGCGTGGACATGCCACACGCACTCCTCACACACGTAAATGAAAGCGTAGACGGCGTCGCTGCACCACGCGTTATTTACGACACCGAAAGAGACTCACGTGCAGCCAGTATCCCTTGGCTAGCTTGCGATCCTCGCATCCGATTCTATGCGGAAACTCCGCTGTGTTCTCGCAAGGGAATGGTGCTCGGCACATTCACCTTCTGCGATTTCGAGACACGGCCCTTCGACTCAGAGCTGCTCGATTCGCTCACAGCGTTCGCGGCATTGCTGGTCGGCAAGCTCGAGCTTCATACCGTGACGCAAAGCCTAGAACTACGCTCGCGCGAGCTAGAGCAGCAGACATCGGTCCTTAAAGGCATTCTAGAGAGCGCAGGCGAGGGCATCGTCGTCGCGAATGAAAGCGCGCACATCGTGCTTGTGAATCCTGCGGCGAAGCGCCTCTCTGGTTGTGAAACCAACGGCAGCCTCCAAGAATGTCCCTTGTCCTGTCGGGCATTTCACGCCGACAAGGTCACGCCGTTTCTCAGTTCTGAACTGCCACTGCATCAGGCCCTGCGCGGTATCTCCACCGACAAAGTAGAAGTGTTCTTGCGCGGCAGCGACGAAGCGCCCGGCTCGGACGTTATCCTGAGTCTCACCGGGCGCCCGATCATGGATGCCGAAGGCAAGATCCGCGGTGGCGTCGTGACCTTCAACGACATCACGGAGATGAAGCGCTCCAGGGAACAGTTTGAACAGCTTGCGAGCACCGACCCTCTAACGGGTCTAGCCAACAAGCGAACCCTGAAGCAGCGCCTCGATCTGCTGGTGGCCGAGGGCGCGCGAGGCCGGAGATTTGCCGTCATTATGGTCGACATCGACCACTTCAAGCACATCAACGACGGCTTCGGCCACCAGTGTGGCGACGAAGTCTTGATGCGCGTAGCTAAAGCGCTGAGCGGTCGTGTACGCAGTACGGATCTCGTCGCCCGCTACGGTGGCGAAGAGTTTTGTATCCTGCTGACCGATGTCGACGCGGAAGCTGCGATTCACGTCGCAGATGAGCTGCGCAAAGTGATAACGGCCGGAGATTTCCCAACCCAGGTGACCGCGAGCTTTGGCGTGTGCGCGTTCTCGCCGCGCGCATCCAGCACCGAGGCTTTGATGTTGGGCGCCGACCGCGCGCTCTATCGCGCGAAAAACGAGGGGCGCAACCGGGTGAGCATCGAACCGCCGCCCTTTCCGCGCGTCGACGCCGACAACGCGAGCCTGAAGCGCGTCAGTAAGCGTTCTGGCGAACCTTACGTCCGAACACCGTCAGGAAGATGATCTTGATGTCGAGCCACAAGGACCAACCGCGGATATAGGCGAGGTCGTGTTCCACGCGCGCGACCATCTTGTCGAGCGTGTCGGTCTCACCGCGAAAGCCGTTCACTTGCGCCCAGCCTGTGATCCCCGGCTTGACCTTGTGTCGCCGCATATATTCGAGGATCTTGGTCCGGTAGAGCTGATTGTGCGCTACGGCATGGGGCCGTGGCCCCACGAGCGACATATCCCCGCGCACTACATTGAAGAACTGCGGCAGCTCATCGAGCGAAGTTCGGCGTAAGAAGGCTCCCACTGGAGTGACACGCGGGTCGTTCTTCTGAGCCTGCGCGACGCTCGCACCAGTTTCCATCACGCGCATCGTGCGGAACTTGAAGACGTTGAATTCCACGCCGTTTTTTCCGTGCCGAGGCTGACGGAACAAGACAGGCCCCTTCGAAGTGAGCTTGATGCCGAGCGCGATGAGCAGCATCGGCAGCGCGCACAACGTCAAGAACAGCGTCCCGAGCAGCAAGTCCTCACAACGCTTCAGCACGCGCCTTACCCCTTTAAAAGGGGTGTCGTAGACCACGTGATTCACCTCTTCAGGTGCGAGGCGCAACGCGAGCGCGAGTGCGAGCATGAAGCGGTCCTCGCTCAAATCGAGGTCGCCGTCCACATCGCAAACCTCTCGCGTGAGCTCGAGCAAACTCTTTCGCCCCATCACCGGGCGCTCCGCCAACGCCTCGGCGATAGCGTCGAGGTCAATGCGGTCAGGGTCGAACGATTCTATCCGCTCCTCGAGCCGCAGCGGCAAGACGTCGGTACCAAGCAAGTCACACAGCTTTTGGCGAATGGCCTCGTGCTCTGCAAAGGAAGGAGGACGGTCAGAGTGGGCTGCCGCTAGCAGGGCTTCCGCCACCGGGAACAAGCTGCTCACGCGGCTCACTCTTGGCTTGGTCCCCTTATCCGCTTGGTGTTCGGACAGGAGATCCGCGTCTTGCGCCGTTGGGACTTCGCTCGACATTCAGGGCTCCTCGCTAAGTCCGGCCTGTACTACGCCAAACTTAGGGTACAGGCGAGCCGAACGCGGAAAACCCACGTTTGGGCACGCGCCCGCCCCTGAAAGAGCTTCAGAACCAGCCTGATCAGTCGCCCATCGACATCTGATAGAGCTGCTCCATGTCGTGCTCCGTGCAGCTACGCGGATTCTGGGCATGACAGCCGTCTTCCATCGCGAGCTTGGCAAGCGGGCGAATGTGCTCGTCGCGAATCCCGACCGCACGTAGGCCCTCCGGAAGCCCAATGTTGCGCCGCAACGCTCGCAGGGCACCCGCACACTCGAAAGCCAGCGTATCGCTATCGTCGCTGCGCACACCCAGCGCCCGCGCGAGCTCAGCCACCCGCCCGGGCACGCTCGCGCGATTGAAGTCCATTACGGCAGGGAGACACAAAGCATTGGCGAGACCGTGGTGCAGGTCGTGCACAGCACCGAGTGGGTGCGCCAAGCTGTGACAGACTCCAAGACCCTTTTGGAAGGCCACAGCGCCCATCATGGAAGCCTTGAGCATCGCGCCGCGCGCATCGAGGTCGTTTGGCTCTTTGCAGGCACGCTCCAGGAAACGCCCTACGAGTTCGACTGATTTGAGCGCGATCGCATCCGCCATCGGATGGTCGCCTTTGGCCAAGTACGCTTCGATGCTGTGCGTGAGCGCGTCAAAGCCTGTGGCCGCCGTAAACTTTGCGGGCAACGATTCTGTCATGCGCGGGTCGAGTATCGCGACGTTGGCTATCAGCTTCGGATGGAAAAAGACGGTCTTTTTTCCGGTCGCAGCCAGCGTCACAACCGCACTTCGTCCGACTTCGCTACCCGTGCCCGCCGTGGTTGGAACAGCGATAAGCGGCGGAAAGTTCGCGATAAGCTTCGCATCTCCCCCCTTGGCATCGTCGTACTCTTCGAGCGGCAAGGGTTCGGTCGCGAGGATGCGCACGAGCTTGCCGACGTCGAGCGCGGCCCCTCCGCCTAGCGCGACGATGAGGTTTGCGCCGGACTCGTTGTATGCTGAGGCCGCCGCGCGGGCCTCCTGTTCGGTCGGATTGGTAGACAGCTGATCGAAGGCCGCCGACTCCACCCCCACAAGCGCCAGCGCGTCTTGCACAGGTCGCAGCAAGCCCGCGCGGGTCACACCGGGGTCAGTCACGATAAGTGCACGCGTAGCAAGAAGTTTCTTCGCCTCGGCGCCCAAATCGCTGACGGCTCCGACGCCAAACAAAATCCGGGTCGGATAGTTCCAAGTGGCCTCTGCCATAGTCGTCTCCTCGCGCAGCTCGCGCGTGTCTCCTGGGCCCGCGCCAAGGCTCGCTCCGGGACCGCAGTCTGGAAAAGCTTGGGCGTGCGGTTAGTCTACCGCTGCGCGCTCTCCACGGTGAACTCCATAGAGACTATCGATGAGACCGGCGTAGCGCGCTGTGACCTCGCGCCGCCGAATCTTGAGCGTGTGGGTGAGGGTGCCGTCCTCAACCGAGAAATCTCGCTCGAGCAAACCAAAGGCGCGAACCTTCTCGAACTGGCGGAAGCCCTCGGTGCAACGCTCGATTTCACGGGCAAAACACGTGCGAATCTCGGGAGCCGTGAGCATCTCTTCGCGCGTATCCGTGAAAATCCCCTGCTCCGCTGCCCATTCTTCGAGAAACTCGAACTGTGGGACAATCAACGCCACGTTGTACGGGCGGCCATCGCCACATAGCACCACATGTCGGATGAAACGTGAGCTGCGCAGCTCGGCTTCGAGCGGGCTCGGCACCACATAGCGTCCGCTCTCGAGCTTGTACTGCTCCTTGATGCGCCCGGTGACGAACAGGAAGCCCTGCTTATCGATGTAGCCGAGGTCCCCTGTGCGCAGTCCCCCCTCAGAGGTGAGCGCACGAGCCGTGTCCTCGGGTGCATTGTGGTAGCCCCTCATCACGTTGGGCCCGTACACGATGATTTCCCCGTCGCGCGTGCTCGCTCCGACGTCGTGGTCGATCATCACGCGCACGCTGGGCAATGGCTTGCCTACGGAGCCGAGCTTGCGTGCACCGGGCCAGTTGGCACTCACGATGGGCGCCGCTTCGGTGAGGCCGTAGCCCTCGTACAACGTGATGCCCAGGCTATCGACAAACTCTGCCACTTCAGGCGCAAGCTGCGCGCCTCCGCTCACGGCGTAGCGAATGCGCCCGCCGAACTGCTCGCGAATTCGCTCGAAAACCAGGCGATCGTAGACCTTGGCTTTGAGCTCCAAGAGGCCCTTGGCCTTACCGAGTGAGCGAATGCGCCGTCGCTGACGCGCGTTGTCGAGGGCGTCTTCGAACAGCTTGCGATTCAGCGCCCCGTCGTGACGAACGCGCTCCTGCAGCGTGTCGTAGAGGCGATTGAAGAGCTTGGGCACGCTGAAGAGCAGCGTGGGCTTCACTTCCTGCAGGCTCTTCACGATTTCGTCTTCGTTGGGCGAAATGGCGAGCGAAGCGCCCATCGAGAACAGCCCGTAGAGCTCCACCACCTGTCCAAAGGCGTGCGCCCACGGCAAAAACGCAAGCGAGCGGTCTTGCTCGGTCACCGGGAAAATGCGGCTCACGTCGTTGAGCACAGCCGCGATGTTCGCGTGGCTCAGCTGGACCCCCTTGGCCCGCCCCGAGGTTCCCGACGTGTAGATCAGCGCGCACAGATCCTTAGGGTCCGGCCGCTGCACCGGTACCGAGTGTGACAGCGCACGCTCCGTGAGCTCGTCGAGCGAGGTGGCCCCTTGGATGGCGCGGCCAGCCATACACACCAATGTCACTTCTTCAGGCAAGTCGCTGCGCCAGCCGTGCACCGCACTCGCGGCTTCCAGGTCGTGCGTGAACACGAACTTCGGGCCTGCATCACGCAAAATATCGAGCCAGTCGTCGTAGCGCTGAAACGGATACACAGGGACGAGCACGCCGCCGGCCGTATAGGTCGCAAAGGCAACCGTGGCCCAATCGACACCGTTGGGCGCAATGATAGCGACCTTGTCACCGCGGGCTAAGCCACGCATCTTCAACGCGGCGCGCAGCAAGCTGACGCGGTTCTCGAAGTCTCGATAGCTCAGCCAGTGATAACCGCGTGCTTCCCGCGTGCCGAAGAGAGGCCGGTCCGCAAAGCGTCGGACGCTGCTCTCGTATACCTCACACAGGTCTTTATACTTGCGGCCAGAGGCCATGCCGGAGCGCCTCAACACGGAGCCAACATCGCGGCCCTTCGGCCTGAGCGCAAGATATCTGGTTCCCGAGGATGGATTCGAACCATCATTAGCGGATCCAAAGTCCGCCGTCCTGCCATTAGACGACTCGGGAAAAAGCTTCGCGTGTGTACTCGATCCCGCGCCACTCTGCAAAAGCCACGCGCACTCACGGATTCTTCCTCAGCGAGCGCACATGGTGAATTAGTGCAGAAATGCCGGCTTCTGTGATTTCTGCGCCGAACGGCGGCATCATCCCGCGACCGTTTGTGATGACTTCAGCGAACTGAGCATCCGATCGCGAAGCCTGAAATGCGGAAGCCGAGAGGTCCGGCACGGCGATGCCCGGGGGTCGCCCCGTGCCGTCGCCCCGGCCCTCGACCCCATGGCAGGTCGCACACCGCACACTCCACAGGGCGGCAATGGCGCGAGCCTGCGCCTGCTCCCCGGACTCGGCTCCCTCGCCTTGCCCCTCGGGCGTCACCGCTGACGGGGGCTGATGATCCTCGGGCGTCCACTCACGCAGCCCCGCAGCGCCATCGCCGCAAGCCGCCGTCGCCGACAGGAGCACCCAACCCCACATCTTGTTCGAACGCTTCACCACAAGGGTTGAGGTGTACCGCGCAACCGCACGAAGTGCATTACTTTAGGACAGCGCACCCCGCGCCTGCGTCAGCCGCCGACCAAGCTCATACCCACATGGGTGTGCTCATCCTCGCCTGCGTCGGTGAAGGAGTGTCCCGACAGCTTGGTCCCCAGCGCCTGATGAATCGCCCACACGATTTCCATGTCGCCCTTGCCGCCCCGAATCGCATCGCGCAGGGAAAATGCGCGGCGAGACGCCAAGCATGCGCGGAGGTCGCCACGCGCCGTGACGCGTACCCGGTTGCAGCTTCCGCAAAACTCATCGGAGACCGCGGTAATGAACCCGACCTTGTTCGCCGAACCATCGCGTGCCCGTAGATACCGCGCAGGCCCCCGATTGGCCTCGGCCTCCACGCTCGATTGAAGTTCCAGCCGGTCTCCTAGGATGGCGACCAGCTCAGGCCGCCCAATGAAGCGCTCGGCACCGAGATTCGCCGCCTCGCCCAGAGGCATCAGCTCGATGAAACGCGGGGTCATGCCGAGGGACCAAGCCCAATCCACCAGTGCCGGGGCGTCACGATCGCTGAGTCCACCGAGGGCTACGGCGTTGATTTTGACCTCGAGGCCAGCATCAAGCGCTGCGTGGACCCCCGAAAGCACACGCTTGAGGTCGCCCCCACGGGTGATTTCGGAAAAGCGCTGCGGATCGAGGGTGTCGATGGAAATGTTGACGCCGCTAAGTCCCGCCGCGCGTAAGGGCAAGGCGAGCTCGGCGAGTCGGGTGCCATTCGTGGTCATGACGAGCTGACTGAGCCCCGTCTGCCGGCGAACCAGCTCCACGAGGCGCACGACATCGCGCCGCACCAGGGGCTCGCCACCCGTAAATCGCACCCGCGTCACACCCAGGGCCGCGAATATCGAGACGATGCGGGCGGCTTCCTCGAAGCTCAGAAGGTCGGGCCGGGCCGCATGGTCGTCTTCGCCCCCGGGTGGCATGCAGTAGACGCATGCGAGATCGCAGCGGTCGGTAACTGACAGGCGCAAATAGGAGTAGTGGCGCCCGAGCGCATCGGAGAGCTGTCCGATGTCCCCCTCGCGAAGCTGCGCGGGCAGCGGCGAAAAGCCCGTCGGCTCAGCAGCGTAGACACCGGGAGCCATGGGTAGGCGGCGGACCACGCCGCAATCTGCGACGCGAACGAATCCAGCGTCAAGCCGATGGCCCAATCTATCGACGACGAGCCTCTCTATATAGAGGGCGGCTCCGCGCTTCTCGCCTACTTGCGGACCACGCAAGGGCGCCAGCAGCTGGAAGCGGTCCCCGTCACCCCGGCCACGGGACATAGTTGCACTTACGACGGCGGGGCACGCCCACACGAAAGTTTCATAAATCTAACTGGATAGGCCCACACTCACACCCCTGAACAACCTTCAAGTATCGTCAGAGCCCACTCTGGTCATTGCGCGCACCCGTCATCACCTCTATCATGGCCAATCCGGGGGGTTAGTCTGACACGAGTTGGGAAAACAGAGCGCACACCGCATTCGCACCAAGGGCGCGCCCCTTCGTGCGAAGGCGTGCTCTCTGGCGCCACGCTCAAAGCGGTGCCGCCCGAGCGCTCTATTCTTGTGGTCGAAGCCGACCCCGACCTGCAGGTGCAAACTGCACGCGCCCTGCGCGGTCCTGGCCTGCGCGTCGTCGCGACGGGCAGCAGTGGCGGGGCGTTAGCGCTGCTTGGCGAGTGGGAAGTCGACCTCGTCTTGGTAAGTGAGATTCAGCCAGGCCGCTCGGGGGTCGAGCTCGTGCGGGACATCAAGCGCGTGCGCCCGCAGTGCCGCGTCCTCGTGGTCACTGGGCAGCCGCAGTCGGAGCTTGCGGCGGCGGCCCGCGCGGCAGGTGCCGCCGGCTGCATCACGAAGCCCCGCTCGGTGGAGAGCCTGGCCCACTGGTTCGTGCGCGAACCCGAAAAGCGGTTCCCGGCGCGCACCGGCAGAAGCCGCTCGAAGAAGGCATCTAGCTTGCCGCTCGCAAACAGCGTGCTGCCTGTCCGCGAGGCCGTGGCAGAATAGCTGCCTTGTGAAGTTCTTTCGGCAAAGTAGACGGCGTCCTCAACCGCGCCGGCCGCGCGCTCTTGTTTCAGGTGCTTTGTTTTGCGGCGCAGGTCTGCTGTGCGCCGCAACGATGGGCGTCTCGGCTCCCGCCCTGAAGACGATGGCCACATCGGAAATCCGCGCGGGCATGCGGGGCTACGGCCTCAGCGTGTTTCAGGGCACGGTCCCCGAGCGCTTCGACGTGGAAGTGATCGGGGTCCTGCAGAACTTTCGGCCCGATCAGGACCTCGTTCTGATCAAAACGCCGCACCCTTTGCTCGACCACGCGGGTTCCGTGGCCGGCATGAGCGGCAGCCCCATCTACCTCGACGACCGGCTCATCGGCGCCTACGCCTACGGCTGGTCGTTCGGCAAAGATCCCATCGCCGGCGTCACGCCCATCTCCAATATGCTGAAGGAGCTCCACCGCCCTCAGCGCCAGGGCGCGTTTCCCCTGGTCTCTGGTCCCCTGCCCCGCGCTGCGGAAAAGCCGACCAAGGCAGCCGGCTATCTCGGGGACGAACGGCGCGACGCCTTTTGGTCCCTGGACAGATACACAGCCCAGCGGGCGGCACGCACACGTGCGGGCCATCCAGAACTCATTCCCTGCGCCACTCCGCTGCTCGTGGGAGGTGTAACGCCGAACATGGCCCGCTTGCTACGCGACAGGTTGGCGCCGCTCGGACTCGAGGTGCTCGAGGCGGCCTCGGGCAGTGCCGGGCAGGGCAAAAACGGGCCCGAAGGCTATGTAGACGGCGGCTCCATCGCGGTCACGCTGCTGCGTGGCGACATCCAGGCCACGGCCGTCGGAACGGTGACCCATGTCGATGGTCCCAAGGCGATAGCGTTTGGTCACCCGATGCTCGATGCCGGTGAGCTCGGCCTACCGACTGCCACCTCCCGCGTGCTGCACGTGCTCGCAAGCGAACGCAGTTCGTTCAAAATTGCAGAGGCCATCAAACCGCTCGGAGCGATGGTGCACGACAGGCAAGCAGCCATCGTGGTCGACAACGCGGTCACGCCTGCGGTGATCCCGATAAGCATCCGCGTGCGCGGCCTCGGCGGCATCCCGCGCGAGCTTTGGCAGGTCGAGGCCGTCAACCACAAGCTGCTCACGCCTTCGCTCTTGCTCACCGCCCTCGGCAGCGCGCTGTCCGCGAGCGTGAACGATGCAGACAGCATGATGTTTCGCGTGGAGAGCAACGTTCACATCAAGGGCCAAGGAATCCAGCGCGTGGTCGACGAAGGCTTCACGCCGGGCGGCATGTCGCAGATAGGCGCCATGGCCCGACTGCGCGTTTTCGACCTGGTCGAAGCTGCGTACCACAACCCCTTCACTGAAGCGCGCATCGAGCGCATCGAGATAAACCTCGAGCTGCGCTTTGGTGAAGAGGTCACTGAAATCCTGTCCGCGCAGCTGACCACAGACGAGCTCAATCCGGGCGAGCCCGCACGCGTAGTGCTCACGTTGCGCCCTTACGCTGGCCCCATCGAACAGCGCGTCGTGTCCGTGCCCATCCCGGAAAACCTAGCGGGCGAGTCACTCGAGCTCGAAGTGAGTTCCGGAGCCGACGTGCGCGTGGAGCGTCCCATCGCCAAGAGCCTGAGCGATGTGTTTGCCAACGTCCGCGCGGGCATTTCCGGCACGAACTTGGTGGTGAGCTTGCAGCGAAAGGCACGCGGCTTGGCCCTGGCGGGTCACGTGATCCGCAACCTACCCGCATCCATGTTGGACACGCTTTCGACGGGCAACGACACCGCGCGAACGCCGATGTTCGCAACCCAAGATCGCACCATTTTCCCGATGGGCCGCGTGATTACGGGGCAAGCCAAGCTCGCCCTTTCCGTTCGCAAGGAGAAGCAATGAAGCGCGCGCTTTTGTGGCTCACGGTGGTTCTGGCTGCGCCCAGCGCCGTGCTTGCGGTGTCCACCAAGAGCTTCGTGTTCGACACCAGCGACGTCTTCGAGAAGGGTAAGTTCGAAGGCACCGCCTATCAGTCGCGCGGCACGCTCACACGTGGCGTCAAAACCACGCGCGTCCCCGTCGAAGGGGCTGCAGTCGCCTATACGAGCAGTGTCGGACCAGACGGATCCATCTACGTCGGCACCGGCAACGACGGCGCGATTTACCGGGTCACACACGAAGGCGCAAAGCTGTTCGCAGACACGGATGCCGCGGTCGTAACCTCGCTCGTGTGGGGCGATGGCGTGCTGTACGCAGGCACGCTCCCCGCGGGCAAGGTCTACGCGATAGACGCGAAGGGAAGCGTCCAAGAACGCGCTCGCCTCGAGGGCGCCGAGCACGTGTGGGCGCTGCATTTCGACGCGAAAAAGCACACGCTTTACGCCGCAACGGGCCCTCACGGAAAGCTGTTCTCCCTCGAAGGCAAGGCAGGCCCGAAGCTCGTGTACGACGATGTCTCGGAGCACCTCTTGTGCCTCGATCAAGACGCGCAAGGCAGGCTCTATGTAGGCACGAGCAATGGCGCGCGTCTGGTGCGAATCGACGGAAAAGACACGCGCGTGCTCTACGACTTCCCTGGCCAAGAGCTCACCGTGCTCGATGTCGGTGCAAGCTTCATCGTGGCCGCTTCCAACGAGTTTCCTGAGCCACCGGCCATCGGCGCGGATGCAAACAAAGATGCCACGGCGCGCCTGCGTCGCCCCAAGCCTGGCAAGGGCAAAGTATATCGACTCGGCTTCGATAGTCAGCTGAGCGAACTCTACGACTCCGATGCGGCCCACATCAGTGCGCTCGAAATCGAGACAAAAACCAACGCGGTGCATGTCGGCCTCGCCCAAGAAGGGCGCGTGATGCGCATCGCCGAGAACGGAGACCGCGCGATCTGGGCGGACGCAGAGGAACGCCAAGTCGTATCCCTGCACCTCGATTCGCGTTCGCCGCACTTCGTCACGTCAGACGGTGTCGCCGTCTACCGCGTAGAAGGCGAGAACCAAGAAGGCCGCTGGACGAGCGCCGTCCTCGACGCGAAAGTGCCCGCGCGTTTCGGTGAGCTGTCCTATCGCGCGCAGGGCGCGGTGCATTGGGCCACGCGCTCGGGGAACACAGAGACGCCCGACGACAGTTGGACGCCCTGGTCAGCCGAAGCCAAACAAAGCGGCCCCATCAAGAGCCCTGGCGCGCGCTTCCTGCAGGTGCAGTTCAAGCTCGTCGAAAGCGCGGAGCTCTACGCCGCAAGCGCCTTCTACTTGCCGCAGAACCAACGCGCCCTGATCAACAAAATCCGTCTGAAACCAGGCAAAGCTCCGGATCCGAAGGCGGGCCTTCCGCCACACAAAACCGTGCTCCCGTTGACCTGGGACGTGAGCAATCCCGACGACGACAAGTTGCGCTATCGCCTGTACTACCGCAACGAGCAGCACACCGCGTGGCTCCCGATGCTGCGCGACCAAGACCGCTTGGAGCAGCCCGAGTTCGATTGGGAGACCCGTTCCCTGCCTGACGGGTACTACAGGGTGCGCGTGGAGGCCTCAGACGAGCCCAGCAATCCGCCGGCCTTGGTGGAGCGCGCGGAGGCCCTGAGCGCGCCCTTGCTGGTGGACAATCACGGCCCCGAGATCCTGGGGCTCAAGCTGCAAGGCAAGCAGCTCGTGGGCTCGGTCAAAGACAGCCTAGGACCCGTTTTGCAGCTCGAGGTCTCGATCGACGGCGCGCCCTACGAGCCCGCTTTTCCCATCGACGGCCTACTCGACACCAACGAAGAGCGCTTCGCTATCGACCTGAGTCACTTGCCCGAAGGCACCCACATCGGCTCGGTGCGCACAAGCGACAGCGCCTACAACGTGAGTGCGAGTTCGATCGAATTCAAACTCGGACGTTGACGAACACGCCCTGTAGCGACTGCAATTCGCTAGGTGGGGCCATTACATTTTCGGTTTCTTGGTAGCGCTCAGGTTTTGCTCGGGGCGCTGGCCCTGGTCGCCTGCGATGAAACGCGCAGCGCGAACGATGCGGGTCGGCCTTCGGAGCCAAGCGTCGACAGCGGCGCTCCAGACGCTTCGAGCGACACAGACGCAAACCTAGTCGACGGCGCCATCGATGTAGCGGACGGCAGCGCAAGCGACGAGCCCGATGCGGGTCCACCAGTGCTCGCTCGCTGCGAGCCTGAAGACATCGTCCCCGCCGGATGCATGTCTCTTCCGGCAAGTGAAGGCGACGCGCAGCTGTGCGATGGCTACGACAACGACTGCGACGGCGTCATCGACGACGGGTGTTTCTGCGTAAGCGGCAGCGTCCAAGAGTGCTTTGCCGGGCCTCCTGGGCGCGCAAACACGGGAGCCTGCCGGCGCGGCATCCAAGTGTGCTCAGGCGGCGAGTTTTCGTCCTGGGGCCCCTGCGAGCAGGGAATCGCCCCCGAGGAGGAGGTCTGCGACCGACTCGACAACGACTGCAACGGCTGCATCGATGAGCTTCCTGATTGCCCCGTGTACATCGAGTGCCCGGGCGAAAACGACCCCCGCGTTCCCAAGGCCAAGCCGTTCGAGCTCATCTCGCTCGATGCCGCTACATTTTACAACGGGTCCGACGTCGCGAGCTATCGCTGGCAGGTAGAGGGTTCGCCCTGCGACAAGCTGTTCGCAGCGATACCCGGCTCCAACGCCACCCCCACGAGCGGCCGTCTGAGTTATTCAGTTGGGGGCGCAAACCAGAAGGTGATGCAGGCGCGCTTTGCACTGAGCGGGACCTACTTGGTGACTCTCACCATCGTCCTCAAATCAGGCGAAATCCTAAACTGCACGTTCCCCATCGTGGTCGGCTCACGCGGATTGAGGGTCGAGTTGTGCTGGGACAAGACCGGCCCCACCGCAGGCAAACAAGCCGTGGATCTCGACCTACACCTGGCCCTGAAAGGCAGGACGAGCGCCTTCTTTGCCAATGGTGCGGGCACCAACAAGGACTTCTACGCGTTTACTTTCGCACGCCAGAACTTCGCCACCGCCGCCGGGATCTGGGGCCATGCCGCCTCCCCCGATGTGCAGGACTGCTTGACGGGCGGCCTACCAGGCAGTGCCGATCAAATCCATTCCTTCCGCAAAAACTGCGTGAATCCACGGCTCGATCTCGACAATCAGGGTGATACGGCCCCCAACCGCTACTTGCCCGAGAACATCAACCTCGACAACCCACGCAGCGGCGAGATCTTCCAGGTCGCGGTCAATCACCTCTCTACCGCTGCCGTTCGGGTCCGGGCCTTGGTCAACATCTATTGCGCCGGAAAGCTGCGCGGTAGTTACGAAATCGATCCCACACAAACCAACTTCAGTGACGCGATCGATGAGGATTCTGAGCTCTGGCGCGTGGTAGAAGTCGCCCCACGCGTGAACGCACAGGGCGCGATGACCGACTGCGGGGTCAAGCCGCTTTTCCCCACGGGCCAGCCCAACCAGAGCCTGGTAACTGTTGGCGATTCTTCGATCAGCTGGCAGCCGTAGCGCGCCTAGACAACGTCGCGCGTTCGATAAGGCCCAGGCGAATGAGAACCGTCCGACCTGTAGGATAGTGTCCTAGCTCACCACAAGATCAGCGATGAATCGGCGCACAAATGCGTAAAAGTGTGCGATATATAGACGCCTCTGCTTATGACTTCCCAGGCTGTGGCTGACTCCGCATCGCAACCGAAAGGGCGCATCGCTCCCTTCGGGAAATACCTCCTGCTTCAACGCGTAAGCGTGGGAGGCATGGCGGAGATCTTTAAGGCCATCCCGGCCGGCGCAACGCGCATCGACGAGATCGTCGCCATCAAGCGAATCCTGCCGAACATCGCCGAAGACAGCGAGTTCATCGGCATGTTCATCGATGAGGCGCGAATCGCGGGCCAGCTCACACATCCGAACATCTGCCGCATCTACGAACTCGGGCGGGTGCGGGGCGATCACTACATCGCCATGCAGTTTCTGTGGGGACGCGACCTCTTGAAGGTGATGAACCGCCTCAAGAAGTTCAGCGCCGTGTTGCCTGTGCCGATGGCGGCCTTCGTCGCCGCCAAGGCCTGCGCAGCCCTCCACTATGCGCATACCAAGTGTGATGCCGCAGGCAGGCCGCTCGGAATCATCCATCGCGACGTGTCCCCGCAGAACATCATCGTTGGCTATTCGGGCCAGGTAAAGCTCATCGACTTCGGCGTCGCGCGCGCGGCGTCCCAGAGCCAAAAGACCCAGGCCGGTATCCTGAAGGGCAAGTTTGGCTACATGAGCCCGGAGATGATCCGGAGCCTGCCTGTCGATCATCGTTCTGATGTGTTTGCGATGGGCATCTGTTTGCACGAAGCCCTCACCGGTTCGCGTCTTTTCTACGGCGAAACAGACTTCGCCACGCTCGAACAGGTGCGCGATGCCCGCGTGGTCGCGCCCTCGGCCAAGGTCGCAGGGATCCCACCTGCGCTCGACGCCATCGTGCTCAAAGCCTTGGCCCGTGACGTCGAAGATCGCTACGCCTCTGCCGCCGATCTCGAACGCGCGCTGATGGATTTTCTGGACGCTCTGTATCCCGGCTACGGCGAGACCGACGTCGGCGTCACCATGCGCGAAGCCTTTGCCCAAGAGGTCCTGCGCGAAAAGCAGCGGCTCGACATCTTCTCCGGAATGCTGTCACAGGGTGGCCTCGTCCGCGGCGCCAGTGTCCCCCAGCTTCCCTCCGAACCGCCACCGAGCGGCGAGCGTGTGGCACGCAGCGATACCTCGGCAACGCCCACTGATCCGCTGCTCGACACCCAGCACGACAACGTTGCAGGCGAGATGCAAAAGCATCCGAGCAGCGATACCGACGACGTCCACGACGAGCAGACGCAGATCTTCTTCAGCGCCGAGGAACTCTCGGAACTGCGGCAAATCGAGAGCGAACCGAGGGTGTCCTTCGAGCCCGTGGCACCGACCCAGTTCGCACAAGTTCGGCAGCCCGCGCCTTCCGACATCATCATGCGCAACGGTAACCCGGTGTATCAGGGGCAGCCTGTCGCCAGGTCGATCCCGCCCTCTCAGCGTCCGGCACGCCCGAGCGGCATGTACGAGCGCCCTCCCTCGGCCGGCGCATCGGCGGCTCCCTCCTCGCGGCAACAAAAGGACGAGCGCCGGATCCCGACCATCGCATTTAAGGCGGCGGCCGACACCACCCTAGACATGCATGAGGAAGCCAAGAATTCGGCTTCCAAGCGCATCATTCAGCGCGCGCTCGCGGTTGGCCTCGCCTTGATTCTCATCGGCGCAGGTTTCGGTCTGTCCCGCATGGCGCAAAGTCGCACCGCGAGCCTGACCATCGAGAGCCTCGATGATCCAGACGCCCTCGTTCGCATCGACGGCGTGCTCCGCGGCAATCCTCCACTGAGCGTCGACGGGCTCGCTCCAGGCGTGCACGAAGTCTCCATCGATGCGCGCGGCTACGAGCCCGTGCGTATCTCGGTTCACGTAGAGCCCGGTGAATCCCGCACGGTCAAGCCCTTGCTTCAGCCGAGCGATCCTCGCGGTGCGCGCGTGCAACCGACTGTAGAAAGCAGCGCTGTCACCGTCCCGGACAGCGCAAATCTCGCACCGACCACTACGGCGCTGCCCAACGTCGAACCTCAGGCGCCCGTGGCGCCGCGCCCGGCACTCAGGCCCAAACCCCGCCCGCAGCTCGCTTCCTCACAGAACGCCGACGGTGACTCACCGTCGATCGCGCGCGCTGATGTCGGTGAGACTGAGATCGCCGAAACCATCAACCAGGAAACCCTGGCCGAGAACCAAGGCGAACTTCTGATCAGCACCCTGCCCTGGTCGCGTGTCTTTATCGATGGCGTAGACAGTGGTCGCGACACGCCCGTGCGTTCGCTCCGCGTGCCAGCCGGTCCCCACCGTATCGGACTGCGCACGCCTGACGGCCTTACCCACGATGTAGAAGTCCTCATCGAAGCGGGCAAGGTCGTGCGCATCATTCGCCGCTTCTAACCCGAAACAGCATCCGCACGCGGGCGCCCGCAAGGCAGACAAGCTCAGCGAACGTCAGGGGATTCCCTCGTCGTCGCTGTCGCTATCGACGTCGCCTTCTTTGAGATCGCTATCGCGCGACGTATCCCGCGAATCGGTGCGAGCTTCTTCGAGGCCCAGCTTCAAGCGCCGCATCACAGACTGGCGCTGACGCTTTTTGTAGGCGGAGTGACTTGCTTCACCGAACTCATTGGTCTGCTCGGTCTCGCGATCCACGATCTGAAACTCGGCCTGCACAAAGATCACAGGTCCGAGCGACCACCCTGCAGGTGGAACTTGCTCCAGCATTTCTCGCGACAAACGAATTGGCATGTCGACGACGAGGTGCACCACGCGATAGTTGTCGGCAGAGAACCGGTTCTCTTCCATGTCTAGCTGACGCTCGAGGTCCACGCTGAGCTGTAAGCGCGGCAGCAACTGCTTCAGATTGGGCTCACTCTCACAGTAGCTCTTGAAGTCGAACATGGAGTTGCTCGACTGCCCCGGAATCACGTAGTTGAACGGAAACACCTTCCGCATCAAATAATTCAACGTGGGCCAAATATCGTCAGACGTCCGCGTCACGATACGAAAGCGCAGCTTGTCGTAGATCTGCGCGGCGATGGTCTCTCGCTTCGACAAAAGCTTTGTGTACAGCGAGTCTTTGTTCTTACGCCCGCCGATGAACTCCAAGATAGGAAAGCCCTTCGCGAGCATCCCGCCGATGACGCGATAGACCTTTTCCTCGACCAGGTGAAACACCTCTTGGTCGGATACCGGCAACATGAACAAAAGCTCGCGCGCATCCAAGTGATGGATGATGTGCATCACCTTGAGAATCGTGCAGGCGCAGAGCTGACGGTGTCCGCGCGAAGCCGCAAGCTCGATGAGACGCGGAAAGTCCGCCTGGCTTACGGGCTTGGGCACCGGAAAATCAAAGTTGCGCCGCAGGTAGCTGATGGCCGCATTCTTGACGGCTTCCACCCGCGCCACATCCGCAGGCTCGCTGAGCCTGATTTCCTGCACCCCGATGAAGTCTTCGATCTCCTCGGGACTCTCGAAGTTCAGCCGATGCAAATCGATGACCGAGCCGCCGCGCAGCGCCAGTCGCACCGCCTCCAGATCCGCTAGCGTGAGCGTATCGAGAGTTCTGAAGCCCGCATCCGACGCCATTCCGGACATCTTCTTCGGCAGTTCAGGTGTTAGTCGACGTGGGTGGTGTGGAGCGCGTCGCACTCCGAGCCGCACTGCTCGTGCGACTCAAAAACACAGTGCCCAAAAAGATGGCCACCGTGACGCAGAGAACACCAAGATTTCCCCAGAAAATGCCGTTACAGCCCGTGCTCAGCAGCGGAGCCGAAAGCAACAACGGTGTTCGCAGCGACAACATCCATCCTCCCGCTGGGATTCGCCACTTTGCGATTCCCTGACCTGCGCCTCGCCCCTGGTGGCTCACCATGTAGGTGATGGTCGCACAGGGCTTCACTGGCGGTCAAAGGATCTACTACAGCCGACGCCAGGCGCAAAGCATCGCACGCTTCCCTCGATACAAGAAGCGCACAAGATAGGCCCCTCAAAGGGAACGCCGCGCGCGCTCGCAGAAAAACTCATGCCTGCCAGCGTGCAGCTCTCTGGTCAGATCCTTCGCTGTGGGGGACACTAGTGAGCAGGAGCTGAAATGACTGACTCCATTCTTCCGCCTGCAAGTCCAGAGTCCCTCGCCATTTTGCCGCTCCGGAACTCAGTGTTGTTTCCGGCCTCGGTCGTACCTGTCAACGTGGGACGCCCGCGGTCCGTACGTCTCATCGAGGAAGCCTTTGGCGGCGAACGACCCACCATTGGCGTCGTGGCGCAAAAGGTCGCGGAAACCGAAGATCCGCAATTCGCCGATCTCTATCAAATGGGAACCGTCGCTCGCATTCTCAAGGTGATTCGCTTGAGTTCGGGCAACTACAGCGTCGTACTTCAAGGCGTAGCGCGCATGCGCATCATGGAGCCGTATGAGACGCGCCCGACACTCAATGCGCGTATCGAGCGCATCATCGAGAAGCCCGGTCGCGATGTGGAAATCAATGCGCTGACGGTGCATTTGCGAGAGTCGGCGCGAAAGCTGATGGCCCAGCTCCCACAGCTGCCGCGTGAAGCCGCTCAGGCGCTCGACAACGTGCAAGAAGCAGGCGCACTCGCAGATCTCGTCGCCTCGAACCTGCCAGTCACTACGGCGCAGAAGCAGGCCGTACTGGAGCAGCTCGAGATCCGAGACCGCCTGCGCAAGGTCCTCGAGCTCTTGAACCGACAGTCCGAGGTCTACCGCGTCAAGCAAGAGATCTCGACGATGGTCCAAGAGGAGATGTCGCGTTCGCAGCGCGAGTTTCTTTTACGTCAGCAGATGCGAGCGATTCGCAGGGAACTTGGGGAAAGCGAAGAGGACGAGGACGAGCTCGAGCAGCTCCGCGATCGTATCGCCCGCGCAGACTTGCCTTCGGAGGCAGAGCGCGCAGCGCGCAAGCAGCTCAGCCGCATGCGCACCATGGCGACGAGCGGCGCCGAATATCAAGTCGCTCGCACCTACGTCGAGTGGCTCGCGGATTTGCCCTGGAGCAAGACCACACCCGATCGCCTAGATGTTGCCGAGGTGCGGCGTGTACTCGACGAGGATCACCATGGTCTCGAACGGGCAAAGCGGCGCATCGTGGAGTTCATCGCGGTACGCAAGCTGCGTATGAATCAGCGGGGCCCCATCCTGTGCCTAGTGGGTCCCCCCGGCGTCGGCAAGACCTCGCTCGCACGCTCCGTGGCGCGCGCCACAGGTCGCCAGTTCGTGCGCGTCTCCCTGGGAGGCGTATCCGACGAAGCCGAGATTCGTGGTCATCGCCGCACCTACGTGGGCTCATTTCCCGGGCGGATCGTCGGTGCACTCAAGAAGGCCGGCGCAAAGAATCCGGTACTCATCCTCGATGAGATAGACAAGCTCGGGCGCGACAACCGCGGCGATCCCGCAAGTGCACTGCTTGAAGTCCTCGACCCCGAGCAAAATGCAACCTTCACAGACCATTACCTCGAGGTGCCTGTCGATTTGTCGCCCGTGATGTTCATCGCCACAGCCAATCGCCGCGACACGATTCCTGGTCCCTTGCTCGACCGCATGGAGGTCATTGAGATCCCCGGCTACACGCGCGAGGAGAAGAAAGCGATTGCCCGGGATTTCCTGATTCCGAGGCAGCTCAGCGACCACGGCCTCACGCCAGCCCGCCTCGAGTTCACGGATGAAGCCATCGACACCCTAGTCGACAACTACACGCGTGAAGCGGGTGTGCGAACGCTCGAGCAGCGCGTTGCAGCGGTATGTCGCCACGTGACCGTGCGCCTCGCGCGCGGCGAAGACGTGTACGTGACGTGCGATCCGCCCACGATTCAAGAAATTTTGGGGCCACCCTCGAACGAAAAAGAGATGGCCGAGAGGTCCCCGGAAGTTGGCATTTCCGCCGGTCTTTCATGGACCCCCTCGGGCGGCGACTTGATGTTCGTCGAATCCATGCGCATGCCCGGACGCGGCACGGTGCACCTCACGGGACAGATGGGCGACGTGATGAAGGAGTCGGCCGCCGCCGCATTTACCTATTTACGCGCACGGGCCGAAAAGCTCTCACTCGATCCCGCCTTCTTGTCGAAGATCGATGTGCACGTGCACCTTCCCCAGGGCGGGATTCCTAAAGACGGTCCCTCGGGCGGACTTGCCATCCTCGTCTCTCTCGCTTCGATGCTCACCGGCATCAAGGTGCGTTCGGACGTCGCCATGACAGGAGAAGTCACGCTACGCGGCAACGTCCTGCGCATTGGAGGCGTAAAAGACAAGGTTCTCGCCGCACACCGCGCAGGCATCAAGCACGTCATCTTGCCGAAGCTGAACCTGCCTGATCTCGACGAAGTGCCCAAGGAGATCCGGACTGCCCTGCAGATCCATTTGGTCTCCCACGTTGAAGAAGCGCTCGCGCTCGCCCTCGAACGCCGGCTGTACGTGCCGGAACGCGCAGTCGCGACGGCTCCCACGCAATAGGAGGCGTGGCCGCGCAGCTCCCCTGCGAATACCAGCGGCATCTCTGCCAAATGCTGGTATCGCATGGGCACGCTCACGCGTAGGAAAAGACCGTGCACGCACCTTCTCTCATGCTCTTTGGGCTGCGCGCCACGCCTTGGGCGCTCGCCTTTGCTCTCCTCCTCGGGCTCGTTCTGTGCGCTCTCCCCTTGGTCCAGGTCCTAGGCCCAGAGAGCGCCATTGTACTGAGCCTTGTACTCTCCTGTTGGAGCGCAGCCCTGGGTGCTCAGCTCACCCTTCGAGCGCGCAGCCACGCCACACGCACCGGGGCGCTTCTGGCCGAGGCCGTGGGAGGCAGTTGGCTCCTGCTCGCAATCCCCGCCGGTTTGCTCAGCCTCAATGGCTTTCGGGTGCAGAGCTGCGATCCCTTGCGAGGCCTTTCGTTTATCGCGCTCGGGCCCTGGGCCAGTGTGACCTTTGCCGCGGTCCTCGGCGTTCTGCTCGGCACAATCGTGCGGTCGCCGCGCCGCGCTACCGCGCTCGCAGTCCTATTGCCCCTGCTGTCCATCGTTCGCCCGCTCTACGACTTCGTCACGACGCCTGGCATCTTCGCCTACGGCCACTTCTTCGGTTACTTCCCGGGCACTTTTTACGACCGGCTCGTCCATGTTCCCAACGCATGGTTCAGCCATCGTGCGCTCACGTTGCTGGCCGGACTCGGGCTGTGGGCCTTCCTCAGCGCAAGTCGCAACCCAAAGAGCGGCACTTTGCAGCTCACGCGTGCGCGCAAACATCCGCTGCTCTGCCTCGGCGTCGCACTTTTGGCAGTGGCCTCCATACGCGTAGCGCGCGCAGGCAACGAACTCGGCCACCACACAAGCGCCGCCTTCATTGAGCACAAACTAGGTCGCGTCATCGAGGCAGGCCGCTGCCGCGTGGTCTTGCCGCGAGAGCTTCCCGTCCCAGACGCTGCACGACTCGCCGAAGACTGCATGTTTCGCCTGACCACACTCGAGCGCGAGCTCGGCGTCGAAGAGCGCGACACGGTCAGCGCTTATTTCTTCCGCAACCCGAGCGAAAAACGCGCGCTGATGGGCGCCATGCGCGTGTACATCGCGAAGCCCTGGCGCCGCGAAGTGTACCTGCAGCTCGCAAGCTATCCGCATCCCGTCCTGCCTCACGAGCTCGCGCACATCGTCGCGCGCAATGCGGCTTCGGGTATGTTCGGTGTGCCCGGCAAACTATTCGGCCTCATCCCAGAGCCCACCCTCGTAGAGGGCATGGCGGTCGCGTTAGAGCCTGTCGCACGCGATGAACTGACCCCGCACCAATGGGCCAAGGCCGCGCGCGAAGCCAAGCTAGCCCCCGCGCTTTCTCAGCTGCTGGGCGCCCGTTTTTTCAGCCACAACCAAAGCCTGAGCTACACGCTCTCTGGCAGCTTCTTGCGCTTTGTGCTGGAGACTCGCGGAGCTACTGCCTTGCGCAATGTGTACCGCTCGGGCAACGTCGAGACCGCTTTGGGCGAAGATTTCTCGAAGCTCGAGACACAGTGGCACGCCTTTCTCGAACAGGTGCCCCTGCCCCCCCCCGCCGCAGCCCTTGCCAAACAGCGCTTCGAACGAGCGGGCGTGTTTTCCCAAGTTTGCCCGCATGCCATCGAGCGGCTGGAGGGAGATGTCTCCGCCGCGCTCTCGGCAGGCGATTTGCCGCGCGCCATCGAAAAATGCGGCGAAGTCCTGAACATCGACGGGAAAAACACGGCGGTTCGCGCCACGTTGGTGAGCAGTTTGGCGCGCGCAGGGAGTATCGAAGCCGCCGAGCGTGAGCTCGACATCCTCCGCAAACCGCCCGAAGCCCCAAAACCCACGCTCGCTCGCGCGGAAACGGGCCTCGCGGATGCTGCATACCTTGCCGGCGACTTTGCGCGCGCCGAACAAACCTATCGCCGCCTGCTCAACGAGCCCCAGAGCGAAGCTGAGCTACGGCAGCTCGAAGTGAAGTTGTTAGGCCTTGATGCGGGGGATCCCGCAAGGGCGCTGCTAGGCGAGCTACTGATTGGTCGGCTATCCGATCGCACCGACGCACGCAGCGCGATGCACCTGATAGGCCAGCTGCACCCCGTGCGGCGCGACGGCCTTGCCGACTACCTGGAGGCCCGCCAACTCTCTCAGCGCGCGGACCTGGCTCACCCCCTGATCAAGCGCGCGCGGCGCCTCGGACTGCCAACACGGAGGCTGCGCGTGGAGGCCCTGCGAATGCAGGCCCAAAGCGCCTTTCTGGTGGGTGCACTGGACGAAGCACAAGCCTGCTACACCGAGATGGCGCGGCTGGCCGATGCCTCACAGGCCGAAGTTTTGGAAGCGCAAGATTCCCTGGCTCGCATCGCCTTTCGGCGAACGCTCAGCCCTTAGGAGTCTCGTTCCTGAGCAGGACGAAGCGCATGGCCTTAAACTCGGCCTGGCCCATCGTGTACAGCACTTCTACCAGCGTTCGGTAGGGCGTCCGCTTGTCGGCGATGATCTGGACCTCGCCCTTAAACGGCTTCCCCGCCTGCGCTTGGCCAATCAGCTTGAGACGGTCACGGTGCAGTTGGAGCACGTTCAGGAGCGGCGTCACCAAGAAGCCGTTCGAGCCCCCCTGCTTCTGGCTCGGGTCGACCTGACCATTGCGCAACGACAGCGCCTGCTTGCCCTCCACCACGATCTCGCTTGCCGAGATGGTGATCGAAAGCGCCGAGTCGACTTCCTTCACGGAAATCGACTGCGGAATCTGGAGCTCCTCGCTCTGCACCACGTTGGCCGCGCTCGACTGAGCGAAGCTTTGGATAAGGAACACGAGAAGGATCGTCATCATATCCATCATCGGATAGAGGTTGAGACCCAACTCTTCATGGGGGACATGCTTGCCCAGGCGGCGGCGTATGATGCGCTTTACCTGAGAGGCGGTCGCCACGGGCTCGTTGTCTTCTGACACAGCGGTTAGCTCCTTGCCTCAGCGCACGCCGGCCGAAAGCAGAACGTCGGGGAACAACACTTGTTTTCCGTCCGTGCGCACAGCATCCATCGCCGCCACCACATGCTCGTACTGAATCATGGGGTCGGCACCAATGATGACGTCCTTCTCAGACGCATAGCGGGTCTTGATCTGCGCGACGCAGGCTGTGAGGCCCTTCCAATCGTAGGCATCCTGACCAGACTTGGCCACCGTGATGACCGCACCCGAGGTGACGCTCGTGCAGCCAGGCGCGAGCTTGCCGCCCGAGCCTGTGACGATGATGCCGGACTCGGTGATCGTCACGTTCAAGTTCAGCCCAGGTTCCGCAGCCACACCGCCTCCTGACCTGCCGCCAAGCTGAGGCAGCTGCGCCTCAATCTGGACGATCGCGAGCACGGCCTCACTCGTTGCGAGCAAGAACATGATCAGGTTCACGACGATATCGAGGAACGGAACGATATTGAGCTCGCCCACGATCTCCGAGGGATCTGGGTCGTGAACCTTGGTACGCCTGCGTATGTACGTACGCTGCTGCGGAGTCAGCTTGGCCATATCACTCGGGCTTTGCCTTAAGCGTGAGCAGGTTCTCAAGCTTCATGGTCGAGCGCTCCATGTCGAGCTTGATCTGTTTTTGCTTCCCGTGAAGGATCATGTGGAAACCCATAGCGATAACCGCGATGCCAAGGCCGAGCGCGGTGTTGTACATGGCTTCCGAGATACCTTTGGAGAGCAGCGCCGACTTCTGAGAAGGCTCGGCGAACGCCACAGCTGCGAAGGCCTTGATCAGACCGGAGATCGTTCCGAGCAGCCCGATCAGGGTGGCAATGTTAGCCAATCCCCAAAGCGAACCGATGCGCTTCTCGAGTTCCGGAATGAGCTCACTCATGCGCTCTTCCATCGCAGCGATGATCGCATCCTCACCGCGGTTGACCTGCGTGAGCCCGGCCTTGACCACCTGCAACAGTGGCAGCGGCGCCGCCTCACACAGCTTCACGGCCCGGTCGATATTACCGGCCTGCACCAGCTTCCGGATCTGGGCCATGAACTCGCGTGTGTTCACGCGGTACTTGGTGAGGATATAAACCGCTCGCTCCGCGATAATGGCGAGAACCAAGGCGAGAACCGCCAGGTTAATGAACGAGAACGGCGCCCCGTCCGACAGCGCCTCCCAAACATGTTCCATCAGCTAGGCTCCTTTCGAGTGCCCAAATGCTGCAAATCCCCCGGCACAAGCCGTCGTCGC
>CAZEWA010000030.1:0-36917 GCA_964515685.1 uncultured Polyangiales bacterium | reverse complement strand
CGTCCGCCAGAGCAGGATTGGCCTTCGACGAGCCGTTGATCTTCGAGCGCGGGACTCCAGGGCGCGCCGGCGCGAGCTTGCCGGATGCCGATGTGCCCGAGGTCGATCTTCAAAGTCTGCTCGGGGCCTACCATCGCAGTGAGCCTACGCCTCTGCCCGAGGTCAGCGAGCCCGAGGCCTTCCGGCACTTCGTGCGCCTGAGCCAGCAAAACTTCGCCATCGACCTCGGCATGTACCCGCTGGGTTCGTGCACGATGAAGTACAACCCCAAGGTCAACGAGTGGGCCGCGCGCTTGAGCGGCTTCGCGCGCCTTCACCCCTATGCACCAGAATCCATGATCCAGGGCGCCCTGGAGCTCATGTTCCGGTTGGAGCGCGGCCTGGCTGAGGTGTGCGGCATGGACCGCGTTTCGCTTCAGCCCGCTGCAGGCGCCCAGGGTGAACTGGCTGGGCTCATGATGATTCGTGCCCATCACGCGGCCCAGGGACGCAGCCCCAAGAAGGTGCTCATTCCTGATACTGCCCACGGCACGAACCCCGCTTCGTGTAGCTTGAACGGCTTTGACGCCGTGTCCTTCCCGGGCAGCGAAAGCGGCACCGTATCAGCAGCGAGTCTGGCAGACTACATCGACGACGACGTAGCCGCTGTGATGCTCACCAACCCCAACACCGTGGGGCTCTTCGAGAGCGAGCTGCCCAAGATCGCCCAGATGGTCCACGACAAGGGCGGCCTGGTCTACGGCGATGGCGCGAATCTCAATGCTTTGATGGGACGCGCACGGCCCGGCGACCTCGGCATCGACGTCATGCAGTTCAATCTGCACAAGACCTTCACCACCCCCCACGGTGGCGGCGGTCCTGGCTGTGGTCCCGTAGCCTTCAAGAACTTTTTAGCCGCCTACGCTCCGACGCCCACCGTCGAAAAGCGCGAAGATCGCAGCTTCTATCTGGACTATGCGCGGCCCGAGAGCGTCGGCCGCCTGCGCACGTTCTACGGTAACTTCGGCATGATGGTGCGCGCCTACACGTACTTGCGTGAGATGGGCGCCGCGGGCCTCAAACAGGCGACCGACCTGGCCGTGCTCAACGCGAACTACCTGCGCGTGTGCCTGGGCGAAGAGTGGCACGTGGCCTACGACCGCACCTGCATGCACGAAGTCGTGATCTCCGACAAGCAGCTCAAGGCCACGGGCGTCACCACGCTCGACGTCGCCAAGCGCCTGCTCGACTACGGCTTCCACCCGCCGACCGTGTACTTCCCCTTGGTGGTCAAGGGTGCCATGCTGATCGAGCCCACGGAAACCGAGACCAAGCAGACCCTGGACGAATTCGTGGAGGCTCTGGCTTGCATCAAACGTGAGGCTGAAGCCGATCCCGCCATGGTGAAGGCTGCTCCGCATCTCACGCGCCTACGGCGGCTCGACGAGACCCGTGCCGCACGCAAGCCCGTCTTGCGCTGGACCGCGCCAACTCCGAGCTGACTCGATCGCCGCCGGGGGGCCGCGCAAACACGGAGCCCCTCAGGCTCCGACGCGCGGGCCACTTCCTGTGGAACACCTTCTTAGGAAGGCGTTGGGCTAGAAGCCGTTGGCGAGCTGCTCGAGTTCGCTGCGGCCGAGTTCCGGCGTGATGAGCAGCGGCAGCTCGATGCGCGGCAACGGCAGCTCGCGCTCCACGCGCGTCAAGGCCTCCGCCTGTACACGCTCGCGCAACGAGCGCCTGCGTCCTGCCGCGAGCAGCGAGAAGACCGGATGCTCGGGAGACGTGGTCCCCGTCACCTCGGTCACGAGGGTCCCCTCGTCTACATCGAACAAACGCGGCAAGAGCCCGTTGACCACAAGCCCCGCCACCGGCAAGCCAAGTTCGTCGCGCAGCGCCGCGTTGAGCTCGATGCTCTCGCTCACGGGCATGTCCTCGGGCAAGGTGACAATCAGCGCGCCCGAGCGGGCGGGATCGGCAAACAGCTCCCAGGCTCGCTCGGCCTCCCGGCGCAGAAGCCCAGGTGGCGCCACATCCAGCAAGACGCGAGGCACGCGCAGCATCTCGAGGCCGTGCCCCGTAGCTGGCGAGTCGAGGATGACCATGTCGTAACGCAGCTTGCCGTCTTCGGTTCGCTCGTGGGTATGGAACTGCGCTTTGCCGAGCATGGACCAAGCTTCAATACCGGGCGTGCCGCGCAAAAACGCCGCAACGAGCCGGTTCTCGAAGATGGCGCGGTACAGCGCGCGCACCTTGAGCACCATCATTCCGTACTCTTCCAGGGCCACCTTGGGGTTCATGTTCACGGCGTCGATGCCGGGAAGGATGGTCTGGTTGTACGGCCCGATGGGCTCCACCTCGAGGAGCTGGCTCACCCGCTCCTTGGCGTTACACATCGCAAGCAGGACGCGCTTCCCTCGGCGCGCAGCGGCAAGCGCCAGGGCAGCGCTCACGGTGGTCTTACCCACCCCGCCCTTGCCGACGACTGTCACGAACTGCAGATTGAACAGGTCAGGCATGAAGACGGGTACTTTTGCACATTTGGCCGTGAGGGCGAACTTCAGGCCGCGCGCAGGCGAATCCGGAACACGTTTTTGCCGTCACGCGCTTCGCCCGCCAGCTCGGCACCGATGGCCTGGGCCAGGATTCCAGCAATAAACAGCCCCAGCACGCGCCCATAGCGACCATCGGCCCGGCCGCGAACTTCCATCTGCCCATCGAACGAAAACGCGGATTGCGCGAACTCGGGGGCAAGAGGGCGCCCCTCGTCTGTGATTTCCAGAACCCACGCGCCTTCTGCCTGCACGACCTGCACCGTGACGGGTTTGCCCTGGGAGTGCTGGTGGCCGTTGCTCACGAGCACTTCGATGAGCCGCTCGAGCGCCTCACCGCCCGTGACCTTGAGCTCGACCTCGGGCAGGATCACCTCGAGTCGGCCGAACTTCACGCGCGCACGGGCGTTTTCCAGCGTGGTACGCAAATCCTGCCTGCTGACCTGTGCAGGCACGCGGTCGTTGAACCACCGCCCCATGAACGACAGCTGATCGAGGCCGCGCATCAAGTCGAACAGAGCTTGCTGCGAATCTGCGAGCGCCTCGTGAAGCTCCGCAGGTGGAATCCCCGGATCTTCTAGACCGTCGCTCACGAAGCCCAAATTGGCGGCCAGCGTCGCTGCGGGGTTGCGCAGGTCGTGGACGACTAAACCGAAAAGCCATTCCAATTGGGCAGGCTTAGTCTCGGGCACGAGTGCTCCCTACGAAGATAGAAGTTGTCAGTCTAAGGCACGTCGCCGTGACAACTCAAGGAAATGGAAGCACGCGGGCCTCACCATACTGCTCGATCAACGCAGCGACGTAGGACAGCAGTGTGAGCCTTCGCTCTTCGAGCGCCGACCACTGCGCCTCCCTTAGAGACGGAACATCCTTCGCGTCCTGAAATGCACGCTCGAAGTTCGCTCGATTGAAGGCTTTTAGGTGCGTGACGAACGTGCGCGAAAAGCGCTGCACGCGTTGTAGACGCAGCAGCAAGCGCGCCTGCTGGGTCTTCGTCAAAGGCTCCGCGAACGCGACATTATGATCCCGTAAGTAAACAACGCTGCCGTCCGCGTTGCCCTGAGCATTCGCGCCGCTAAAGCGATCCCAGTTTCCGATCAGGTAGTCAAAACCCACCATGTTGCTCACCTGGGCAGCGAGTGCGCGCGTCTGCGGAGACTCAGGCAGCGGCTCACTCTGAGAGAGCCACTGCGACCAACGCGCAACCCCCGCATCTCCATCCAAACCGAGCTCGCGCATGCCCCGAATCCAATGGATGGCGGCGCCGACAACCCTACCCTGCCGCACCACAAGCTCTTGCTCGTAGCTCTGCCATCGATCTCGATAACGCCCGCGCAAAAGCCCCTTGATCTCCTCCAAGCCAAAGCTTCGGACGATGACTGGCACCACGTTTGTAAGGCCCAAGACACGTGCCACACGGTAGGCCCAAACCTCCGCAAGGTAGCCTTCCGGATGCTGACGGGTGGCCGGCTTGAACGCAGTCTCCGCGTCACTCTTCAGCGCAACCTTGAACACAAGTGAGCTCGTCCCGACCGGCTTCATCGATGTTGCTGATGCAGTCGTCAGCAGCTTGGTAAGGTCGTCGAAGGCCACGCCCGTGTCCGCAAACTTCTCTGCTTCGACGCCTGACACTTCTTGGGCGCGCGCCAAACCTCGCCCATCCCCCCCACTGGTTGCAAGAAAAACTGCCGCTGCCAGGTAAAGCGGGACGGATCTCGAAAATTTGCGCATGGGTCTCGCTCTAGCGCTTACGTTGCCGCTGTTTGCGCTCAAGCTCAGCTCGCGCGGCCTTGGCGCCGTACACAAATCCCAGGGCAAATCCGATCAACAGAATGCCGGGAATGTAGAGTACGTGAGCGGCTGACGGCATGGCTCAGTCCTTGCGCTTCGTTTCGATAAGTTGCGAGAGACGCGCGACATCCTGTGCCGTGCGCCGCTGCATCAAGCCAAGTCGCGCAACGTAGGCGACCAACGAAACCAAAATGAACGCGTAGGCAGCAACGAGCAGCGGGCCGCCCGGGACTTGCTCTTTTTGCGGGCCTTCCACCGCCTGAAACGAAGTCGCGCGGTCATTTGCGGCGTCTTGCGCGGCTCCAACACTGGAAAACGCGAGCACGAGCGCGCAAGCAAGACTACGGATTCTGATCATACCTGTTCCTCCAACAACTCAAGTTCCGCGGCGTCGAGCTCGATGAGCTGCACGCGCTGCCTGTCGCGTTCAGCCCGCGCGCGCGCCCAGATGAGCAGCGACGAGAGCGCGAAAAAAGCCAGGCCCGTGATATAGAGCGCGCTCTTCATATCGGGATGCAAGCCTCCGCCCTTCTCCGTTATCACGGTGGGATGCTGGCCTCGCCACAGCTGCACACTGTAGTGGATGATGGGCATCAAGGCCCCGCCCAGGAGGGCAAGCCCCGCAGCGAAACGCCGCTCGACTTCGCCCGTGGCCCCGAGATTACGCAAGAGCAGGTAGGCCACGTAAATCATGCCGGTGAGCAGCGTGGTGGTGAGCCGGGGGTCCCAGGTCCAGCCCGTGCCCCACGACTTGTAGGCCCAAAGGGGCCCCGTCACGAGCACGAACAGGCAGAACAACGCGCCCACCTCCGCGCCTCCGACGGCGACGGCCTCCCAAGCGTCACTGCGCTTGGCGAGATACACGGCGCTGCCAATGACGCTGAGCGTGAAGCCCAGGTACATGGCCCAGGCGCTGGGAACGTGGAAGTAGAAGATCTTCTGCACGATGCCCATCTGCAGTTCCTGGGGCGCCTCGCCGATCAGGAACAGCGCCCACAGCAATAAAAGCGCTGTAACGGAGGCAAGTGTGAGAAACCCCAAGGGCGGCCTCGTGGAGGCGGACGTGCGCATGAAAGACCTCGGCGTGCGGACAGAGTGTCCCGAGGCTATCTCCCCGCAAACCACGTGGCAAAGCCTCAACGACAAACCTTCGTCCCCCTCCCCCTCAGCGATAGCTTTTACGGGCGCATCGCTCGCGTCTCACAGCGCATGGGTCTCGGTACCGCAAAGGGGTCGGCCTTAGCGGATTCCGTGGCTGAACTGAGCCGTGCCTACACACGTGAGCGCGAAACGCTGGCCACACGTAGCCAGGGCCAGAGTGCACTCGGCGCAAGGCTCGCCTTTTTTCTGCCGCGCGATCTGCCGAAGATTTTTGGCCCCTTGGACGCGCTGGCAACGGACCCACAGGTCCTCGGTGCCAAACGCCTGCGCGTGCTCGACTTGGGAGCAGGGCTCGGCACCACGAGCCTCGGCCTTTCCCGCTACCTCAAGCTGAGAAACCTGCCCTGTGAGCGGCTTGAAGTCACAGCACTCGAGCGCGACACAAAAGCACTCGAAGTGTTTCAGAGGCTCACAGGGGAGGTAGCCGAGCTACCCGACGAGTTCGTGCCCATTTCTTTGGAAGCGCGCGCGACAGACCTGCGACGCGAAACGTTCGGTCGTGAATTCGACCTGATTTTGTGCGGATTCGTGGTGAACGAGATGTTTGCCGAGCTGCCCGACGTGGCTCGCATCGAGTCACGAGCGCAGCTGCTACGCGACATGGCCGCATGTCTCCGCCCGCACGGGTCCGTCATCGTGCTCGAGCCCGCGCTCAAAGAAAGTACGCGCGAGCTGATGGCAGTACGCGACTTGCTCGCGGCCTCGGACGGCGCGCCCTTTGTGCACGCCCCCTGCATCCACGAAAATCCGTGCCCGATGCTGATGTCCGAGCGCGATTGGTGCCACCAGGAGCTCGCCTACGCGCTCCCTCCGCCGCTCGCGAGCGTGGCGGAAGGGGCGGGCCTGCGTTTCGAAGGCCTGAGCTACGCGAGCCTGGTACTGCGCAACGAACCCCGTCGGTTCGAGGCCCAGCCAGGTCGCAGCCTCTACCGCATCGTCAGCCAGCGTCTCGACTCCAAGGGCAAGCTCGAGCTCTATGGCTGCGGCGAGCCTGGCTATGTGCGGCTATCGCGTCTCGATCGGGAGGCAAGCCCGCAAAACAAGGCCTTCGGCGAGGCTCAGCGCGGGCATATCCTCGAGGTAGGAGAGCCTTTGGGGCCACAACATCGCATCTCCGCCCAGACGCAAGTCGCGCGCAAAAACTAGCAGCCAGCGCCAATTTGGTCGTTTGCGCTCTCGAGCAGTGCGCTCTGGGGCCGATGCGCCATGCGGTATTGCAGGGGCGTGAGGCCGGTCCAGCGCTTGAACGCGCGGTGAAAGGCACTGACCTCAGAAAACCCCAGTGCATTCGAGACGGACTCGGCCGAGCGCCTCGGATCCTTGGCCAGCACCAGGGCACGATTGCGCTGCACCTCATCGACCAGCTCGCGGAAGCACACACCGTCGGTCGCCAATCGGCGCCGCAGGGCCCGCTCCGACATACCCAGCGCATTGGCCGCGGTCGCCATCTCGGGCCGCTCACCGAGACGCAGACTCGAGAGTACCGAGCGCACGCGCAAGCGAACCTGGGGGGTGGAGAGGCGCTCCAGCGCGCGATTCGACTCCGCCTTGAGCAACTCATACAGCGCCGGGTCCCAGTCCGGCTGCGCGAGATCGAGCAACACTTCGGGAAACACGAACGCGTTACACGGCATGTCGAAGCGCACGCTGTTGCCGAAAACACGCGTGTAGTCGTCGCCGTAAGCCGGGCGAGCATAGGCAAACCAGGTCTCGACAGGCGTCTCCCGGCTCACGAAGCGCCGGCCAAACTGCGCAAAGCGCGCCATGCCGAACTCGGTCCACAGACGCAGCGAGCGACTCGTGCCGAAGGTTCCGGGATAACGCAGGATGGCACGGCTACGCTCGAAGCTGAGCTCGGGGCGCTGGCCGTCGAGAATGAGCGGGTAGTACGTGAGTGCCACGTCGACGCAATCGCGAAGCGTGCGCGTGTTCGCAGCCAGCTGGCCCACGATCCCAAAGCCCTGTCCCGCGCCGCGCTCCCCGAGACGCAGGCCCAGGGCGGCGTCACCTGTGAGTTCCAGCGCGCGCTCCTCGAGCCACGCATGCTGAAACCTCAGCCCGGCTCCCACACGCCCACCCTCGCGCTTGAGTAGACCCGATTGGGTCATCAGCAACGCAGGATCGGTACCGACTTCAGAGACCGCTTCAAGCAAAGAGCCAACAAGAGAGATGGACGCGGACATGCTCGTCTTGTCTCACCGCTACCGAAGACCTGCTTGAACGATTCGGCCAACGCGCCTCCCAGAACGGTTTTTTAATCCTCGCCTCGTCGCATTTTTTCCAACTTAACTTTAATTTTATGCTCAAACCCGATTTCTTTGGGTTCGTAGTACCGTTGGCCGACCAAAGTGTCAGGAAGATAGGCTTCTCCTGTCACGTGCCCGCCCTGGTCATGGGGGTATACGTAACCGCTTCCGTATCCCCATGACTTCATCGCCTGCGTTGGTGCATTGCGAAGCTTGAGCGGAACGGGAAGCGCACCGTGCTTGCGCACGTCCTCGCGGGCTTTGACCCACGATTTGTAGCTCGCATTGCTTTTGGGCGCGCACGCTAGGTAATGACAACACTGGGCCAAGGCGAACATGCCCTCCGGCATTCCCAGCCGACGCAGCGCATGGTCGGCTGAAACAGCAACCGACAATGCGCCGAGATCCGCCGTGCCGATGTCCTCACTCGCAAAGATGAGCATGCGGCGCATGACGAACAGCGGGTCCTCACCCGCCTCGAGCATACGCATCATCCAGTACACCGACGCGTCAGGATCGCTGCCGCGCATCGACTTGATGAACGCGCTGATGACGTTGTAGTGCTCCTCGCCGCTCTTGTCGTAGAGCAGGGTTTGCGCCGATACGGCCTCCTCGAGAATCTCCTTGCTGAGCTCGCTCGCGCCTTGGCTGTTGGCGTGCTTTGCGCAGAGCTCGAGCACATCGAGCGCACGGCGTGCGTCGCCCCGCACCTCGCGTGAAATCAAGCGCAGCACTTCTTCGGACGCCGAAAGCTGCATCAACCCCAGGCCTCGTTCGCTGTCACCGAGGGCACGCCCGAGCAGAAATGCGAGGTCGTCTTCGCTGAGCGGCTCGAGCTTGAAGACCCGTGCGCGAGACAACAGCGCTGCATTCACCGCAAAGGACGGGTTTTCCGTCGTGGCGCCGATCAGCGTCACCGTGCCGCGTTCGACATGGGGCAAGAGCGCATCTTGCTGTGCCTTGTTGAAGCGATGGATTTCGTCGACGAAAAGCGTGGTCCGCGTGCCGTAGAGCTTCTTGTGCTCGGCGGCTTGGGCGATGGCCGCTCGCAGTTCCGGCACGCCGCCCAACACCGCGCTGAATGGCACGAAGCGCGCGCGTGTCTCGTGCGACACAACCTGCGCCAGCGTGGTTTTACCGGTTCCGGGCGGCCCCCAGAGCACGAACGAGGGCACTCGATCTTGCGTGATGGCCTCGTAGAGAAGCTTGCCGGGCGCGACGATATGGCGCTGCCCTACAATCTCTTCCAGCGTCCTCGGCCGCATCCGCCCAGACAGCGGCATTCCCTCCTGATCACGCTGATTCGTATGTTCGAACAAATCCACCTTTGCGGTGTAGCGCACGGACGCCCCTTCTCCAGATTGCACGGCCAAGCTTTTGCCTCGACAAGCTGCGTAAACGTAGGTTGTATGGTCATACGGAATGGACAGCTCTCCCGGAATCCCGCGCGGTCGTATGTTTGTAAGCCCAGACGGGGTGGCCTTCTTGGGGCGGGGCCTTTCTAACGAGCCGCACAAGCACTTTTCTGCGTCAGTCACGATAGCTATCGAAGGACTGCTCCGCGTCAGGCGCGATGTGAACGCCCCTTGGATTGAGACCTCCGGACTCGCTGCGGCGCCCAATGTCTCGCAGCAACTCGATGGCCAAGACGCCTACTTCATCAACCTACAGGTCGACCCTGAAACGACGGCTTTTGCGCGTCTAGCAGAGCGACTTTGGAAGCAAGCCGACCACGTTGTTTTTGACGCCGATGAGCTTGCTGACTTGCGCATAGCCCTCGCCCAAGCGGCGCATGCGGCCTCCCCTGGCATCGCGATCTGGAAGGCCACGGTCGATGCGCTCGGCGGCCCGGACACTGGGCCTCGCGCCTACGACCCACGCATCGCGCAGGTGCTCTCCCTGCTAAAAGCCAGCATACCGGAGGCCCCGTCAGCGCAACATCTCGGCGAGCAGGTCGGTCTCTCGGAAGGTCGTCTCATCCATTTGTTCAGCGAACAGGTGGGCGTACCGCTGCGGCGTTATGTGCTTTGGTTACGGCTTCGTCATGTCGTCTTCTGCTTGGCCATCGGGAAAAATCTGACAGACGCCGCGCACGAGGCTGGCTTCGCGGATTCGCCGCATCTGACGCGAGTCTTTCGCAGCATGTTCGGGCTCGCTCCATCGCAGATTCTGCGTTCCGACAGCGTGGCGCTCTCACTCGAGATGCCCAGCCTACCGCTGACCGGCCCCCACGCCGTGCAAGATACCGAGCGCATGACACGCATCGTGAAGCACCGCCTAGCATCCGCGGTTTCCTGGGCAAAAACCTGAACAGCGGCCCTGTGCCCTGGCCACCCACGCCTATACACCACGCAAATACGAGCTATTTTGCCGATTTTGCCCGCGCAAGCCGCTTGTCGTTGATCAGAGATCCCTCCCAGAGCCCCCGGAAAAAGTGACGCGCGTTGATGCCCAGTGTGCGCGTCTTGTAGCCGCCTTCCTGAACGACCAGCGTGGGTAATCCGAGCGCGCCGATGGCGTGACCATTGCGCTCGAAGTCCGAAGCGCTCAGAGACCAACTCCCAGTGGGATCGGCGCGCGCCGTGTCGAAGCCGAGGCACACCACCAAAAACGCAGGGGCAAAACGCGCGACGGTCGCAAGCGAACGAGTGAGCACCTTACTGTAACGTGCGCCGTCGAGCTTCTCCTCGAGCGGCACATTGACGTTGAATCCGAGTCCCTCGCCCTCACCGGTTTCGTCTGCAAATCCGGTAAAATAGGGATAAGCGAAGCGTGGATCGCCGTGAATCGACACCGTCAGCACGTCGTTGCGGCGGTAGAAGATGTCCTGCTGACCGTTCCCGTGGTGGTAGTCCACATCTAACATGGCAACCTTTCCAAAGGCAGACAGGTAGTTTGCGGCCACAGCGGCGCTATTGAGATAACAAAATCCGCCAAAAACCCGACGTTCTGCGTGATGCCCGGGTGGACGAACCAGTGCGTAGGCAAGGCGCCTGCCCTGGGTTATCGCCTTGGCTCCTGTGAGAGCACAGTCCACAGCGCGACGCGCCGCAAGCCAGGCGTTCTGATGCAAAGGCGTAAACGTATCGATGCAAAAGTATCCCGCACGCACGGGCATTTCCCGAGGCGGCCGCGCCGCATTACGGATAGGAAACACGTAGGGATACACAGAGTCCTTACCCTGCAGTGCTTTGCACATCCGTTCCAAGTAGCGAACGAAGTCTGCATCGTGCACGGCCAGAATGGCGTCTTCAGAAAAGCGCTGCGGGAGTACGGTCTCGAAAAGATCTACCTTACTGAGCTCGCGCAGGATGGCACCGACGCGGATAGGAGCCTCCAGATAGCCGCGCTCCCGCACATGGTGAATGTCGTGCTTATCGTTGACCACCAGCATGATCTTGCGGTCGCTGGGTGTGCGCAGCGCGACTTTCGCAGCTTGAGTCGTGCGCGTGTAGCGCGGTGGCCTCAGCACGACGGGGTCATCCTTGAACGAACGCACGACTTTCTCGACGTATTCCGGCGGACACAACCAAGCGTACTTGCGCTCCAAGATGGCGCGCACGATGCTTCGTGCTTCGCTGCGTCTGAGCGGACGCTGGGAACCCAAGCCGTCTAAAACGAGATGTGGCAAATCCCTGTCGCCCGCGTTGATCGGACTCTCGTAGGCGGTGTTCGCAATGGGACGCGCGCCATAGCGTTCATAGAAGCGTAAGCGCGCCCGGTTGTCCTCGAGTAGCTCGGGCTTGGAGACTGCACTGAGATCGTCAGGTAGACACTCAAAGAACAGACCTTTCACTTCAAGGATTCGGCACTCGTCACGCAAGCGCTCGTAGAGCGCTCCACCGACGCCGCCGCCTGATTTCCCGGGCGCCGCGGCAATGAAATCCAAAAAACAGAACGACAGGTCTGGAGCGTGCATCAGCACAGCTCCGCCTATCACCTCCAAGCGACTTTCCGCCACGAACACGACACGCCGAAAGCGACTCTTGAGCGGGTCGCGTAGCTGACCCGGGAGCGCATCGAACTCCTCCGCGGGCACCGCAGAGAACTGCGCCTGCAACAGGGCTTGAACCTTGTGCAGCGCTGCGCGATTGACGGGCAAGACATCGTCGTGAATGCGGCGGATCCGAAACAAGCGAAACCCTCCACAAAGCTCAGCGCAAGATATGAAGTCTAGCCCTTGTAGATGCGGGGGACCCGCGTGTTAATGCTGGTTAGTACCTCATGCGGAATGGTGTTTGCCCACGCCGCAAGTTCCTCGATGCGGATAGCCGGGCCCACTGCATCGCCCGAAGCGCGCCCTACCAAGACGACCTCGTCTCCATTGAAAGCGCTCGTCCAGCCGATATCCAGCATGATTTGATCCATGCAGATGCGCCCCACAACCCGGATGCGACGACCGTGCAAGAGCACCTCGGCCTGCCCGCTCATGCCGCGCGTGTAGCCGTCACCGTAGCCGACCGGCAAGGTCACCACGCGCGTAAGTTCGCTGGGCGACCAGGTCGAGCCGTAGCTCACTTTTGCGCCCGGCTGCACCACCTTGAAAAACACCACGCGCGTCAGCCAACGCAGGGCTTGTTCGACGGGCAGCGTCAGAGGTAAGTCCAGCGCTGGACTTGCCCCATAAAACAAGATGCCAGGCCGAACCATATCGAAGTGGCTTTCGGGGCACTGCAGAATCGCCCCGGAATTGGCGGCATGTCGCAGCGGCACGGGCAGACTTCGACGCTCATAAAAAGACAGCGCTTCCTCGAAACGCTCGAGCTGCAGACGCGTGTGCGCGAGGTCCGCCTCATCGGCATTGGCAAAATGCGTGAACACGCCTTCTACGTGCACATTGCGCATCTTGAGTGAAGCCTCGAACAGCACCTCTGCGCTGTACCAATGGGTCCCGATGCGCTCCATACCCGTGTCTATCTTGAGATGGACGCGCGCTCTTTGCCCCATGCGACCGGCACACTCATCCACAGCCAGCAGCTTATCGACAGAGGACGCGGTCAACGTGAGATCACGCTCGATAAACCGCGGCACCTGCGAGCCCACGATACCGCCCATCACAAGCACTGGCATGCGCACGCCGGCCTCGCGCAGCCTGAGGCCCTCTTCCAGGTAGGCAACGCCGACATAGGGCGCCCCAATCTGCTCGAGCTTCTGGGCCACGGCGACCAGCCCATGCCCGTACGCATTGGCTTTCAAGATGGGCATCACCTGCGCTGGTGCCACGTGGCGCGCGATGGCTTCGTAGTTTCGGGCGAGCTGCGAGAGATCGATCTCGAGGTGCGTCGGCCGGAGCTCGTCTTCACTCACTGTGGGTTCGTGCAGCGTCACGCAGACTTCATAGCGCTTTCCGCAGCCCCACGCGCGCCTGCTACTTCGCGGCCTTTGCAGCCCGGTCCGCGATGCGCTTGCGCACATCCGCATGGTCTGGCTCGGCGACCAGCAGTGCCTCGAGCACGCCCAGGCGCCCCGCCGCCATGGCTTTCGCGGCGCCGTCGTTCGTGGCAGCCGACAGCCGCAAGTAGGCATCTCGGCGCTCGGACAGACTCGCCTGGCTCAGCTCAGTGGCCCGCGCGTTGCCGACCGCTGCCAAGGTGGCGTAACGCACATCGTTAGCCAGCGCCGCGAATCGAGCACAGCCCTCGTAGGCCGCCCTGGCTTCGACCCAATTCTCCTTGCCGAGCTGTGCGTCCCCGAGATGACAGAACGCTGCCGGTGAGGCCGGCTCAAGTTGCGCCGCAGCCCGCAGCGTCACCAGGGCGCCTTCGAAATCGCGCAGCACGATCTGTCTCAAGCCCGCGAGCACACGCTCAGCATAGCGCACGGCGCCATCCGCCTCGAAGCCGCCCGCGGTCCTCGCCTGACCACTGACGGGGACAGGCTCAGTCGGCGCGTGTGCGGCCTGAGAGTCGGCGGATGATACAGGCGCAGCCTGCGAACCCTGGCTAGATGACGTGGGCGCGGCCCAGATGTCCTGCGCGGACACCCCGGAAGCAGCGTTCAACATGGCCCATACACTCGCCCCAAGCAGCATCCGACGTGACGACATGGCGAGAATCTACGCTGGATCCAGGTCCTTTCGCAATCCACTTGACCCCAGCCGTCGGGAAAGTCACGTGCGACCCCACATGCAACGGCAGAGACTTTCCCCGCCCCAAAATGCTCCGCGCACCGAATATGTGCACACCGTCGCCTTTTACGAGACCGACGGCATGGGCATCGTGCACCACTCGAACCATGTGCGCTTTCTCGAGCTTGCGCGGGTGGCCTTTCTTGCGGAGCACGACCGACCCTACACCGAGTACATGGAAGACGGCTTTCACGTGCCCGTCATCCGCGTCGACCTGAGCTACTTCAGGCCCTGCCGCTTCAACGACAAAGTCGTCATCACATGCTGGCTCGACGGTGCGCGCAATGCGTCGCTGCGCTTCGCTTATCGGCTGGAAATCGAGGGTCAGCTCGCGGCTTCGGGCACCTCGGAGCACGCCATTACCGATCGCAATGGGAAGCCCGTTCGCATCCCCAAGGAACTTGCAGATCGCGCGAGCCGTTGGCTCGGACGCACAGGCGAGGCTGAATCGGACGTGCAGCCTTGAGCCGAAAACCGCGTCGAGGTACAGCGCAGCCATGACCGACATCCGCAGCGAGATGTGCGCCACGATCGAGGAGCTCTACAGGCTCGGCTTGATCACAGCGACGGGAGGGAATGTCAGCGCCCGCACAGACGACGCGGACGGCGAGGCCTTCATCACGCCCAAGGGCCTGTTTAAAGGCGATCTTGCACCCGACGTCATGGTGCGTATCGACCTCGATGGACGCCCTGTCGCGCCGGGCAACCGTCCCCCTTCGAGTGAGTCCCTGATCCATGCCGCCATCTTGCGCGCGCGCCCCGATGTGCGCGCCGTGGTGCACTGTCATGCCCCCAAGGCCACAACCCTGATCAACGCCGATTTGCCCTTTTTGGCCATCTCGACGGAATCGGCCTTTCTCGCGCACATTGGACGCATCCCGTTTGTGAAGCCCGGAACACCTGCGCTCGCAGAAGCGTTGGTTTGCGCGCTGGGCTCAGGCTGGGCTGTATTGATGCAAAATCATGGACTTATCGTGGCCGCACGCTCGCTGCGCCGCGCATCGGACATCACGCAGATCGTGGAGCGCACGGCGGAGATTATTCTCGGTTGCTACGCCGTAGGGCGAGTGCCGCCTGTGCTGCCGGCCGATCTCGTCGCAGAGCTTGCGAGCCAAGAAGATCTCATCGCCTGAATTCGCTCACTGTGTGCGAACCACTAAGATTTGTCGAAGAATTGCCAAGTGTTTCGGGGAAGGACAGCTTTGGGGCTCCCCATCTGCGAGCATTTGTGCGACATGAATGACTGGGGAGCAGCACGCAGGATGGGTCACAACCAGGGTCAAAAGCATACCGCGCCGGGCCAAGAGCCCCTGGGCGAGCGTGACCCGAAAGCGGAACCCGCCCGTTCTACGCCGCGAGGCCGCACAGACTCGTTTGCCCCGGGCCCCGAGAGCGCGCATCCGAGCGTTCGTCCTAGCGCGCGTCCCTCTATCCGCCCTTCGGCCTTTGGTCCTCCCCAGAAACCGAGCCAAGCTCCTCCTGCGGCCGCGAGCAATTCGCCGCCCCCAGCGGTCTCCCGGATAGACGAAACAGCGGCAGCGAGCGTGCCAGACAACGCGGCCTCGCATTCCGAGCCCTTCGTGGAAATCGCGCTTTCACCGCTGTCCACTGAAGAAGCCCAGCGGACGGACGAAGCGACTCCGACCCCATCGGGCACGCGGCGACGCGTGTCGGCAGAGCCATCGTTCTCTCGTCCGGCAAGTGCCTCAAGCGGCGGTTCGCTCCCTCCGGGAGCACCATTCTCAAGTGCACCATCATCAGGTGCACCACTGTCAGATGCACCATCGAGCTTCCGTAAGGACCTCGAGGAGATTCTGCCGCTTGTAGCAACCACCTCGAGCATCCCGCCTTCGCTGCAGGCGCTGCCTGAGCCCGCGGCTCAGAAGCCTCAGGATCCACGCCGAAACCGGGTGAGCTTCGCTATCTTCGGCGTCATGCTCGCGGCCAGCGCCGTTCCCCTGATTCGCTACGCGGGCGTGGACGAACCGAGCGCGACGCCTCCCGGCCCGGTAGCCGCAGCAGATGTCGCAGCCGACCCCGCGCTCGCTCCAACGCCAAGGCTCAGGCCAGCTGCGGCCAACACCGAAAAGCCCCCAGCGGATCCCCTGCTCGAAAAGCTGGCCGCCATCGAGGCCGAGCTGCCGCAGAACCCCGTGGTTGCAGCTGATCAGCTCATCGCCCAGGGGTTGCGCGCTCTCACCCAAGGCGACGAGAGACTGGCCGAAGCCCTGTTGGGGCGGGCGCTCAAGCACGACGACGACAATCCCCGCGCCTACTACGCCCTCGCGCGCATCCGCATGAAGCAAGGCAACCTGGAAGGTGCTGAAGGCTGGATCGTCTCGGCCATCCACAAGCGCCCGCGTCGGCCGGAATATCACGCGCTGTACGCTCTCGTGCTCAATGGGCTCAATCGCCCAGACGAAGCCGCGCGAGCACGCGCACGGGCCGCCGAGCTCAAAGCCCCGCAGGCGAGCGCGGACCCCAGCACGGATTGAGCGCGCGGTCAGCCTTTCAGTGTTCTGCTCGCGTCTCGACCTGCCTCAAACCGAGACTCGGACACACATTGGAAACGAAGGCCGCTGTCCGCGCGCGTCACAATAGCGCCGCGCTTGGCTGTGTCGCCAGGTTTGGACCTGCGATTTTAGGCGTTTTCGAACATTCGCCCTACCCCTTCGCTCAGACATTTGCGCTCTCGCACATCTGCGCTCCGTTATTACGCCGTCGAAACACGGGAGAAATCCCGCCCGATTAGCTTGGTTCCTCGTGGAGGTTTCAGATGGAATTGCGCCAAGCAAGGGCGGTCGATAGGCTGCGTAAGATGTCCGTCGCAGCAAGTGCGTTCGTAGCGACGGGCGTCTCTTATGTGTCCCAAGCCTTCGCAGACGAGCCGACTGCGGCCGAACTCGCGAAGCGAGTAGCAGACCTCGAAGCGTACATGACCAACAGTGCGCCCGAGACCCTGGTCACGCCCGGTCCTGGGCACAACGCCTGGTTGATGGTCTGCGCTGCCTTGGTTTTGTTCATGACACTTCCCGGTCTCGCGCTCTTTTACGGCGGATTGGTGCGGCGCAAGAACGTGCTGTCTGTGCTCGCACAATGCTGTGCCATGGCCGGTCTCGTTCCACTCTTGTGGTGGGCGTTCGGCTACAGCTTGGCCTTCTCTGAAGGCAGCGCGTTCGTCGGCGGCTGGGACTTCGCCATGCTCAAGGGCGTGGGCGGCGACCCGAACTCGAACTACCTACCGTGGGTCTCCCACATCGTATTTTCGATGTTCCAAATGATGTTCGCCATCATCACGCCGGCGCTCATCGTGGGAGCCATCGCAGAACGCATGAAGTTCTCCTCACTCTTACTGTTTCTCACGCTGTGGATGGTCGTCATCTACTTCCCCATGGCGCACATGGTATGGGGCCCTGGCGGCTTCATGAACGGCATCGGCAATGAAACCGCCGGCATCAAGGCCATCGACTTCGCGGGCGGCACCGTGGTGCACATGACCTCCGGCTGGTCGGCACTCGTGTTGTGCATGATGCTCGGACCACGTGCTGGCTTCGGTAAGCGCCCGTTCCCCCCCCACAGCCTGGTGTTCACGATGATCGGCACAGGCATGCTCTGGGTAGGTTGGTACGGCTTCAACGCAGGCAGCGCCGGCGGTGCCGATGGTGTGGCCGCCAACGCATTCGCCACCACGACCCTCGCCGCGGCCTTGGCTGGAGCGACCTGGCCCGCTCTCGAGTGGCTGTTTCACGGTAAGCCCACCGTTCTCGGCTTCTGCTCGGGCGCCGTGGCCGGCCTTGTGGTCATCACGCCCGCTGCGGGCTTCGTTACACCCTCGTCGTCGGTCCTCATGGGCATCTTGGGCGGCACCGTGTGCTTCTTCGCCTGCACCAAGCTCAAAGCCGCTCTCAAGTACGACGACGCACTCGACACCTTCGGCGTGCACGGCGTGGGCGGAACCCTGGGCGCTGTCCTCACCGGCGTGTTTGCTGCGCCTGAAGTCAACAGCGGCATCGAAGGCCTGACAGACGGTCTGGTGTTCGAGCAAATCAAGTCCATCGGCTTCACGCTCGTCATCTCGCTCGTCGGTACGGTTGTGCTCGCGTCGCTCGTGAAGGCCGTCCTGGGTCTCAGGCCCACGGCGGACGACGAAGAGATGGGTCTCGACTACACCGACCACGGCGAGTCTGGCTACCATGATGAACTTGGCTCAGGTCACCTCGGCCTGGTCGGCTCAGCCGCCCGCGAGGAACCCACGGTTGTAACGGCCCCCGTCAAGGTCTGATCCGCAGCGCGGGCGCAAACCTTACAACAGACATCGAAGAGGCTCTGCGTGCTAACCGCAGGGCCTTTTTCCTTTTGGACTCGCGGGCAGATTCGACCGAGCAGAGCGGTCTAAGTTAATCTCAATCGGGCCTCAGCAAGACCTTCCCCGTGTTCTTCCTCTGTTCGAGCGCGGAAAAGGCCGCTCGTGCCTCAGAGAACGGGAACGTGTGCTCCACGTGGGGCCGAATCCTCCCGGCCTCAAACAGGCGAAAGAGCGAGCTCATCGCCTGCTTGAGCACGTCCGTTTCATTGAAGAGCCGCCCCATGTTCACGCCCGCGTAGCCCTTGTTGTCGTTCATCAACTTGATCGGCGTAAAGATGGGCAGATGCGCCAAAGTCTTGAGCAAGCGAAACAGTCCGCGATGTTCGCCCATGCTCGCGTTGGCAATGCCAAAGGCGACTAAGGTGCCACCCGACTTGAGCACCGAATAATCCTTCGACCAATCGGGGCCTCCCAAGGCGTCGTACACAAACGCCACGCCGCGCCCCTGGGTGCGCTGCATAACCTCGGAGACATAGTCTGCGGTACGATAATCGATGGCGTGGTGCAGGCCCTGGGCCCGCGCGTAGGCGTGCTTGGCCTGGGAGCAGGTACCGTACGTGGTGACATCCGGGACCGTTTGGCAAAGCTGCACCAGCGCGGTTCCGACGCCACCTGCTGCCATATGAATCAGCACATGGTCACCCGGCGCAATGCGCGTCACGCGAAACAGCATGTGGTAGGCAGTAAGGTAGTTCACAGGCAATGCAGCTGCTTGCTCGAAGCTCATGCTTTCGGGCAGCAGATGGACTTGATCTTCAGGTACGCACACCGTGTCTGCATGTCCCGCGAAATGCGAGACGTACAAGACGCGCGCGCCCACTTGCACACTCGTTACAGAAGCTCCCACCGCATCGACGATGCCAGCCCCTTCGTATCCGAGGACACACGGGGGCTGTGGCGCGTCCGGATACAGCCCTTTTCTGGCCATAATCTCGGCAAAGTTCACACCCGCCGCCGCGACGCGGATGCGCACCTCGCCCGTCCGTGGTTCGGGGTCGGGAGCTTCGCGTAGCTCGATCACATCGTGCCCACCATGCCCGGTGATCCAGATGGCCTTCATGGATTTCAAGCTACGAGCGGCCGTCGCAAAGTCGAGAGAAAGAAAACGACCGCACCCGAACAAGAACAGCAAAGCCAGACCCATGCCCCTTACCATTCGGGCAGACCTGACATCGTGCGCTTTTGCGAACTCAAAAAGCTGTCAGGCTTAGGAATAGGCATGCGGACCACACCGCTGCGAAACACCGAAGAAGGATGGCCCCATGCGCGTCACACTGCCTAGGGAACGGGCACCCGGCATGCCGCGCTTTGCCGAGGTTCTGAAGTCGCGCGACGTAGAAGATCCCATCAATCTGTGGGTCCACCGCCCTATCGCGTACATCATCTGCCGGCTCGTGTACCGCACCTCGATCACGCCAAACCAGATCACGCTGCTTGCTATCGTGCTGGGATTGCTAGCCTCCGTATGCTGGGTCGTGGGCACCGAGCGCGCCATGGTGTGGGGCGGTGCGCTCCTGTGGAGCTCCGCCATCATGGACGGAGCGGACGGCATCCTCGCCCGCGCTCGCAATATGCAGTCTGCGTTTGGACGCGCGATCGATGGCGCAGCAGATTGGATCGTGGGCCTCAGCTCCGTACTCGCTTGCGTCTATCATCTGCGTGTCACGGGCACGCCCGACCTCGTGCTGTGGCTCGCCTTGCCCACCGCGCTGCTCACTGTGTTGCAGTTCAATCTGTTCGACTTCTACAAAGAAGCCCACGTGCACCTGACGCGCATCGAGAAGCGCCGCGAAGGACACAGCCTCGATGAAGTCGAGCGCCTGTGCGCATCGGCCGAGGTTCGCAGTGCGCCTTGGTACACGCGCTGGTCCATGGCGCTGTATGCCGATTACACGCGGCTGCAAAACCGGATCATCGCGTTCACCAATCCCGACGCTCACAGCTTGCTTACGGGGCTACTGCGCTCACCTCGAGCGGCCGACATCTACCGCAAAGAAAACCACGCGGCGATGCAGTGCTGGAAGGCGCTCTCCACAGCGCCTCACGCTTACCTGTTCGCGATCTTCGGCATGTTCGATAGACTCGACCTCTACCTCTTGTTCCGCTTGAGCGTGATGACAGCCGTCATGCTCATCGCCTTCGTCCTGCAGCGCAGCGCGACGAAAAAAACGCTTTTATTGCTGGGAGCCTAAGCCACACAGCAAGCGGCAAAGCGCACCGCGCCTATCGCCCTAAATCAAGCCTTGCGCAAGTTCACCGCGCCTCACTCGCACTGCCCCCTTGTCACGAAGTCCTCGGCACGCGATACCTGGGACGCTGTGATCACCGTCGTCGCCGAAAAACCCTCCGTAGCCCGCGATATCGCGCGTGTGCTCGGGGCAAACCAGCGCGGCGATGGCGTGATTCGCGGTCAGGGCTACGCCGTAACCTGGGCAGTCGGGCACTTGGTCGCCCTGTCGGAGCCCGAGCGGGTCGATCCACGCTGGAAGGGTTGGCGCTTCGAGAGCCTGCCCATGGTGCCGGTTCACTGGCCGCTCTACGTCGTCGAGTCCACGCGCAGCCAATTCGAGGTTGTGCGCCGACTCATCACCGCACCAGAGACCACCGAGGTGATCTGCGCCACAGACGCAGGCCGCGAGGGGGAGCTCATCTTTCGCTACATCGCCGAAGCCGCGGAGCTCAAGAAACCTATCAAGCGCCTGTGGATCTCATCTTTGACCGACGAAGCTATCCGCATGGGTTTCCAGCGCTTGCGGGACGGATCACAGTTCGAGGCGCTGGCCGACGCGGCTCGCGGCAGAAGTCGCGCCGACTGGCTCGTAGGCATGAACCTGTCGCGCGCCTACACACTGCGCGCGCGCACCGAGCAGCCTGAGCGAGCACCGAACGAGAAGACCCAAGTGTTTTCCGTGGGCCGCGTGCAGACCCCCACCTTGGCCATGATCGTCGAGCGCGATCGCGCGATCCGAAATTTCGTACCCGAAGCCTATCTCGAAGTGGCGCTCGAGCTCAGTGCAAGCGGCACCGAGCAGCATTTCGAGGCGCGCTTCGTGCGCGAGCCGAGCGACAAGGAACCTACGCGGCTTGCGAGCGACCGCGAAGAGGCCGAAGCGCTGTGCGCCCGTGCCCGTGAAGGCAGCCTCTCGGTCGCGTCCGTAGAGCGTGAAGAAAAGCGCGCGCGCCCCCAGCTCTTGTACGACCTGACCGAGCTGCAAAGGCATGCCGCGCGGCTCTACGGCTTCCCGGCCAGCCGCACGTTGGAGCTCGCGCAGCGCTTGTACGAAGAATTCAAGCTGCTCAGCTACCCGCGAACCGACAGCCGGCATCTCACTGCGGACGTCGAAAAGACACTGCCGGAAATCGTGGCAAGCGTGCGCGCGCCCTATGAGGCGGCGTTCGATGTCGACCCACTCGGCAAGGCGCTGGGGCGGCGCTTCGTCGACGACGCGCAGGTGCGCGACCACCACGCCATCATTCCAACCGGAAAGCCCTGCAGGCTTCCGGCGAGTAGCGACGAGTTCAAGCTCTACGATCTGGTTGTGCGCCGCTTGCTCGCGGCCTTCCAGCCTGATTACGTGTGGGCTGAGACCCAAGTGCGCGTGGCCGTGACAAGCGCGAGTGCGAGTGCGAGTCACAACGACGCTCCGCACGCACACGTCGACACCTATCTTGCGCGCGGCACCACCGTACTCGAAGAAGGGCACCGCAAGCTCGACGTCAAAACGCGCCGCAGCGAAGCGATGCCCGATGCGCTGCCCAAGTTGTCCGAGAGCACCCCCCTCAAGCTCGAGCAGGCGCGCATCGATGAGAAGCGCACGCGTCCGCCGCCACACTACAGCGAAGCCAGTTTACTGACGGCCATGGAAACGGCGGGTCGTGCACTCGACGACAAAGAGCTGTCGGACGTGATGCGTGAGCGCGGCCTCGGCACACCTGCGACGCGCGCGTCCATCATCGAAACCTTGATTGCGCGCGGCTTCATCACACGCAACCAGCGCGCTTTGAACGCCACGGAAAAAGGCGAAGCCCTGATCCAAGCGGTGCATCCACACGTAAAGAGCGCCCAAATGACCGGCGAGTGGGAGTACAAGCTCAGGCAAATCGAGCGCGGCGACCAATCGCTCGGGCCCTTCATGCAAGAGATCGAAGCCTACGTGCGTGAGGTCGTAGGCAGCGTGAAGAGCGACACCCCCGGCGCCCTATCCGACGCACGCTACGACAGCGCACGCTACGACAGGCCGAGCTCGCCCAGCCCAGCACAACACAGTCCGGATGCATCCGCGCGGGCCGCTTGGCACGACGGCTCAAGCGCGCGTTCGGCTGCGCCCCCGAAGTCGTCCCCCCCCCCGGCAGCGGAAGCCCCCGTACGCGTCGCAGTGAAGCCCAACACACCGCTCGAAGACGTGTTGCGGGAGCGCTTTGGCTTCAACGCATTTCGGCCGCACCAGCGCGAAATCTGCGAAGTGCTCGTATCGGGCCGCGACGCGCTGTTGGTTATGCCCACGGGCGCCGGCAAGTCGCTTTGCTATCAGCTGCCCGGCGTCGCGCGTTCCGGCACTACGCTCGTGATCAGCCCGCTCATCGCCCTGATCGAAGACCAGGTGGGTAAGCTCCGTAACCAAGGCTTCGTGGCAGAGCGCATTCACTCGGGCTTGCCCCGTGAAGCCGCGCGCGAGACCTGCCGCCGCTACCTGCGAGGCGACCTCGACTTCCTGTTCATCGCGCCCGAGCGCCTGCGCGTGCCCGGCTTTCCCGAACTGCTCAAGAAGCGTGCACCCGCGCTTATCGCCATCGACGAAGCGCACTGCATTTCCCAGTGGGGTCACGATTTTCGCCCCGATTACCGCATGCTGCGCGACAGGTTACCCCGCGACGGCGCAGGCCCCATCGTCGCTCTCACGGCCACCGCAACACCCGAGGTACAGCGCGACATCGTCGAGCAGCTCGGCGTCCCCAAAGCCCTGCGCTCCATCCACGGCTTTCGGCGCCACAATCTTGCGGTGCAGATCGTGGACGCATTGCCACGCATGCGCGAAGAGATGGCGCTCGAGGTACTCAAACAAAAAGATCGCCTACCTGCCATCGTGTACGCGCCCACGCGCAGCCGTGCCGATGAGCTCGCGGCAGCGTTTCGTGGCCGTATCCGCGCCGCAGCCTATCACGCCGGCATGGAGAGCAGCGCACGCGAGCGGGTCCTGAGCGGCTTTCTCGAAGGCTCACTCGATGTCGTCGTGGCCACGGTCGCCTTCGGCATGGGCGTCGACAAAGCCAACGTGCGCACCGTGTTGCACTTGTCGCGCCCGTCGAGCGTCGAAGGCTACTACCAAGAAATCGGTCGAGCCGGACGCGATGGCGAACCTTCGCTCGCCCTCATGCTCACCTCAGCCGGCGACCGCCGCACCCACGATTTCTTCTTCGAGCGCGACTACCCCGAGACCCACGCGCTCGACCGCGTCTTCGAGCGCCTGTCCGATGCCCCCACATTCAAGGGTTCGCTTGCGCGCGCGTTGAATCACGACGACGAAACCCTCGAGCGCATCCTCGACAAGCTCTGGGTTCACGGCGGCGCGCGCATCGATCACGACGACCAAGTTTTCCGTGGCAGCGCTGATTTTCGGCGCACCTACCCGAAGCACCGTGCCAGCCGGGCCGCACAAATTGCGCACATGGCGCGCTACGTTCAGAGCGATCGCTGCCGCATGCTCGAGCTGATTCGTCACTTCGGCGATGAGGAAGACTCTGGCGAGCCTTGCAGGCTGTGCGACCGCTGCCGACCCCAGGATGCCGTGTTTTCCGCCGCGCGCCCGGTCGTAAGCGCTGCACGCAAGGCCCCGTCGAGCCGCAGTCCAGGTGCGAAACCCCAACGCCTCGCACGCCGCGTGACCGAGCCAGACGCAGCTGCAGAAGATGCGCCCGAAAAGGTCGTCGAGGCCCTGCGCAGCTTCCGGCGCGAAGAAGCCAAGGCACGCGCTATCCCTGCCTTCCGCGTGCTGACCGACCGCGTGTTGTATGCGGTTGCTCAAGAGTGCCCCCAAAGCGAAGCCGAGCTCCTCGAAGTCCACGGAGTCGGACCTGCACTCGCCAAAAAATACGGTCCACGCCTCATCGCCATCATCCGCGACACCACTCGCTAGCCCGCGAGCGGCCACGGATTTGACGCTGCTGCGACCAGGCGCCACGCTCGGGCGTCATGTCTCGATCCCACGTGGGCCTCGCCGCACTTTTTGCCGTCACCATGGTCATCGCCATCGCCAAGCTCTCGATGCGTATCGAGGAACTCGAGCGAGAGCGCAGCCAGGCGGCACACGTCGAAGCCAAAGAGGACGAGCCCATGCGGGTACTGCCCCCACCACCCGTCATCCCGCGCGGAGATCTGTCGTCACTCGAGAAATCGACCATTGATCTGTTCTCGAAGCGCTCCGCCAACGTAGCGCACATCACCATCGTGAGCGTGCGCAACGATCCCTTCCGTCGCAATGCGTTGGAGGTGCCGCGCGGCACGGGCTCAGGCTTCATCTGGGACGACAAGGGGCACGTCATCACCAATTTTCATGTGATTCAAGGCGCAGATGGCGCGCGCGTCACGCTCCACGATCGCAGCGTATGGAACGCAAAGCTTGTGGGTGTTTCGCCGCGCAACGACATCGCCGTGCTCCGCATCGAAACCCAAGCCGCAGCCCTTTCTCCCATCCAGCTCGGCAGTTCCCACGACCTGGCAGTGGGGCAGCAAGTGTTCGCCATCGGCAGCCCGTTCGGCCTCGACTACACGCTCTCCACCGGCATCATCAGCGGACTTGGTCGCGAGATCGAAGGCGTCACCGGCATCCCGATCACAGGCGCCATCCAGACCGATGCTGCCATCAACCCGGGTAACTCCGGCGGCCCCTTGCTCGACTCGAGCGGCCGTCTGATCGGCATGAACACCTCCATTTTAAGCCCGTCTGGTGCCTCCGCCGGCATAGGCTTCGCCGTACCGGCCGATACGATTGCACGCGTGGTGCCGCAGCTAATTCAGTACGGCCGCGAGATCCGTCCGAGCATCGGTGTGGAGCTGGCGGAAGACTCCATCACACAGCGTTTCGGCCTAAAAGGCGCCCTCGTGCTCAACGTGGTGCCGGCGAGCCCCGCCGAGAAGGCAGGCTTGAGGCCCACCGTGCAAGACAACATGGGGCGCATCGCACTCGGCGACCTCATCGTTGCCGTCGACGACGGCAAGGTCGTGAGGAACGCGGACCTATTCCTCGGCCTCGAAAAACACAAGACAGGCGAGTTCGCCAAGCTCACCGTGCAGCGAGGCAATCAGCGGCTCGACGTCGAAGTGCAGCTTGCGCTCACCAAGGTCGCAAATTGAGCGCTAGCTTGCGCCTCAGCTGCCGCACAACGCTCTCGCTTCGCGTGTAAATCAAGCCGGAGCACGCTGCGCGATAGGATAGCGGCGACCTATGCCAAAAGCCTTGTGCGTGAGGATGAGTCCCAGCGCCATTTGTTTGCGCTTGTACTCGCTGATGCGCACGAGGTGCAGCACGCGCCTGACGACCTCAGCATCGAAGCCGAGCGCCACGATCTCCGCTTCCGAAGCCTGCGCCTCGATATGCTGCTCGAGAATCCTGTCGAGTACCTCGTAGGGCGGTAGCGAGTCTTGATCCGTCTGCCCAGGCCGGAGCTCGGCACTGGGAGGCTTCGTCAGCGTACTTTCGGGGATCACGCTTCGGCCCGCCTGACGGTTGAGCTCGCGCGACAACGCGTATACGAACGTCTTCGGCACATCGGCTATCACCGCCAACGCTCCCGCCATGTCCCCGTACAGCGTGCAGTACCCCACGGCCACCTCGCTCTTGTTGCCGGTGGTGAGCAAGAGCGCGCCCGTCCGATTTGACAGCGCCATCAGCACGTTGCCGCGGATGCGCGCCTGGATGTTTTCGAACGTGACATCGCCAGACGTAGCCTCGCCAAACTGTTCGAGATGCTGAGGCAGCTCGCGCATGTAGCTCTCAAACAAGGGCTCGATCGGAATCGTATGAAAGCGGATGCCGAGCTGTCGTGCGAGTTCCTCCGCATCGCGCAGGCTGTGATCGGACGAGTAGCGCGTAGGCAGCAGTACCCCGAGCACGTTCTCCGCGCCGAGCGCCCGCACCGCAATGGCCGCCACGAGCGCGCTATCGATGCCGCCCGAAAGCCCCAGAAGCACGCTCTTGAAGCCCGTCTTTCGCACGTAGTCGCGCGTGCCCATGCTCAGGGCATCGAGTGCCGCAGCCTCATCGCTCACCGCAATCTCGGCGATGGAGCCGCCCTCTTTGAGCGATGCCAACACGAACGCTTCTTCGAATGCCGGTGCGCGGGCGATGAGCTCGCCCTTGGGATTGAACACCGACGATTGCCCGTCGAACAGCACGTCGTCGTTGCCGCCCACTTGATTCACGAACACCAAAGGCACGCGGTTTTCGCGTGCCACCTCGGCCAGCAGCGCCTCGCGGCCCATGCGCTTGTTCAGCGTGAAAGGAGACGCCGCCAGGTTGATGAGCACCTCGGCTCCTTGGGCCATCAGGTCGCGCACCGGATTTGCTGCGTAGCGCTTCACACGCAGCACGCCCTGATCGGCCCAGATGTCCTCGCAGATGGTGATGCCCACACGGCGTCCAGCAATCTCCAGCAGCAACGAGCTGTCGCCCGCGGCAAAGTAGCGCTGGTCGTCGAAGACATCGTAGGTCGGAAGTAGGCGCTTACGAGCCACGGCTTTGACGTAACCTTCGTGCAGCAACGCCACCGAGTTGAACAAGCTCGGGCGTGTCTCGGAGGGGGCGCTCTCCACAAAGCCCACCACGCACGGCAGCGTGGGCGGCAGCTCCGCAGCCAGCGCGAGCAGCGCAGCGTTCACGGCGCGCACGAACGAGGGTCGATCGAGCAAGTCTTTAGGCGGGTAGCCGACCAATGTGAGCTCGGGAAAGACCGCAAGCTCTGCTCCCGCTCGAGCAGCGCGCTCGGCATCGCGCAAGATCTTCGTGCGATTCCCCGCGAGGTCGCCGACGGTGGGGTTGAGCTGACAGAGTGCAATCCGCATCCCCCGGAGTGTGTGAGCGTGGGGCCCTTCGGACAACCTTGCCGCCACGCAAAACGGACGGGTTTCGAAGTCAGCAGCCCAAGGCACGCCAGCGGTCCGCTTACAACCCGCCAAGTTCCGACCCGTCGGTGCCCGCGAGCGCTGCCCACCACCTCGGCAAACGCCTGGCCCGTCGGTTGCAGCGATTCTGCGCGGAGGAGATCGCCATGACAAAGCCCAACCAGCAGCCCCCCAGCCCGGACAAGGGCATTTCGCGTCCCGACGCTGACCGCGCAGCGGAAGGCCAAGCCACGTTTGATGCCCCCGACCCCGACACCACGCACGCACGCGACCGCGCGCACGGGTTCAGCCAGGACAGCGGCTACGCAAGCTCGGGGGGCAAACCCAAAGAAGCCCCGACGCAAAAAAGTTCACACTCCCCGTCGAGCGCCGCAGACTCCACATCCGCCACAGACGAGCAGATTCGTCAGCGCGTTCACGAACGCCTCACTCAAAACGCGATCCTGCAGGGCGACCAAGTCACGATTTCTGTGCAAGACGGGATCGTGACCCTGCAAGGTGAGGTCCGAAACGAGATCCAGCGCGGTGAGCTCAAGGAACTTTTGGGCTCTATACCCTCCGTGAAAGAGCTTCGCTCGGAGCTGAGACTCGTCCGCAACTAGCGCGCGGCCTGGGCCAAGCTCGCGTAGCACGACACGGGATGGAGAAGTTATCCCGGTTAATCCGCCCGAGCCGCCGCGTGCTTGGCGTCTCCCGGCGTCACCACCACCAGCGCGTAGTCGGATGGGTCCAGGTTTGGCGGCACCGAAAACGTGGCGCGGAAGCGCCCTTCTGCGTCGGTCACGGCCACGCCAAGCAATACCGCCTGGTCGCCTTCGGGCTGCGCCAGCGATATCTCCACGCGCAAGCCCTGGAGCGGGCCGCCTGCCGCAGCCGAGGCGCTGCCTTCCAGCTCAAACGCACTGCCGCGCATGACCTCCGGCACGAACCGCGTCACACGCAGCACCACGGGTTCCCGCGAATCGCGCAGCGGCGTCTCGGAGCTGTTGCCCTGGCCGAGCGCCAACGTGGGCTTGAGCCGCATGTCGCCCGGACGCCGCGTCTCGTCGCCCTTTTCTAGATTGCCGCGCATGGCCCCGGCCTGCTGCATGCGCTCGAACGCGCGCGAGTAGCTCTCTTCGTACGCCAGAGGCCTGGGCCAAGGGTCTGGAACTTGAGGGCGATAAAAGGGCTGATCGCCCACCGAGCGCGGGTCGAGCCCTTCCGCCGCGCCGCCCAAATCGAGCCGCATGAAGCCCACTTCAGGCAGCTTCACCTCAGCCCACGCATGCGCCTCGTTCTGCACGAAACGGGCTGGGATGCCGAGCGCTTGTGCCGTGATGACGAAGGCGTAGGTGCGGTGGCGGCACACGCCGAGACGGTTGCGTGCGAGGTCCAAGAAGATGTTCCCCGAATCGCGAGGCGGTTGCTTCGACTCCTCGAACGCGCGGAAATGGGCCACCAAAGTGCGAAGCACTTGGCTCACAGGTTGGCTGGGCTGAATCTTGAGCTCGCGCGCAAAGCGACGTGCATCGTTGCGTACGCTCTCCGGCATGGGCAGAACCTCGTGCTGCAGCGCATCGGCGGGTGTATCGGGTAAGTTGGCCCCGAAGTAGTTGCGTGGCGCATCCACGATGTAGGTGACGCGCAGCTGCCTAGGCGGCGTTCCCTCGGCGATGATCACGAAGTTATCGGAGCCATCTCGCTCCACGCGCAACGCCGCAGAAGGCTGGCTCGAGAGCGTCAAGATACGCGATTCCGGTGACACTGTGGGCAGCGGCAGCACGGAACCCTCGCTGAAATCCAGCACCACGCTGCCCCAAAACCTATCTCGCTCACGCGCGTCCGGCGGCGGGGTCTCGAGCCCTTCGATACGCACCGGCTCACGCTGGGGTCGACTCACGATAAGCACCGGCGTGGTGCGATCGAGCGCCACCGCATCGAGAGCCGTCACACGCTTGAAGGGCGTGATGGCCGGAGTGAACACCTCGTAATACCCGAGCGTGCCTTCGAGCTCTGTGATGCGGTCTGGACGAAACCCGAGGGACCTGCGCCCCGGTTGCTCCGCGCCCTGCCCATCGCCCGCCCCCGAAAGCATGGGCTTTTCCTGCCCTTCGCGCAGCGGTCCCCCAGGTGGGGGCGGCACCGCCTTACCCGATACGGTCACTGCGTCGTCGAGCGCGGCGCCATAGGCATCGAGCTCTCGCGGATCGAAGCGCTGAATGTAGGTGTGGGGAGCAGAGGCATCACAGGCGCTGATCCCCAAAATCACCGTGAAAACGCTCCATGTGTGCCGCATCAAGGGCCTGCTTCCCCAGTCTTTTGCTCAAGAACCCCTCGTCAAACCTGCGTCGCCCGGAGTTCGGCTGTATGCTCGTGAAGGGGACCCCAGAGGGTCCATGAAGGCATGAGCATACTACTCGCGGTCCTCGGTATTTCAGTTCTCGTGATCGTCCATGAAAGCGGTCACTATCTCGCTGCGCGTGCTTTTGGCATGCGGGTGGTGCGCTTCAGCATCGGGTTCGGCCCGACCATTGCGAAGTTCCAGCCCAAAGACAGCTCAACCGTCTTCCAAATCGCGCTCATTCCCTTCCTGGCATACGTGCAAATCGCCGGCATGAATCCGGCCGAAGAGAACGACCCGAACGACCCTGAGCTCTATCAAAACAAGGGCGTTTTAGCGCGCTTTGTGACCATCTTTGCCGGGCCCTTCGCCAACTACCTCATCGCTTCGGTGCTGGTGTTCGGCCTCGCGGTCCTGGGGCATCACGGCGAAAACAAGCCCCATGAGCCGATGGTGGTCGACACCGTGCAGCCGGGCTCGCCTGCCGAGCAAGCCGGCGTGCGTGTGGGCGACACCATCCTGCAGGCCAACGAAAAGCCCGTCCGGCACGTGCTCGACCTGATCGAGATCACGGCTCCCCGCGCGCAAAAGCCTACGGTGTACGTCGTCGAACGCGGCGGCAAAGCGCTTGAGCCGATGACCATCGTCCCCATGGACGACAGCGGTCGCGGCGTTATCGGCATCATCCCCCGCGTCAGTAATGAGCCCATGCCGGTCGGCCGCGCGCTCACCTACGCGGTCGCCTACCCGTTCGAGCTCACCCTGCATCAGCTCGAAGGCTTCGGGCACATGTTCAAGCAGGGCAGCACCGAGGGCGTCGTAGGCCCGGTGGGCATGGTGAAGATCGTCGCCACGCGCACAGGCAACTTTGTTCAGCTCGCCAACATCCTGATCCTCATCAGCGTGGCGCTCGGCATGTTCAATCTCTTGCCCCTGCCTGCTCTCGATGGCGGCCGTCTGGTGTTCCTCGGCTATGAAATCATTGCTCGAAAGCGCGCCAGCGAGCGCGTCGAGAACCTAGTCCACACTGTAGGCCTGGTACTGCTCCTCGGCCTCATCGCGTTGGTCACCCTGCGCGACGTCGCCGGCTGAGCGCGGGCTGCCCACAGCGCCAGCCCCCAAATCTGCTAGCCGTCGCAGGTCTTCCTTTACCTACAGAAGGCATCTCCCTACACTCCCGCAGTTCCGAACTTAGGGAGATCGCCATGGCGCGTATAGGGTGCTGGTTTTTGGCCGCTGCTTGTCTCGTGGTCACCGCCAACGCGGACGCCCGCGACGGCGACGAGTTCGGCTTCGATGACACCGAGTCGGCGGCAGACGCGGACTCGGAAGCCGCCCAGCCTGCCGAAGCTCCCGAAGCAGAGGCCGAAAAGGAGCCCAGCAGCCGTGTCGAAGAGCCTGGCAAGGGCTACATCTTCGTGGGGGCGAGCTGGCGCTACACGCGCATGCCCTCCTGGACGCTGGAGTGGTTTTTGGAGTCGGCGCCGGCTGTAGGCGCCGCAGGCAGCTTCTTCGCCGAGGTCGGCTACCGCAAAGACGGCTTCCAGATGACCGGTAGCCTCGGCTACATGAAGTGGAACTTCAACGGGCCGTTCCAAATGTCGGGCGACCCCGACGTCGACACCGAGTGGCTCGACACCAACTGGAATCTTCTGCTCGCCACGGCGACCTTCACCTGGTCTACGGCGTTCACCGAGTGGTTTTCACTCGAATACGGCGTGGAAGCGGGCCTCGCTTTCATCTTTGGCGACATGAAGCGCACCGAAGCCTACCGCACAGCCAATGGCGATTACGCGCCCTGCCTCGGCGCCGGCAACCCCAACCCCATCTTCTGCGACGCGCCTCTTCCGGAAAACGGCGTCCTTCAGCCCGTCACCAACAGCGCGGGCGCCGACGGAGCGCACTACGGCGTCACGGCTGAGCGCGGCATTTTCAACGGCGGCGTGCCCCATGTGCTGCCCGTGGTTGGGCCTCGCCTGTCCCTGCGCTTCAAGCCCATTCAGCACATGGTGTTGCGCGTCGATGTGCCGCTGCCGGTGCTGCCCTTGGGCTTCATGGGAGGCCTGTCGGCCCAGTACGGCTTCTAAGTAACCCGTCTCGATGCCGATCCGGGCCACTTCCTGTGGAACACCTTCTAAGCTTGCCGTCCTTTCGGGTGCGTGGGAAAACGGCTGCATGTCTCGCTCGTCCCGTCTTCTCGCTGCGCTCTGCTTGAGTCTCTCGGCTCCCCTGGCCCTCGCAGGAACTGCTCCAGCTCACGCGCAAGCAGAGCCTGTGAAAGCTGCGCCCGTACAGGCTGCGCCCCAAAAAGGCGGCCCGGATATGCAGGCCTTCGCGCAGCCGCAAGTGCTGGCCGAAGCCCCGCCAGAAGGTACGGGCAGCGCGAACGAAGAAGCGCGGCGCAAGCAAGTGCTGGTCAAGGTGGACGACACCGAGATCACCTTAGGCAAGGTCGAGGATTTTCTCGCCTCGCAGCCGCCCATGATGCGCGCGCGCTACCAGACACGGGAAGAACTGACTCGGCTCGTCGACAACATGGTGCGCCTCGAGCTGCTAGCGGGCGAAGCGCAGCGCAAGGGCTACGACAAAAACCCGACGGTGGCGCGCACAGTCAAGGATTCCTCGGTTCAAGCGCTCTTGCGCGTCGATATCGACGAGAAGTTCTCCCCCAAGAACGTGCCTGCCGCCGACGTAAAGAGCTACTACGACGAAAACCAAGCCGACTTTCATCGGCCTGCCACGCGCCGCGCGAGCCAAATCGTGGTGGCCACGGAAGAGGAAGCCAAGGCGCTGCTCCCAGAGGTGCAGAAGGCCGACGTACGCGCCTTCGCCGAGCTTGTGCGCAATAAGAGCATCGACGCCGAAAGCAAGCTGCGCTCGGGCGACCTCGGCTACTTCTCCAAGGAGCCCCGCCCAGGGGAGCCTGCCTCCATCAACGAGGCCGTACGCAACGCCGCGTTCAGCATCAAGGCCAACGGCGAAACGGCGAGTGCACCCGTCGCGGTTCCGACAGGCTTTGCCATCGTGCGCATGACCGGCGAGCGCCCCGAGCGGAACACCAACCTGGCCGAGGCCGACTCCACCATCCGCACCAAGCTGTGGCGAGAGCAGCGCCAAAAAGGGCTCGACGAGCTGATCGAGAAGCTGCGTGCCCAGGACAAGCCCCAGGTGTTCGCGGAGCGCGCCGAGTGGGTCAAATTCGACGACATGGAAAAGCGCCCCGCAGGCTTTGCGCCCGAGCAGCGCCCGCGGCCCGACGGCGCCCAAAAGGGCGCCGTAAAGGAAGCGCCAGGAGCTCAGCCCTGAGGGACGAACAAGAGAGAGAGCGCGCCCTACTGCGCGAGCTCGTCAGCGCTTACCAACACCTGAATCAGAGCTTGTTTCGGGGCGTTTTGCGCACACCTCAACTTGCGCTCAGCGACGCGCATACCTTCCTCGGGCGTTTCTTCGCGGAGTCGCACGGCCTTGAGCTATCGCGAAGTTTCGTGCTGAGCCACGACTGGAACGTGGTGCTCGAAGTGCTCAAGCACGAGATGGCGCATCAGTTCGTGTTCGAGGTGTTGCGCGAAGTCGAATCCGCCCATGGCCCCGCCTTCCAAGCCACCTGTGAACGCCTCGGCATCGATGCGCGCTCGCAGGGGATCCCAGAGGCGCAGCGCTCGCCCGAACAAACCCGGCTGCTCGAACGCATCCACAAGCTCTTGGCACTCGCAGAAAGCGACAACCGCCACGAAGCTGAAGCCGCCGCAGCCGCCGCGCAAAAGCTCATGCTGCGCCATAACATCGACACGCGAGAGCGCGTCGAGCACGTCGAACACCTCGACTACACGTTTCGCCAGATAGGACGCATCACTGGACGCGTCAGCGAATGGGAGCGACGCCTGGGAAACATCCTGCGCGACTACTTCTTCGTGGAGATCATCTGGGTGTCTGCCTATGTGCCCAGCACGGGCAAGCGCGGCAGCGTCATGGAAGCGATTGGGAGCCCAGAGAATCTGGACCTCGCGCACTACGTGTACGACTTCCTCGTGAGCAGCGCCGAACGCCTGTGGAAACATCACCAGCGCGCAGAAGGCATCACGGCGAACCAAGACCGCGCCCCGTACTACGCAGGGGTCATGAGCGGCTTTGCGCAGAAGCTCATGCAGCAGCAAAAGGCCCACCGCACAGACGGGCTTGTGTGGGTGCCCCATGCCCGCTTGTCTGCGTACACGCGCAAGCGGCATCCCCACCTGCGCACGATTCGCCAGCAGGGACACAAGCGTCGAGACGCGTTTCAAGAGGGCCAGAAGGCCGGACGCGACGTCGTACTCCACCGCGGCATCACAGACCGCAGCAAGCGTACCGAGACGCGGCTCCTCAAGAGCTGACCAGGCGTGCGCCGCAGCGCGCATTGCGCACAGCACTCGCGCGGCCAGCTCGAGCCTGCCTGCCAGAGCTGGCCCGCTACCCAGTAGGGTGGTGGCTCAGCGCGCGGGTTTTTGCGCCAGGAAGAACGCCATAGGCGTGAAGACGCCGGCCTCTCCCGATGCCACCAGAGCGTCCGCGCCGCGATTCAGGAAATCACTGATCTGCGCTGTGCCCTTGGGAGCGATGCGCGCAGTCTCGAGCGTGCGAGCGAGCGCCTTCACGACAATCTTTCCGGCAGGCGTGCGACGGATGCCGGTGTTGGAAAGCTCCTTACCGCTGAGGCTGAGGTACCAGGGCACCTCGGGATCGCCCTCCTCGGCCTTGTCGAGGACATCGAGCACGTTGAAGCCCGCATCCTTGAAGCACTGCTCGGTTTGCTTGAGCGTCCAGATGTCAGGCAGACCGTTGCCCTCCTCGATGTCGCCCTTCATGCGGCGGTGCGCTGGATTCTGCGCATCGTAGCGGTCCGTGAGGCACCACTCGTAGATGGCCATCTTGCCACCTGGCTTGAGCACGCGAAACAACTCGCGGAAGAGCGCGGTTTTGTCCGGCGCATGGCACGTGGCTTCGAACGCATACACCGCGTCAAAAGTCTCAGCATCCTTCGGGATGTTCATGAAATCGGCTTCGAGCAGCACACACTGAGCGTCGAGACGCGCAGCGCGGTTGTACTCTCCCGCCTTCTTGAGCTGGTAGGCGTTGTTGTTGACGCCGACCACGTTTGCGCCGCTAAAGCGCGCGATTTCACGCATCGGACCGCCCACGCCGCACCCGACGTCTACGGCCGTGAGGCCGCGCGCGAGGCCCAGGCGCAACGCAACGTAGTGCTGGTGGCGCTTGAGCGAAGCTTCAAAGGGCTCACCACGGTAGCGAGGGGCAAAATGGAACGAATCTCCCCAGCCCTGCTCGTAGATGTCTGTGACGAGGTCGTAGTAACCGCGCACCATGTCCGTGTATCGCTGCTTGCGCGCTTCCACGTTGCCGCCGCCATTTTCATGAAACGCGCGGTACTGCTGTACGTCGTCGCGAATGTCACCGCGAGCGTGCCCTGCTCGGGTTTCAGCCGATGCTGTCATGCCGTGTGTCCTTCCGGTTCTGTTGCATGTACCTCAGATCAGCAGGCAAACAAGCCTTAAACCCAAGGCATTTACGCCGATACGGAGTTCTGTATCAGCGCGCATCGCACACCCGATTTAGGACGCGGCGCAGGGTCGTTTCATGCCGTTTTGGCCGAACAGTGATATGAGATTCACGATGTCTTGGGGCCTATTCGCAGCGCTATTTTTTGTACTAGCCTTCATCGCCATCGCGATTCACGCGGGCCGAAGCCAAGCGCTATTCGTGCTCTCGGTGCGCTCGGGAAAGACCAAGCTCGTGCGTGGGCGGATCCCACCCGCGTTGCTTGAAGCCCTGAGCGATGTGATGCGCTCGGCTCACGTCGAGCGCGCCACGCTGCGCGTACTCAAAGAGCAAGGCAGCGCGCGAGTGGAAGCCAGCGGACTGACTGACTGGCAACTTCAGCGCGCGCGCAATGTGGTCGGCATGTATCCGCTCGCCAAAATCATGAACGCCTCAGGTCCACGCAAGGCGCGTTGACACAGAGAGGATGTGCGCGCGTATGCACCGTGTGAGTGGGGAGAATCGCGAGTGCACACGCAGCGCTCGTGAGACCACATTCGTACGCAGTACGCACCGCAAGAATCGGCCGCTGCGCTCGCAAAAGCGACGCAAACGGTGCGAGTGATTACATCAGGTCCGAGCGCAATTAGGGTTACAATCGGACAGCGTGTCAGCTGCAACGAGTATCGAATCAAAGAACTCAGGCCGTGCGATTGATACGCACGAAAAATCCGTGCTTTGGCTGGGAGGAAGCGAGCCTCCGCTGCCCCTCGTGTCGCATCTTCGCAGTCGAGGCCTGAACCTCCTGGCGGGTGCGGGTGCGGGCTCTCCCATCGCCCGCTTGATGTTCGTGGAGTCGGTGGCGTCGCCTGCCGCGCGTGCGGCCAGTGTAAAGGGCCGGCGCGTAGCCGTGATGCACCCCGATCCGGGAAGCGCCGACGCACTCGCGCAAGCCCTGCGCAGTCGCGGCGCCGAAGTCGTGGCCCTCAGCCTCGATCCCCATGCGCTGCATCGAGTGGAAGGCTTCGACCCCGACGCCGTCGTCATGGAGATGACCGATTTCTACGGCAGCTGCTGGGAAATCGTACGTGCGCTCTGGCAGCATCCCCGACTCAGGTTCGCGCCCATTCTTCTCGCTTCGCCCGAGAACGTCACAAGCTACGCGCAGGGCACGCCTGACGTGCCGAGCCTGTGCCTCGCGGTTCAAGGCGTGAGCGAGTCGTACGCTCAGCTGCGCGATACGTGCGAGAAAAACGCAGAGTGCACGGCCGACCTGCGCGCGCTGGGACCTGCGCGTGTACTGCGCGCCCTCACCGAAAGTCAGCGCGCGTTTCGCGTGCAGGTGTCCTGCTCGGCAGCCAGCTTCGAAATCGATATCGCCGAAGGCATTATCGTCGGCGCCCAAGCCCGCGCGCTCAACGCCGAAAATGACCTGTATCTCGGCGTGCACGCCCTCGCTCTGTTGATGCAACAGACTCGCGGGCAAGTGACCGCGCGTCTTGCCAGTCATCCTGCTGTCACCAACGTGATGGCGCCCCTCGATACGGCCTTGCACGCAGCCCGCGAAGCTCCACCGAAACCAGCTGCTGAAGGAGATGTAGCGCTGCCCCTACCCGCGGCGTTGCCTCGCAGCACAGAAGCCGCAGCCCAACCGTTCAAACCGGCGAAACCCGAGCCTCTCCGCAGCAACAACGTAAGCCTGCCCAGCACGCGGCGCACGGTGCA
>CAZEWA010000029.1:35361-38538 GCA_964515685.1 uncultured Polyangiales bacterium | reverse complement strand
TACTCCTTCATCAGATCGTTCTGCGTCGTGCCCGCGAGCAGCTTTTTGTCGATGCCGCGCTCCTCAGCGAGCGCCAAATACAGGGCGAGCAACCAGGGCGCCGTCGCGTTGATCGTCATCGAGGTGTTCATCTTCTCGATCGGGATCTGATCGAAAAGCGCGCGCATATCGCCGATGTGACTGACCGGCACGCCCACCTTGCCGACCTCACCGCGCGAGAGCGTGTGGTCGCTGTCGTAGCCGGTCTGCGTGGGCAGATCGAATGCCACGCTGAGGCCAGTCTGCCCCTTCGTCAGGTTCGTCCTGAACAGCTCGTTCGACGCCGTGGCCGTGCTGTGGCCGGCGTAGGTTCGCATGATCCAGGGACGTTCCTTCTTGCGCACGGGGGTCGAGGACACGGAGAGGCTCCTTTCAACTGGCCAGGGAGCAGACACGTTGCGTGATTGAGCGCGCGATTTTACACGCCTCGAAGCTCGACCATGTAGCTGTGTAAAGCTCCCATGGCAACTCATCGCCCCTAGGACCTTGCGAGCGCGCGAACGCACGCTACCGTCGCGCACGAGGAGCTACCGATGTCGACCAAGTCCCTGTACCAATTGGGCGAAACGCCCGAACTGGGGGTCGTTCCCCAGAAGATGCTCGCCCAGGTGATCCGCCCCGAGCGCTACGGCAACCCCGAGGATGCCTTCAAGGTTGAAGAAGTCGACGTCCCGTCCGATTTACGTCCCGACGAAGTTCTGGTTTGGGTCATGGCGGCCGGCGTCAACTACAACAACGTGTGGGCGGCCCGCGGCACCCCCGTCGACGTAGTAAAGAACCGCCCCAAGGACCCCTACTTCCCCGACAGCTCCGGCTTCCACATCGGCGGCAGCGACGCCTCCGGGATCGTCTGGAAGATCGGAAGCGCGGTCACAAATGTAAAGGTCGGCGACGAGGTCGTTCTCCACTGTGGCCAGTGGAGCCTCGAAGATCCGATCGTCAAAGCCGGCCGCGATCCCATGTTCGGCAATAGCTTCCGCATCTGGGGCTACGAAACCAGCTGGGGCAGCTTCGCGCAGTTCACCAAGGCCCAGGCCCAGCAGTGTCTGCCCAAGCCCAAGCACCTGTCTTGGGCGGCTTCCGCGTCGTACATGCTCGTGGGCGCCACCGCCTACCGCATGCTGCGCGGCTGGGCTCCGAACCAGGTCGAGAAGGACGACGTCGTGCTCGTTTGGGGCGGCGCAGGCGGCCTCGGCACCCAGGCCATCCAGATTGCCAAGGCCTTCGGCGCACGACCCATCGCTGTGATCTCGGGTTCTAACAAGGTCGACTACTGCAAGCAGCTCGGCGCCATCGGCTGCATCGACCGCACGCAGTTCGACCACTGGGGCCTGCCCCCGGATTGGCGCGACGGCGCGGCCTACGGCGCCTGGCTCAAGAAGGCGCGCGGCTTCGGCAAGGCCATCTGGGACATCGCGGGCGAGGGCAACAACCCGCGCATCGTGTTCGAGCACCCCGGCGAGACCACCATCCCGACCTCGGTACTCTGCTGCGAAACCGGCGGCATGATCGTGGTGTGCGCAGGAACCACGGGCTTCGCCGCCCAGGCCGATCTGCGCTACCTGTGGATGCGCCAAAAGCGCCTTCAGGGCTCGCACTTCGCCAACGGCGTGCAGGCTCGCGAGTACAACGACCTCGTCGTCGCTGGCAAGGTGGACCCCTGCCACTCCGAGACGTTCTCGTTCGACGATATCCCCCGCGCGCACCAGCTGATGCACCTGAACAAGCACCCGCCAGGCAACATGTCCTGCCTGGTGAACGCCAAGGAGTAAGCGGCGCACACCGCGTTTAGGAGGCCGGCTCGAGAGGGTCGGCCTTTTTTGCGTCCGCTCTCTTTCCTGCCTCGAAACTTCACGATGAACAGCTATTTTACAGTGGTTCCGCCTGCTTTTCGATTGCACGTTGGAAAACTAGTCGTACATGGCAAGCGGTCGTTTTTGGGCGCTCCACGGGTCAAGTTTTCGTCCACTTGGTCTAGCGAGCGCCGTCGAGCCAAGGAATGAACATGCAAGCAGTCGTCGATGCCATGGGTCGTCTCTACGGGGTGGCGCACAAGCGCCTGAAAGACCGCGTCACCGAGAACGGCAAACTCAGCTCCAAGAAGCTCGACCAGCTGCAAGTTCCGGCGCACGCGCTCGCCTACCTCGCCACGGAATACGAAGCCTGTAAGCAGATTTTGGCTTGGTCCGAGCGCGTCGGCGGCGACTACGAAAAGCAGATAGCGTCCACGTACATCGCAGATGTCGGCCGCAGCCTGCGCGCCCATATCGACCTCGGCGCCTGTGAGCAGGTCGGCGTCTACGAGCTCGGCATCACGGCTCAGGACCTTGCAGAGACCTTGCTTCGCCCTGAAATCGCGCAGATCTGTGACGAGCAGGCGAGCGCGGAGAAGTACATCGCCATCGCGCGCCAGGCCGCCGAGAAGGGCCTCGGCAACAGCGGCCTCGACGACGAGATTCTTGAAGATATCCGCAGCCAGTTCGCGAAATTCGTGGACCAGGAAGTGATTCCGAAGGCCCAGGATATCCACCGCAACGACGTCCTCATCCCGATGGACATCGTGAACAAGATGAATGAGCTCGGTGTATTCGGGCTTACAATCCCCGAAGAGTACGGCGGTCTCGGCCTGAGCAAGGTCGCGATGTGCGTCGTCACCGAAGAGCTGAGCCGCGGCTACATCGGCGTGGGCTCGCTCGGAACGCGCTCGGAGATCGCAGCGGAGCTGATCATCGGCGGCGGCACCGAAGAACAGAAGCAGTACTGGCTGCCCAAGCTCGCGAGCGGCGAAGTGATGTCGACCGCGGTGTTCACCGAGCCCAACAACGGCTCCGACTTAGCCAAGCTCGGCACGCGCGCGGTGAAGCAGGCGGACGGCAGCTACGTGGTCAACGGCAACAAGACCTGGATCACGCACGCAGTCCGCGCGGATCTGATGACGCTGCTCGCCCGTACGAACCCCGACGATCCGGGCTACGGCGGCCTTTCGATGTTCCTGGCGGAGAAGACCCGCTGCGGCGAAGAGGGCCAGCCCGAATTCGTCGACCAGGGCCTCACCGGCACCGAGATCAAGGTGCTCGGCTACCGCGGCATGAAGGAATACGAGCTCGGCTTCGAAGACTTCAAGGTCAAGCCCGGCGC
>CAZEWA010000029.1:0-35351 GCA_964515685.1 uncultured Polyangiales bacterium | reverse complement strand
CTGCTCGGCGGCGTAGAAGGCCAGGGCTTCAAGCAGCTCATGAAGACCTTCGAAGCGGCACGCATCCAGACCGCTGCGCGCGGCGTGGGCGTGGCAGTGGCCGCGTTCGACGAAGCCATGCGCTACTCGCACGACCGCGTGCAGTTCGGTCAGCCCCTGTTCAACTTCGGCCGCGTCGCCCGCAAGATCGGTCGCATGGTCACGCGCATTCAGGCGGGCCGTCAGCTCACCTACTTTGCAGCACGCGAGAAGGACAAGGACCTGCGCTGCGACCTCGAGGCCGGCATGGCCAAGCTGCTTGCGACACGCGCGGCTTGGGAAGCGGCGGACGCCGACGTGCAGATCCACGGCGGTAACGGCTTCGCGGAGGAGTACACGGCTTCGCGTCTGTTGGTAGACGCGCGCGTCTTGTCCATCTTCGAAGGCGCCAACGAAATCCAAGCGGGCGTGGTGGCACGCCGTCTGCTCGAGATTTGATTTCCGAACCTAGAGACGCGATCCGAACTCGAAGAACACGTAAGACATAAGAGGAAACCCATGCGCAGCGCGAAAGACTTCTTCAAACCCCTTGCTATCGGCGCCCCTGAACCCGTCCGCGAGGTCCCCTTCCGCCCGTCGCGCATGATTCACTTCTTCGATCCTTCGAACGCGAAGATGGCCGTCAAGGTGCCGGATATCGCCAAGAAGGTCGACATCATGCTCGGCAACCTCGAGGACGCCGTCGCGGCCGACAAGAAGCTCGACGCGCGCGAGGGCTTCATCAAGATCGCCAAGGAAGTCGACTTCGGCGACACGCAGCTCTGGACCCGCGTCAACAGCCTCGACAGTCCGTGGCTGCTCGACGATCTCACGCGCATCGTCACCGAGGTCGGCCACAAGGTCGACGTCGTCATGGTGCCCAAGGTCGAAGGTCCCTGGGACATCCACTATGTGGACCGCCTGCTCGCGCAGCTTGAAGCTCGCGCCGGCCTCAAGCGCCCCATCCTCGTGCACGCCATCCTCGAGACCGCGCTCGGCGTGGCCAATGTGGAATCCATCGCCGCAGCCAGCCCCCGCATGCAGGGCCTCTCGCTCGGACCTGCGGACCTTGCCGCTTCGCGCCGCATGAAGACCACCCGCGTAGGCGGTGGTCACCCAAGCTACATTGTTCGCGCGGATCCCGATCCGGCCAATGAGAGCGCGCTTCGCACCACGGCGCAACAAGACCTCTGGCACTACACCCTGGGGCGCATGGTCGACGCCTGTGCCTCGAACGGCATCCTCCCGTTCTACGGACCCTTCGGCGACATCAAGGACACCGTCGCCTGCGAGGACCAGTTCCGCAACGCCTACCTGCTCGGCTGCGTCGGCGCCTGGTCGCTGCACCCCGTGCAGATCGACATCGCGCGCTCGGTGTTCAGCCCACCGGTCGATGAAGTGAAGTGGGCGCTCAAGGTCATCGAGTCCATGGGCGACGGCACGGGCGCTGTGATGATCGACGGCAAGATGCAGGACGACGCCACCGTGAAGCAGTGCAAGGTCATGGTGGGGCTCGCGCGCATGCTCGCCGAGAAGGACCCCGCGCTCAAGGCCGCGTACGGCATCTGAACGCTCGACCGCTCTCATCCCGCGCGCAGAAACAGCGCGCCTCTCGTTCACTCGCGGTCCCCCCGCGAGCTTCTCGTTTCACCCGCGCGCAGAAGCAGCGCGCCTCGATCCGGTCCCCAGTTTTGGAGCTCAAGCCATGTCCGTAACTGCCCGTCCCCGTCGTTCGATTTTGTACATGCCCGGCGCGAACACGCGCGCGCTCGAGAAGGGTCGCAGCCTGCCCGCCGATGGTCTCATCCTCGACCTCGAGGACGCGGTCGCCCCGGACGCGAAGGTCCAAGCGCGTGAAAACGTCGTCAAAGCCCTCGCAGAAGGCGGCTACGGCAAGCGCGAAATCCTGCTGCGCATCAATGCACTCGAGACGCCCTGGGGACAGGCCGATGCGTTTGCGGCCGCCAAGAGCAAGGCCGACGCCATCCTGATTCCGAAGGTCGAGAGCGCGGCCCAGGTGCGTCAGGTGGAGAGCATCATGGAGCAGGCCGGCGCGCCCGACAGCCAGACCATCTGGTGCATGATGGAGACCCCACTCGGCATGCTGCACGCGGAAGAAATCGCCAAGTCCAGCAAGCGCCTCGCGGGCTTCGTGATGGGCACGAGCGACCTCGCGAAGGACCTGCGCTGCTTACACACCCCGATGCGCTTGCCGATGGTCACGAGCTTGAGCTTGTGCTTGCTCGCTGCGCGCGCCTACGGACTCAGCATCGTCGATGGCGTCTATCTGAATCTCGAGGATGACGAAGGCTTCGCCGCGTCCTGCGTGCAAGGTAAGGAATTCGGCTTCGACGGAAAATCCTTGATTCACCCGAAGACCGTGGCCAAGGCCAACGAGGTGTTCGCACCGAGCACCGAAGACGTCGCCTGGGCACGCAAGATCATCGCAGCCCACGCCGAGGCCGAGAGCCAGGGCAAGGGCGTGGTGGTCGTCGACGGCAAGCTCATCGAGAACCTGCACGTAGCCGCGGCCAAGCGCCAAGTCGAACTTTCTGACGCCATCGCTGAGATGGGAAACTGAGGACGCGATGAGCAAGACATTTGCTGGCAACTTCTTCGAAGACTTCCGCATCGGTCAGGTCATCAAGCACGCCACGCCGCGCACGATTACCGAAGGCGACGTCTCGTTGTACACGGCGCTCTACGGCGCACGCTTCGCCATCAACTCGTCGGATGAATTCGCACGCGGCGTGGGTCTGCGGCGCGCTCCGGTCGACGACGTGCTCGCGTTCCACATGGTGTTCGGCAAGACCGTCCCCGACGTCTCGCTCAACGCCGTGGCAAACCTCGGCTACGCCAACGGCAAGTTCGGCGTGCCCGTCTATCCAGGCGACACCGTCACCACCACCAGCACGGTCACCGGTCTCAAGCAAAACTCGAACGGCAAGACCGGCGTGGTGTACGTCAACTCGGTGGGTAAGAACCAGCACGGCCATATCGTGCTCGACTACACGCGCTGGGTGATGGTCAACAAGAAGGACGAGTCGAAGCCGGCTCCCGAAGCCGTCACGCCTTCGCTGCCCGCGGCCGTACCCGCCGACAAGCTCCAGATTCCCGCCGAGCTCCGCGCCGAAAACTACGACTTCGTCCTCAGTGGCGAGAAGCACGTCTGGGGTGACTACGAGGTCGGCGAGAAGATCGACCACGTCGACGGCATGACCATCGAAGAGGCCGAGCACCAGCTCGCCACGCGCCTGTACCAGAACACGGCCAAGGTGCACTTCGACCAGCACGCCGCCAACCAGGGCCGCTTCAAGCGCCGCCTGATCTACGGCGGACACATCATAAGCCTCGCGCGCTGCTTGTCGTTCAACGGCCTCGCCAACGCGTTCAAGGTGCTCGCGATCAACGGCGGTTCCCACGCGAACCCGACCTTCGCGGGCGACACCATCTACGCCTACAGCGAAGTGCTTGAGAAAATCGAGCTCCCAGGCCGTCGCGATATCGGCGCCCTGCGCGTGCGTCTCGTGGCCACCAAGAACCAGCCGGCTTCAAGCTTCCCGTACAAGAAGGACGGGAAGTACGAAGACAGCGTGGTTCTCGACCTCGACCTCACGCTCGCCCTGCCTCGCTGAAGCCTGAGAGCAACGCGCCCGTTTGAGCAGCGCTCTTTGTAAAGAGCACTCACCCTGGCGGGCGCCCTCCCTCCAGCAGAGTTTGCTACGCTGCAAGAGCGATGAACTTCATCGGTCATGCAGCGGTAGCGCTCTGGGAGCGTCGCGATCCAGCCTTCGTGCTTGGGGCCATGCTGCCCGACCTCGCGAATATGGCGGGCTTGCGCCTGCCTCGGTCGCTCGCATCGGCGGCACTGGCTGAGGGCGTCGCCCATCACCACCAGGTCGACGACCTGTTCCATGCGGACGCTGCGTTCACAGCGCTTACGCAGCTCACCCTGGACCGGCTGTCAGCACTCGGCGTTCCCCGGGGGCCCGCCCGCGGGGTCGCCCACGTCGGCGTCGAGATGCTCCTCGATGGGGAGCTACTTCGCGACCTAGAGGTGCAGGACGCCTATGAAGGCGCCCTCACACAGCTATCCCTCGTCCGGGGACTGTTTCCCGCGCCGATTGACCAGGCGCGCTGGGACGCCCTCGCCTTGCGCCTGCACGCCCATGGAGCTCCCCACGATTACCGCGATACCGACGCGGTAGCGCTGCGCCTCATGCACGTTTTCAAGACGCGCCCCCGGCTCGCACTCGATTCGGAATCTGAACAAATCGTCCGTAGGACATTGCCCGACGTGCAGCGGTATGTCGTACCACAGGCACCAACTCTGCTATCTCGTCTGCGCGCGCAGACCACGAACGGCAAATGAACGCGAACGACGCTGTTCTAGTTCGGTAAAGGGCTGATATCATGAGTCTCTCGGATGACGTTCCAGACTGAGAGTTCGGCCCCGAAAATGACCGTCGCGCAACAAGACCCCAGCGTGTCCGACTCCGCATCCCTGCGTGCGCAAGAACTGCGCGCTGAGGCTGAAGCGACGAGCTCGCGCACACAGAAAGCCGCCTTACTCTACGAGGCGGCCTACCTGAGTGAGACCGAGCTCGATCCGCCCGCTCTCGCCATCAACGACTACCTGGCGGCGTACAACTTAGACAATCGCTTTCGGCTGCCTCTGTACGCGCTCATCCGCCTGTTCGAGCGCAAGCGTTCTCTCAAGAACTTGGCGCGTCTTTATGATGCGCAGTTACGCGCCGCGCACACGCCAGAAGAGAAAACCACGGCCCTCATCGACCAAGCCTTTTTGCCCATGCAAGAGGCGAGCGAACCCGAGGCCGTTCGATCGCGTCTGGAACGCGCACTCGAGTATGACGAAGGTGTCGAAGCGGCCCTCCTGTTGGAGTGGACTCGACGCGCAGGCAACGATGAAGACGCTACTTTCGAAGCCTTGTCGAAGCGCGCGAGTGGAACAGACGACCCAGCACAACGCGCAGTGCTCCTGCTGGAAGTAGCCCGAGAACTCGAAGAACGCGGCGAACTGAGCTTTGCGCTCGAAGCACTGCGCAAGGCCGCGCTCCAGGCCGATAGCAACGAGTCCACGCTTTCCGTGCTCGCCGACTTCGCTAGAGCCAAAGGCTTCGTTCCGGAGCTCATCGAAGCCTGCGAAAAGCGAGCAGAGCTCGCCTCGGAAGAGCTCGCACAAGGTCAAGACGCAGATGATGCAGTCCAGGAGCGGCTGAAATCGCGGGCTGTGGCGCATTGGTATGAAGCTGCCCGCCTGAGGTGTACGAGTCTCGGCGATCCAGACGGCGCCCTCGCCTGCATCACGCGGGCCCTCGAAATTCGCCCAGACGACATGCTGCTTCGGCAGACACGCATGTTGGCGTTCGACCTCATGGAAGACCGTGAACGCGCGGCCGAAGAAGCACGTAGTCTGCTCGCGATGGGCGTCGATGGCGAACAAGCGGCTGCCCTTCACTTCCGCCTTGCAGAGCACGCACTGGTCGCGGGCGACCTGACGATGGCTCGCGAAAGCCTGATGGAAGCCATCGCCCATGCCGGGGGTTCCATCGCGGCCGACGCCATCTTGGATGACCTTCTGCTCGACGAAGAGCTGCATCGCGACCGCATCGAACGGCGCGAGGCGCGCTCCGCCACCGCCAATCCAGCGCGCGCCTCACGCTTTCTCCTCGAAGCTGCGCTTGTCGCTGCCAACGACCTGCGCGACCCGCAAAAAGCCCTCGAGCTATTCCAGCGCGCCGAAGCCAAGGCCGATGGTTCGCCCGAGATTGCGCGGGAAGCGTACGGAACGGGTCTCGACCTGAATGCGGTAGACCTCACGCGTTTCGGCCTCGAACAACTGCTTGCCAAACCACTCGATCCGGAAGAACGCGCGGCACTCTTGCACCATCAAGCGGAGCTTGCCCCACTCGAAGACGCGCGCGCGCTGCTCAACAGAAACATCGAGAACCAAGAAGCGCGGGCGTTCTTTCCTCAGCTAGCGCGGCTACGCGCGGCAGAGGAGCGTGACCTAACGCTCTTGGCGCGCTCCCATGAGCTACTTTCCGATCAGCGCATGGAGCCTGAGCGCGCAGCTGCGCATCTGTGCGCCGCGGCGCGCGCCCACTTCCGCCTTGGAAAAGGAGAGCGTGCCAAGCACCTGCTCGACCGCGTTCTTGCCAATGACGCGTCCCACCGATATGCCGTCGCCCTGCAGCACGAAATTCTGAAGAGTCTTGGGGCAGAAGCCGAAATCGTCGGACTCTTGCGGCGCGCAGCAGAAGCACAGACAAGCGAACGGGATGCGGAGCTGTCGCTGCTCATGGCGGGCGCAGCAGCGGAAGCAGCAGGAGATGCGAGCCGCGCCGCGCAAAACTATGAACAGGCAGCAGAACGGAATGCGCAATCCGTGAGCCCGCATTGGGCTCTGCTTCGCCTGGGCCAACGTCAGAACAACGACGATTGGGTCCTACAAGCGCGGCAAAATCTCGCGGCTCGCGAAAAGGCCAGAGGCACACCGGGCATCGACGTACTCCTCCTGGCGGAGCACCACGAACTCACGCTCCGCAGTCCAGAAAGCGTCGAGAGTTGGCTCAGCGAGTCTCTAACGGATCCCTCCATCGGTCACCACGCAGCGCTGATGCTCGCCTCGACGCCCAAGGCCACCGCTGAAGGCCGCGAACGGGCCGTCGAGGTGCTTGCAGAACGCGTAGACGACGCACAAAAACCCGCGCTGCTCGCTGAGCTTGGCGGGATGCTCCTCGCACAGGGTGCCGAGCACGTACGTGTACTGGACATCGTCGAACGGACACGCGGCCTCGCTGCCGACGATGTGTGGGCGCTATGGATGCGCGCCAGCATTCCACTCCCGCATGATGAGGAAGGGCACGCAGAAGCACTAGAGGCGCTTGCCCGCGTAACTGCCGACGAAAGTCTCGCGTCCAACCTGCGTGCAGAAGCGAACCTCGTCCGCTTTTTCTCTGGCACACCTAGCGCTCCCTCAAGTGACCAAGCCTCCGAGAACAGCTCGCTGACAGTTGAGCTCGCCCACACAGTGCTCGAAACCACGTCGCCCGCGCACGATGCGGCCTTGCGTGCACGCGCTCAGACCACGCTCCTCGAAGTCCAGGCGGCCTCGAGGCACAAGGACCTCACGAGCGCGCGCACCCTGATCGCAACAGGCAATGTAAAGGAAGCCCTCTCCACGCTCGAACCCTTGCTGGCCGCGAATTCCGCGGACTTCCAGGCTCTGGAGCTGGCAAAGGTCGCCGCACGTGGCGCAGGAGAGTTTGTCCGCCTCGCCGAGATCTGCGAAGCGCTTTCGTGTCATCTTACGGGCGACCTGGCCCTAGCGTTGCTCGAAGAAGCAGCCGTAGTGCGTATGGACGACCTGGCCGATTTGCGCGGCGCCGAGGCGCTGCTCGTTCGAGTGCTAGCGCTGGCTCCCGAGCGCACTCTTTCGTTCCATCGCCTGCAGGACTTGCTCACCGCGCGCGGCGACCACGCACGCTTGATGGAGCTCCTCCGTGACCGCACGGAGCGCGTCGACGATCCAGAAGAACTTGTCGCCCTCTTCTACGAGCTCGCTCGCCTGTATCGTGCCGCAGGAGACTTGGATGCCGCGCTCGATGCTGTCGACAACGTGCGCATGCTCGACGAACACGTAGGGGCACTCGCCCTGGCGGCAGAAATCTATACTTCGCGTGAAGCATGGCCTGAAGCCGTCGAAGTGTTGCAGGCGCTCGCGACGGCTCGATTCGTACCTGAAGCGCAAAAGAAGCTGGCACGCCTCGGAGCCGCGGACTTCCTGGAGCACAAACTCAAGGACGGTGCGGCAGCGCTCGCTCAACTTGAGATACTTGTAGAGAACGGTCAGCCCGACGTGGCCTTGTTTAAGCGCATCGCGGATGTCGCCGAGCGCATCGACAATGTGACGCGGGCGGTCTCGGCCTTGCAAGCCGCGATCGACCTCACTTCCGGCTCTCAGCGCGATGTGCTGCGCTTACGCTGCGGTCTCCTGCTTGCGGAGAAAGCCTGCGCCCCAGAGCAAGCAAAGGAACTCTTTGCCGCAGTGCTTGCTGAACAGCCTAGCCACCTACAGGCCATGCAGGCATTGGTCAGCGTAACAAACGAAGCCACTGCGAAAACCGCACTTTACCGAGAGTTCGAGCAGGAGGTGCAAAAAGAGCTCAAGGCGGCACCTACCGATCCGCTTCCTCTCCGAAAGTGGCTCGCCCTCGCCGAAGCTCGCGGCGACGCAGGCATGCAAGCTATCGCGCTGTCGACTTTGCTGGCACTCCATGCAGAGACGCCCGGCGAGCGCGAAGCCTTTGAGCGTCTTACGCGCACAAACGTAGCCGCCTTGCGCACGAAGGCGGCGCCCCTGAGTGCGAGTGAACTCGCCTCGCTCCCTCTGCGCGCCCCTTCAGTTCCCTACCAAAACCTATTTCGCGCGGTCTTCTCGGCGGCAGCGGAAATCGATCAGCTCGAGCCCAGCCGCTTCGGTGCAGCGCGCGGTCAGCGCGTAGCCGTGAAAGATGCGCTTCCGGTGCGCGACGAAGTGCTGTCGCTCGCCCACCTTCTCAATCTCAAGGTCAGCGAGTTCTACGTCGGAGGCGATGATCCCCGGCGCATCGCCGCGATGCCGCGCGATGATGAGCTCGCCTTCCTTGTGGGCAGCGAAGTCGCGCATCCGCTGACGCCTTCGCAGCGCACTCTCGCGACCTTGCAGCTAGCCGCAACGGCTCTGCAGACGCTTCCCTTGCTGGCGCGCAGCTCGACGCAAGCCGCAAAGCTTGTGTATGCCGCGTTGGTCGCGTCGGATTGCCCCCTGCCTGGCGAAATTCTACGCGAAGAGCTCGGCGACCTGCCTCGCTCTTTGGGACGCGCACTGCCACGCAAAACGAAAAAAGCCCTACCCGAGCTTGTACGGGCACTGCCTGATCGAGGAGCCAGTATGGAGCTGCAGCTTGTGCTCGCCCTACGACACACGCGCAGTGTCTCACTCCTGCTTGCAGGAGACCTCGCCAGCGCCCTCGAACACACGCTCGGCGCATTTCCCACGCGTGACAGCATCGCCGCTTCAGCGGAGGCTCTCGACCTGGTCACCGTGTGGACCTCGAGCGCGATGAACACACTCAGAAACAGGTTGGGGTTGGTACGGTGACAGACGAGTCAAACACAAAGCGCGATGGGAACGACCTGGTCCTCGACTGGGACGATGCGGTCGACTCGTGGGGACAGGACCTCGATGGCTCAGCCGTGGCCGAAGCGGCCCCCTTTTCTGCCAGCGCTGAGCCGAAACCAGCGACGCCTGCGGTCCAGCCAGGCCCGCCGACACCCACGAACGTGGCCACGGCGCCTCAGGAGTTCCGCGCCAAACGCCCTCCCGCGCCCCCGCTTTCGCTCCCTCCACTGCCTCCGGCGTCGCAGCACACCCTCAGGCCTGCCAGCATGCCCCCGCGCGATCCGAGCCAGCAGAGCTCTCCGCCGCATGCACGCCGCGCAACACCAAGCAGTCTACCCCCGCTGCCCTCGCTGCCGCCCGATTCCCGCAAGACCTCAGCGCCTCCTTCGTTTCCGATGTCACGAAACGAAAAGAGCGACCTGTCTGCGCTGGCACGTACCGATTCCGGTCGTCCGCGCATGTACAAGCCGCCAAGCGACCACGATGAGCTCAAAGCTCTCGAGGCGTTCAGCAATCGCACGTTGCCGCCCCCGTCTGGAGGTGACTTCCCGGCGTGGCTGATGGACGACGACGAAAGCGACTCGACGAAAATCGCGTCCATTCCTCGAGAACTTATCGAAGCGCTGGGACGCTCCGATACCCTTGAACGAGGTTTCCTCTCGGGGGATCACGCAGACCTATCGGGACTGCTCGCGCCTCAAACCGAAGCGGGCGCCGCGGAATCCAAAGCGTCCCCCGCCCCAGAAAGCCTGCGCCTCGACTCTGACGAAGCGTTCTCCATTCGAAGTTCGCTTCTGCCGACTCCTAACGAATCAACGCCCATCTCGGAGGCTCCACAAATCGAGATTGGCCTGCCCGACGATGACGATGACGACGAGACCTATGACGAGGACTCTTTAGACGACGAGAGCTTCGACAACGAGCTGCTGTCAGGTGAAATCGAAGAGGAAACCACGGGCCTGCACACTCTGCCGCCAGCCCCCGTGAAAGTCGCGTCCTCAAAGCCCCCGCCGCCCCAAGCCCTGGCCAAAGCGCGACCGCTGCCACCGCTCGGACTGCCGAAACCCGCCTTTGTGCCTCCGAAGGTGCCGCAGCCTCTCCCATCCAACGAGCCAAGTGTGCTCCGGAACCTGGATGAGTTGGCGCCGCCTGTGGAACCGCAGCCCGCAGTAGTGCCCGCGCCCATGGCCAGCGAGCCCACCGCGATTAACGCCGACAGCCCAGCGCACACTACGTCCATCCCAGCGGCGCCTCAAAGCTCCGCACAACCGCAGGCAGACGATGCGGTGGTGGTGGCCTCGCTGCGCAAAATCCGAGCAAAGCGCAAGCGCGTAGAGCAGCTTCCGCTTGCCGGAACAGACCACGCGAGCAAGATCGCTCGCATCGAACTCTTGTCGCAGCTGGCTTCCCAGTGCGTTGGCTTAGAGAGCGCGAGTCTCCTCACCACAGCCGGCGAGCTCGCCGAAGAGTCAGGCGTGCCTGCACTCGCGCAGTCGCTCTATGAACGTGCGCGCGCCCAAGCGCCGGAATTGGAAGGCCCTCAGCAGGGGCTCGGCCGCTTGGTGTTTAGCCCGATCACTCCGCTCGACTATCTCAAGCTACTGGAGCGTCGTGCCCAAGACACCACGGCTCCGCAGGAAAAGGCGCGCATCCTCGCGGTGCTCGCCCGCTTGCAATGGCTCGTGCTGCGCGACTCTTCCGCAGCGCGCAGCGCTGCCACCGAAGCACTGACGCTCGATCCCAAACAGCCGGGCTACGCACAGCTAGTCGCGCGCATCGAGCTTTCAGCCAATCCTGCGCAAGCAGACGCCGCACTCATTCGCGCCACACAAGAGATCACAGATCCGCAAGTCAAGACGCAGCTGTGGGTCTGCGCGGGCCGCTGCCTCGAACAACGTGGCGAGCTGTCGAAGGCGCGGGACTGCTACCAGCAGGCCGCGGCAGAAAGTCCCGCTTCCTTTGAAGCCCAACTCGCTCTGTCGCGCTCATTGCTCGCAACGAACCAACACGGCCGCGCCGCGAGCTCCATGCTTGCTCTCAGCCAAGCGACGCAAGAAGGCAGTCTGAAAGAAGCCACGCGTCGGCGTGCCGCAACTCTCGCCTTTGCTACCCAGCAAAACGCGGAGGCTTTCGCACAGCAAGAGCTGAGCGCTGATCCGGTCTATTTGCGCAGCCTCGTAGAGCTTTCACTTCGGCAGAGCGATAGCCAAGTCATGGACCGCGCCGTGCGGCGCTGGCACGAAACCTCGCACGGCACAGACCGCGCACTTTCGCTGCTCCTGCTAGCCGAGATCGAAGCCGCTGCAGGACACATGGACGCCGCGGAGCGCGCGCTCACAGACGCGCTTGAATCTGATCCCACGCTTTCCCTGGTGCCTGTGGTTCGAGAGCTGCTGTCGCGCAAATACGGCGCTCTTTTGCACGCAGTTCCCGCCGGGGACGATGCCCTGCAGACAGCGGCAAAGCTTGTTCGAAGCCCCGAGCTCCTAAGTCAGGAACTCGAGGCTCTGCTCCTCGCGAGAAACGAGCACTATGTCCCTGAATGCACGGAAGCCGTCCTACTAGACGCAGCCCTGGAAGCCGTTGACGTCGAGCGTGCGCGCGCCAATCTCGCCTCGGAAGCTGAGCGTGGCACGGTGGAAGAGCGCGTGAGCGCCCTGCTTTCTTTGTCCGACTACGCGCGGCGCCACGGTGACCAAGCTCAGGCACGACAGGCGCTACAAACGGCCTACGACCTCGACCCGCGCAACGCGCTTGTCGCACGGGCACTGCAACGCACCGAGATTCCGAACGAACAACGCGTGCGGTTGCTGCGACGCGAAGCAGAGGCCTCCACGGGTGCACGGGCTGCTTTTCTGCTCCTGCGCGCGGGGCGAGTGCCCAACGAGGCGCCCACGGAGCGCCTCAACCTGCTGGCGAGCGCGTACGAATCCACGCCGTCCTATGTCCCCGCCACTTGGGCCCTCCACCAGGAAGCTCGCAAGCAAGGCGACATCGACAGGCTCTCTGACCTACACGCACGTGAGGCCGGTCGCGCCACGGATCCGCACGAAGCCATCGCTCATCTCGTCCGCGCGGCGCTCGTCAGGGCTGGCGCCGATGCAGACGCGGCGGCGGCTCAGCTCACGCGTGCGCTCGACTTGATGCCAGCCGATCCGGTCCTGCGTGAGCTTGTCATTCGTCTAGGGGATGCGGTGCCGGCCACGCTCCGCGCAGAGGCCATCCAGAGTAGCGCCGAACGCGCGCCCAATGCTTTGAGACGCCCTGCAACGCTCGCGGCGGCCGCTGCCTTCGAGGACGCGAACCAGCCATTGCGCGCGCTCAAGCTCTTCGAGGCCGTGTTGCTCGATCATCCTGGCGATCCCATTGCGGAAATGGGCCTGGAGCGGGTCGCGAAGGCCGCAGGCGAAGCTGCCCAGGTCGTCGCCGAAGCACGCAGGCGGCTGAGCGAAGGCGCAGATGCTGCGACCGAACAGAAGCTGCTTGAGACCCTGTTCCGCTGGGAAGAGTCCACGGAGCAGAAGCTCGCACTTGCCGAGCAACTGCTCAAGCTCGCTCCCAACCACGCGGGCGCGCTGCGTAGGCTCGAAATTGCTGCCATGGAGGCCAACGATCTCGAAGCGCTCGAGCACGTTGAAAAGCGTCTGATAGCCGCGAGTACCGGAGTTCGAGACCGCGTAGCCCGGCTTAGGCTTCTGAGTTTTCTTTCTGTGCTCCGACAGCCCGAGACAGCTGCTCCCGACGCACTTGATCCCCTGTTTTCGTCGCTTGCCACGCAGGCCACGAAGGGACTGTGGCTTGCGCGCAATCTGATGAGTGCGGCCGAAAGCCAGGGCATAAGCGAGGACAAGCGCGCTCTGCGAGAGAAAGCCACAGCGCTCTTGCTTGCTTCGACGGTAGACCGCACAGAGCAAAGCACGCTTTCCGTTCAGCGCGCGCGGCATCTCCTCGAGGTCGCTCCCGATCAGGCTGTGGAGGTGCTCGAGCAATATCGCGAAGCTGCGTCCCCTGCGCATCCCACCTTGGAAGAAACCTTGGCAGAGGCGTACGCACGCACGAACAAGCGCGAGCAAGCGGCGGACCTCTTTGAAGAATGCGCCCGCGCCTCCACGACCAAGCGACGCACAGCCCGGCTCTACTATCGAGCGGGCGCTCTGCACCAAGAGCTCGGTGCGCTCGAGCGAGCGCGCAAGGCCTTTGTGCTTGCGGCCGAAGCCGACATTACCTTTGGAGACGTAGAAACTCGGCTTGAAGGGCTTTTGTCGAACCACGACGACCTGGATGGTCTTGTTTCGTTGGCCGAAGCACGATTCCGAAGCGAGACTTCCGCCGACGCTCGCATGGAATGCGCCTGCAGGCTCGCGACGCTCTACACCAGGCAAGGTGCGCACGAAAAAGCGCAGGATACCCTGCGCGAAGCGCTCGAGTTTTCGCCGGAACACTTGAAGGGGCTCGCACAACTCGCGAACCTTCTCGGCGTAGACGCAAGCCAGCAGCGCGAACGGGCAGAGCTGCTGATCCGCATCGCACGCTTGTCGCGGGATCCGGACGAACTCTGTGACGTCTTCTTCAAACTCGGCGAAATCTACGATGAGCACATGCCCGATCCGAAGCGCGCCGAGGCGGCCTATCGTCGCGTGCTGAAGCTGTCGCCACGTCATCAACCGGCCCTCGAGCGGCTCTCCGCGCTGCAGAAACGCAGTGGCCAAACAGAAGCTGCCGCGGAATCGCTGGAACGTCTCATTTACATCGCCGAACGCGCAGAACAAAAGCGCGATGTGTCCTTTGAGCTCTCGCGTTTGAGGGAGGGCGCAGGCGAGCTGAGAGAAGCCGAAGACGTCCTGGAGCGACTGCGCAAGATCTCCCCCACCGACGTACTCGTCCTGCGCGAAATGGCCGAGTTCTATCGGCGGCGTCAGGCACAAACCGCTCTGGCGATGCACCTCAACCGGTCTGCAAACGATCTGAGACAGGCCCTCGTCGGCGCTCCGGGCGACGCTGCGCTGTGGACCGCACTCGTCGAAATGCTCCAGGAAAAGGGCAGAAAAGACGCGGCGAGCGCAGCCGCATCCTCTGCATTCGCAGCAGGCATATCGAGCGAAATGCTGGCGCGCCTCGTCGCAAGTGACGGAAGCATGCTTGGCCTCGAATCCGGCGCTTTCAGCGAGCTGTTGGACGACTTGCTCTTTCCAAACCTTCTGCCTCCTGCCATCCGCATCTTGTTTCGGCACGGCGCCGAAGCGATGGGCCGCGCTTCCCCACTCGACCTAAAAGCGCTGGCCGCAGAGAAGCTCGACCGTAAACATCCGCTGCGCGCCATCGCCACCGAGTTTGCCAAGGCCGCGGGCTTCAGCGAGGCCGAGCTCTATGTCACGGCGCAGTTGCCGCGAGCCTTCGTGCCAGCAAGTGACGCTCCACTCACGATTCTCATCGGCAAGGCGATGCTCGACACGACCACCGTGTCAGAACAGCGCTTCCTGATGGCGCGCGCCTGCAAAATCGCAAAATCCCAAATGAGCCTCACGTGCAGACTGAGACCGGATGAGGTTTCGTTGCTCCTTGCAGGACTTCTGCATGCTCAGGTCCCCAACTACCGAGCCAAGGGGCTCGAGCCTGCTACCGTCGAAGAGACAGGGCGTCGCATCCAAAAGCATCTATCGCGCAAGGCACGTGAAGAGATGCTGCCCCATGTCGTCGAACTTGCCGCACAACCCGAGCTTGATCTATCGAGCGCCTATGCCCTCGCGAGCAGCGCAGGCAACCGCTCCGCCCTACTCGCGACAGGCAACGTGTCTGCCGGTATTTCTGCACTGTGCAAGCTCAGCGGCTCCAACGAAACGCGACCTGACGTCGCCAAGTTGACTGCATTCGAGGAAGCCCGCGAGCTGCTCGCTTTCAGCATCAGCGAACCCCACTTTGAGGCGCGCCAGCGTGCTGGCGCAGAACGACGCTAGGCACTCATGCGCATCGGGTTGCTCGGTCCTGCAGATGGCAATGCTACCCTCCTGAGAGAGGCTGCGGAGTTCTTGCTTCGCGACTATGGCGTGGACCAAGCCGTGTATTTGGGCCCCGACGACGACGCCGTGGAGCACGTCGTCGATAGATGGGCACAACAGGTCATGGGATGCGGCGCAGGTGAACAAGCCTTTCTGGACGAAGCCGTACGACTCGCACTGACAGGCGATGCTCAGAACATCCAAGACTTGCTAGCTCGAGACGAAGAGGTGCGGCGGCTCAGCGCACTGCGCTGCCTTCCTCCGCCCCCAGCGCGCGGCGTTGAAGTGCTCGACGACAAGGTGATACTTTTTGTTAACGACAAGTCGCTGCTCGACGAAGAAGACATCGCCAACGCGTTTTTGGTCGTCTACGGACGCAGCAAAGCCTGTGCACTCAACCGCTTTGGTCCTCGTACGTTCTTTACTCCGGGCCCGCTCAAAGCAGGTCGCATCGCAGTGCTCGAATCTGAGTCAGACAACAGTTTGGCTATCGCGCAGTTCAACCCTCAGACCGGTGAACCGGCAGGGCGCGATATTCTTGTGACACGAAAAGCGCGTTTGGTTGTGCAATCATGAATTCGGAGCGACCCAAGCCGCCACTTGAACAGGAAATCGCGGTTTTTGGTGGCAGTTTCGACCCTCCACATCTCGGCCATGTGTTCTTGGCGGCGTACGCACTAAGCCGCGCCGGCATCGCACGTGTACTCGTAGTGCCTGTGTTTCAGCATGCTTTTGGCAAAGACTTGAGTCCCTTCGAACACCGTCTTGAAATGTGCCGACTCGCCTTTCGTGATCTGAAGCGTGTAGAAGTCTCCGACTTAGAGCGAGAGCTTGGGGGCGTAAGCCGCACGCTACGCCTCATCGAATCCGTGGCAGAGCGCAATCCAGGGTATCGCCTCAGAACCTTGGTGGGAGCAGACATCCTCCCGCAACGAGCGAACTGGCAAAACTTCGACGAAATCGAACGGCGCGCACCCTTACTCGTTGCAGGAAGGTCTGGCCACGCTTTACCAGACACGTTGCGCGCCCCGCTTTTGCCGGAGATAAGCTCGACAGAACTGCGAGCAAGCCTTGCCTTGGGGGAGAGCCCGGACGACAAGATACCGAGTGCAGTGGCGAGCTACGCCCAAATGCACGACCTCTATAGGACCCACGCATGAAGCGTGTGGTGCAGAGTGTCTGCGTGATAGGCCGAGGCAAAGTGGGAAGCGCGCTGGCCTCCGCGCTGAAAGCCTCCGAGTTGACGACGTTCCATCTGCGCGGGAGAGGTGCCATGCAGAACCTCCCCACGGCAGACGTATACATTCTCGCCGTCGCTGACGCTGCCATCTCCGAGGTGTGCTCCGCGCTATCAAAACAACTCTCAGACGCGCCCACCGTGCTGCATTGCGCTGGGGCGCGCGGCCCAGATGAGCTTGTCACTGCACGCGCAGCGGGGGCGAGCATCGGGGTGTTTCATCCACTCGTTTCTTTTGCCCAAAAACGACGCAACACTCTGAGTGCCAGCTTCACAGGCTTCGGTGATGTCCGGGCCATGCGCGACGCCAAGCAGGTGGCAACCTCGCTGGGCGCACACTTCGTCCACGCCAAGGCACTCGGCCCTGCTTACCACGCAGCGGCGGCACTCGTGGCCAATGGGGGTGTGGCCCTCTCCTGGGTCGGGCTCGAAATCCTTCTCGGCTTGCGCTTCTCTCGGCCCGATGCGCAGCGCGCCCTCGCGGGTCTGCTGCGTAGCGTGGCGGACAACATCGAGAACGTCGGCCTCCCCAAAGCGCTCACCGGTCCCGTGATGCGCGGCGACGCTAGCACCGTTGCGGCCCATCAAGACGCACTGCGCAAGCTCGACCCAGCGCTCGCCCAAGCCTACGCGAGCGTTCAACCGCTCGTGCTCATGTGCGCCAAGCATGCGGGCTTGCCTGCTGCAGACGCCAGACGTGTGCAGCGCACGCTCCGCGCAAAGCGCGCTCAGCGCAGGAAGTAACCTAGGACGCCCAGGCCGAGGATAAGTACTGCGGCGGCGTACCACCAAACGTCCGAATTCTGCGTTTTCGACGGGTGAGGCCCTGCTGGCTGACTCGGTTTTGGGGCCGCTGACAGCGTCCCAGCGGCCGCCCTGTCGAGCGCCTCGAGAGACTGTGCAAGCTCCGCGTCGGACACCTTGCCGGACAGCGCGCTCGCCTTACCCAAAGCGTCTCCTGCCCCGGTCCGGCGCGCGATAGGCCCGGAGTCGAGCGGTCTCTCGGCCGACCCTGAAAGGGCGCCCGGCTCACTCCACACGCGATCCTTGGCGAGCTTGGCTTCGGTGCGCGCTACGGCCAGCGCGACACTCTCGGCATCGATTTCCGTCTGCCCTTCGTCCGAAGATGCGTCCTCGGGAGCTTCACGGGACACACTGCCGGTATCGTCGGCCCCAAGCGCGCTCGGTATTTGCGATGCATAGGCCCGGGCAGCGACTTCACGCTCACGACGCAAACTGATAATTTCTTGCGCAAAGTTCTCGGTTAAAAAGCTCGCAAATCGCAGCTGAGATGCCATCAACCGGGCGACCATGGCGTAGTCTTCGAGCGCTCTCAAAAACTCCTGCGCCGTTTGAAACCGGTCTTCACGTTGGCGCGCCATGGCACGCGTCAGAATGGCTTGGAGCCTATCGTGCTGAGGCAAGCCTCGCTCGGGAAGCGCAGGTACCGCGGCCTCCTTGGCTTGCGCGAGCATCTCCTCTTCCGTTCCGCGATACAGCCTGTGCCCGGCGCACAGCTCCCAGAGCAAGATGCCCGCCGCAAACACGTCGGCCCGCGCATCGATAGCTTCGCCGCGCGCGTGCTCGGGGGCCATGTAAGCGCTCTTTCCGACCACCCGCGGCACCGCAATTTCCACGTCGTCTTTCGCGCTCATGGCCCGCGCGATACCGAAATCGCACAGCTTCACCTCGCCCTCGAACGAGATGAGAACGTTGGACGGAGAGACATCGCGGTGAACGAGGCCAAGCAACTGGCCCGCTTCATCTTTGGCTCGATGCGCATAGTCGAGGCCGCGCAAAGCCTCGCGGATCACGAACAGGGCGAACTCTGCGGGCAACGGGAGCTGGGCTTTCGAGAGCGCACGCAGCAGCTGATTGAGGTCGAAACCTTCCACGTATTCCATCGCGATGAAGAGCCGGTCGCTCTCTTTCCCGAGGTCGAAGACCTGCACGACGTTGGCGTGCGTCAGACGCGCCGCAAGCTTGGCCTCCGTGATGAGGGCTCGCTCGAAGTCGGTGTTGTCGCCGAGCTCAGTCAGAATCTGCTTCACGACGCAGAGCCGAGAGACGCCCAGCGAGGTATCCGCACGCGCCAAGAAAATATTGGCCATGCCGCCGCGGCCGATGCCGTCGAACAACACATAGCGCCCGAACACCCGCGGTAGCGGATCTGCGTTTTCGACCCATGCAGGCTGTAGCCCTGGTTGTGGAGCTGCTGACAACGTCACAGTCGCAGGTTCTGCCATGGGCTTTGCCGCTTCCGCAAGTGCCGAACCTTCCCGTCGTATGAACCGAGCGGCTCGCCTCGCGGAGCAGGGCGAGCCCAAGCCCCACCTCGCGCCGCCGAAATCATGTCGGTGCGAGTTCCAGACGAACCTTTGCGCCTTCACCGAACAGCTTGGCCCGATCGCCGCGGCCCAACTGCCCCCGGAGCACGGCCGAGGCCAGCTGCGCCTCGACCTCGCGCCCCACCGTGCGCCGCAGCGGCCTTGCGCCCAGCTCTGGATCGTAGCCGCCGGCAGCAATCAGCGCGTCCACGACGCTCGGGTCCACTTCGATTGCAATGCCGTGCTCACGCATCAGTGTGGCCGTTACGCTCGCCAACATGCGGCTTGCGATCTGCCCCACATCTTCTCGGGTGAGCCGCGGGAAGTAGATCACTTCATCGAGACGATTGAACACCTCGGGCGGCAGCGCCTTCCGTACAGCGAGCAAGGTGCGTTGCCCCAGGCTCTCCTCGCGCTCGCTGCCATCCCCGCCGAAGCCGATGGACTTGGCGCGCGACGTCTCGGCCACGCATAGGTTGGAGGTCAGCACGATGACGGTATTCGTGAAGTCGACCGTACGGCCTCGGCCGTCGGTAAGGCGCCCCTCGTCGAACAACGGCAGCATCGAGAGTAAGACGTCGGGATGAGCCTTCTCGATTTCGTCGAGCAGGATCAATTGGTAAGGCCGCTTACGCACGGCCTCTGTGAGTTGTCCGCCATCCTCGTGGCCTACGTAGCCAGGCGGCGCCCCAAACAAGCGCGCCACCGCGTGGCTCTCGCTGTACTCGCTCATGTCGAGTCGGGTCATGTTGTGGCCAGCAAACAACTCATCGTTGAGCGCTTTGGCCAGCTCGGTCTTGCCCACGCCGGTCGTGCCTAGGAACAGAAACACGCCCAGGGGCCGCGAGCCTCGCAGCCCGATGGCGCCCTTGCGGATAGCTTCAGCGACCTTGCTGAGTGCCTCCCGCTGCCCGACAACGCGCGCGCTCAGGGTCTCTTCGAGCAGGAGTAAGCGCTCCTTATCGCGCATCAGCAGGCGGTCCAAGGGCACCTTGGCCTGCTCGCTTACGACTTGAGCAATCGAAGCACGGTCTACGCCGTCGGCAGAACGCCTGCGTGCCCGGGCGCCGGCGCGATCGATGAGTCCCAGGGCCTTGTCGGGCAAGTGCTGCTCGGGCAAGTAGCGCACGCTCAAATCTACGGCGGCCTCCAGCGCATCCCGCGCATAGGCGACGCCGTGAAACCGCTCATAGTGCAGCACCGCGCTCTGCAAAATGGCGAGTGTGGCGTCGCGCGAGGGCTCCCCGACTTCGATGCGCGTAAAGCGCCGCGAGAGCGCCACATCGCGCTCGAAGATTTTGCGGTACTCGAGCTCGGTCGTCGCGCCAACGCAGGGCAACTCGCCCCGAGAAAGCGCCGCCTTGAGCTCGCTTGCGAGATCATCCGGGCCTTCCCCGGCGCCTATCAACGCGTGGATCTCGTCGATGAACAAGAGGACGCGCCCCTCGCTCGCCTTCACTTCCTTGCGCAGGCGCGAGATTTTCTCGGCCAGAGCCCCGCGCACGCCCGTGCCGCTGACGAGTGCTCCCGCAGAAATCTCTACGACAATCCGCCCGTCGCCCCCGTCGGCGAGCAGTCGGTGAGCAAGCCCCTCGACAATCGCGGTTTTGCCCACACCCGAAGGCCCCACTAGCACGGGGTTATTGGCCCTTCGGCGCGCGAGGATATCGAGCACTTCCTCGATCTCACGGTCTCTGCCCACTACGGGGTCGACGCGCCCCTCGATGACCTCTTGCGTGAGGTTTCGCCCCACGCTTGCAAGGAGCGGAAACTGCGCCGCATCCAGCTGCACGTTGCGAGTCGCTTCGCGCTTCGCCGCAGGAGGGCTCACTTGGGGCGCGAACTGGGCAACGCGCGGCATGGGCGTAGCCTCTGCCGAACCCGAGCCAGCGCTCGCCCCCTGATAGGCCTCGGACGCTCCATGCGCGTTGCCTGGAGTTCCGCCCGGACCACCGCGCCGCGCCTGGGCTGCCTTCGGCAACGGGCTGGTTTGGCTGCGCTTCTGAGCCTCCCAGTCGATGAGCGTACGCGGCAACTGCGGCTTCGTGCTCTCGGTCACCACACGAATCTGACCTCGCGGCATGCGGGTCTTCTCGGACACGCCCAGCGAGTCCTCAAGCACGCTGCGCAGCGCCTCCACCGGCACACCGAGCGCAAACAAGCAGCGATGCCCCTGGCTACGTGCGTTCTGCAGCACGGCCAGCAAAAGGTGCAGCGAACGGGCCTTGCTCGACCCGGATTGGCCTGCGATGCGCTGCGCCCGCTCCAAGGCGAGTTCGACCATGTTGCCCGCTTCGGGCTCCACGTTCTTTAGGTGCTCGTAGAAAGCCAACGCGCGGGCGCCATGGGACTCCAGGAGCCTCCCGGTGTCTTCGCGCGACTCCAGCATCGACAGGACGATATGTCCCGTGGTGGGCTGCTCATTGAGCCGTTGTGCCGCGCGCTGTGCCTGCGCCAGCAGGGCCCGAACGTCCGCGCCGAGTTCGACCATCCGCACACTCCTCTATCCTACTCGGATAGCTGCGCTGACGTTCACTAGTCCAGTTTTTGGCGCATCCCGCTCGTAAAGCGTCGGCCTACCCACGATCGGGTCATGCGCTTTGGCCCAAGTAGCTGCGCTAGTGGCAGAGTCCAAGCAGCGTACGCTCCAGGACGCGCGGCCCGGGAATCTTGCTGCCTTTGAGCGCGAGGTCTGCCTCCGCAATCAGGCGGAATGCATGGGTCAGACGGGCATCGTCGAAGCGCTTCACCGACTGCGCCATCTCGCGCGCCTTGAACGGCGGTACCCCTGCTTTTTGCGCAGCTTCCTGCCCTCCGAGGCCCGACTTCAAGGCATCCCGCATCTTCGCCACCGAGCGCAGTTGCCGCGCGATCAGTGCGAGAATCTTGAGCGGCGGCTCGCGGTCGGAAAGCAGGGAGGCCGCGGCGGAAAGGGCCCGCTTTGCGTCGCGCTGCCCCACCGCATCCACCAGCGACCACACCGACTCGATGCGCGCATGGGCCACGCAGCGCCCCACGTGTTCGAGCTCGATGTCCTGCCCCTCGCCCACGAACAGCGAGAGCCGCTCGAGGGCATCGTCGAGCGCTGAGAGGTCTGCGCCCAGGAAATCAGCCAGCGCTTCCGCGGCCTCCCCGCTCAGGCGGTGGCCACGCGCGCGGGCTTCGCGCTCGGCGAGCTGCGCCATTTCGTGTTGCTTGGGGGGCTCCGCTTCAAACCAGGCCTTCGCATCGCGCGCCGCCCTCGCGAATTTGCCGCGGCCATCCAGCTTTTCTCCCACCAGGACCAAGAGGGTCTCGGGGCACGGCTTCTGCACGTACCCAATCAGCGCTTCGAGCTCGCTCGCACTCACCGCGTCCAAGCTGCGCACCAGAACGAGCCTTCTTTGGGCCATCATGGGCAGCGTCCGTGAGGCTGCGATGACTGCTTGCGCGCTCAGGCCCTGGCCTTGGAACAGATCGTCATTGAAACCGGGCGGCCCATCACCGAGCGCAAAGGCCCGCAATGCGGCCACGGCTCGTTCGGCGAGAACACGCTCGCTGCCCACAATGACGCACACGGGCGGCACGCTCTGTAGGGCTTGTGCGTCGCCGGAAGCTGCACGATTTGCGCGTTCTATAAGCTCTTTGAGCGTCACGATGCGAACGATAGCAGCGCGAGTCCCCCTGGCAGCCCGCCGCCCCCAGCTAGATCGCGAAGACCTAGACCGGACAGCGTGCTCTCGCTCAGAAGGTCACCGTTCCGCTGTGACGCACTTCTTCGCCGTCGGTGATGAACTTGAGTGAGCCCACTTCGGCCCGCTTCACCGTGACTACGAGCTCCATCCGACGGTTCGGCTTGAAGCGTGGGCGCGGCAGCTTGATGCGCTGCAAGAACACCTTTTGACTCCGATCGTCGATGAAGGTGCTCATATCTTCCACGAACTTCCGAGCACCGTCGTGGATATCGTAGAAGAGCACGTGGAACTCGAGGTCGCCGGGCGCCGCACTAAATTGGGTCACCATCTCGGCCATGAACTTGCGCTCTTCGAGCTTGGTCTCCGTGGTTTCCCGAAGCTTGCCCGTCTTGTGGGAGCGGACGAACCCGAGCAGCCCCTTCTCCGTGAGCCCCTGGGGAATCTTGTTCTGCGTGAGAAAGACGTTGGCCTTGAGGGCCCCGGCTTCCACAGCCAGCGGGAAACCCGCCGTGACAAAGAGCATCGCTCCAAGCAGGAGGGCGACTACGGCGAACGAACGACGACGAGACAAAGATGGGGACATGCGCATGGGGCTCCGACGGAGGACTGTAAGGGAGATTCAGCCGAGACGGATCGACAATTTTCACAAAGATTCCGCGAAGATTGTGATTTTCCCAACGCGCTACAATTCATATCCGCGAGCTGCCTTACAATATTCCAGGCGCTCTTGAGCCAAAGTTAAACTAAAAAACACCGCTCCTGACTGCCAGTCACCGTAAGGTGCGGACAGACAATGAACGGTGCTAGGTCCCTGGGTGGGACGGGTTAAGGGCTCAGGCTTTGAGCGCGTTGGCGGCGGTGGTCAGGCGCGAGACATACCTAGAGCCGGTGCGGCTGTGGTAGACGCCCTTAGAGACCGCTTGCCGAATCTTGGATTCGGCATCACGCACCGCTGTCTCAGCAGCGCTTGCGTCGCCACCTGCGATGGCCTGACGCGCCCGCTTGATGAACGTACGCACCGTGGTGCGGACGTGGCGGTTGCGCTCAGTGCGGCGCTCGGTCTGTCGAATCCTCTTCTTGGCGGATGCGTGGCTTGCCACTGTAATCTCCAAAACGTGCGTTAGGGACCCGCTACTTAGCCCTAGCCCCATGGGTGGTCAAGGCAACCTTGGGCGTGACGAGCGTTCAGCACTGCCCCGGAGCCCTCTTTCCTTGCTCCGTTTGCGAGACTCCGATAATCCCCCTCGAGATTCCGGCGCGCGTTTCGGGCTCAGACACGAGTCCGATTGCGGCGGAAGTTTGGGACAGATCCTAGATGTCAGATAGCGGTAGCGTGACAAAACGGGCAGGCATCGTGGCCCTCGGCACCTTCGCCTCTCGCGTGCTCGGCATGCTCCGCGAGGCCGTGGTCGCAGCCATGTTTCCCGTGGCCAGCACCGACGCGTTTTTTATCGCGTTCACGATCCCGAACACCCTGCGCATGCTGCTCGGTGAAGGCGCGGTCTCGAATGCCTTCATCCCGGTTTTCACGGACGTGCGTACCCGCGACGGGCAAGCCGCCGGAACGCGCTTCCTTTCACGCTTTGCGGGCGCGCTCGGCCTCTTGCTGCTCATCACCTGTCTGCTCGGCATGCTGTTCGCGCGACCGATTGCCCTCGCGTACGCGGGAGGCTTCACGAGCCATCCCGAGCGCTTCGAGCTCGTGGTGTGGCTGACGCGCTGGGTCTTTCCTTTCCTAGGCTTGGCCGGCCTTGCGGCGCTTGCCACCGGCGCACTCAATGCGGTGGGCCACTTCGCAGTCCCCGCGTTTGCCCCGGCGCTGCTCAACGTCGCGATGATCGCCGCGCCCTTCTTGCTGCTTCCGTTCACTTCAGTGCTTGGACTCGACCCCATCGCAACGCTTGTGCTCGGGGCGCTCCTGGGCGGCGCCCTGCAGCTCATCGTGCAGCTGGTTCCGCTGCGTAAGCTCGGGCTCGCGCCGAGACCTGTGCTCGACCTGAAATCGCCGGACGTTCGTCGCGCCCTTTCCTTGATGGGGCCGCTCGTCCTAGGTCTCGGTGTCTACCAGCTCAACATGCTGCTTTCGCGGCTTTTCGCGTCCTTTTTGCCGGCCGGTGCCCAGAGCTACCTGAGCTACGGCCAGCGCATCATCGAAGTCCCGCAGGGTATGTTCGCCCTCGCCATCGCCACCGCCACGCTGCCTACGCTTGCTCGCCTCTACAGCGAAGGCAAAAAGTCCGAGCTGCTCGCGTTGTTTCGCAATTCGCTGCGCCTCACGCTCTTCATCGCAGTCCCCGCGAGCGTCCTGCTCATCGCACTTGCCGAGCCCACCGTGGCGGTACTGTTCGGGCGCGGCATGTTTGGACCCGAGCAAGTGGCTGAAACCGCGAAATCGCTCGCTGTTCAAGCCGCCGGCATCTGGGGCGTGGCTGCCGTCCGCGCCACGGTGCCGTTGTTTGCAGCCCAAGGCGACACGCGTACTCCTGTGAAAGCGAGCGCCGTGAACTTGGTGTTCTTTTTGGCGCTGTGCGCGCTCTTGATGGGCAGCCTGAGCCACGTTACGCTCGCGCTTGCGAACAGTGTCGCCGCCTTCATCCAGCTCTTCGTGTTGCTGGCCTTTCTGCGGAAACGCACGGGACCGCTGGGCCTCAAATCTGTGCTCGCCTCATTTTTGCGCGTTGCAGCGGCTTCGCTCGCGATGGGCGCAACGGTGTGGTTCGCAGCGCAATACTTCGATTTTTCCCAAGCGAGCGGCGAAATACCGCGCGTATTGCGCTATGGCGCGCTCCTGGTGCTCGCGGGCATCGTTTTCCTCGCGACTGCATGGCTCATGCGAGCACCGGAACTCCAGGAGCTGAAGGCCGTGGTCACGCGCAGAAGACGCCGCTCTGCGCTATAGACCGCACCAAGCCATGGATGTCCTCGACGCTGAGTTTGTCACCACGGCCATGAAAGTGGCCCAGCTTCCGCCCCCCCTCTACGCCGAGGTGGCCTTCGCCGGTCGGTCGAATGTAGGTAAATCGAGCCTGATTAATAGCCTGGCTCAGCGCAAAAAACTCGCACGCACCAGCAGCACTCCGGGCTGTACGCGCGGCATGAACCTGTTTCGTCTCACGCTGCGTGGTGACGCGCGCATTGATTTCGTGGACCTGCCTGGCTACGGCTTTGCGGCCCGCAGCAAGACCGAGCGGCTCAGCTGGGGCCCCATGATCGAGAATTTTCTCGAAAAACGCGTCGGTCTACGCGGCGTGATTCTGCTCGTCGACGTGCGCCGCGGCCTCGAAGCCGAAGAGCGAGAACTGCTCGACTACCTCACACATATCAAGCAAAAAGCCATCATCGTCGCGACCAAGACCGACCGCCTCGCGGTCAATCAGAGGAAGCCCGCCGCGATGAAACTTGCCCGTGAAGGCGGCGTACATGCCCTGCCCTTCAGCTCGCATACGGGCGAAGGCCGCGACGCCCTGTGGAAAGCCATCACCGCGCTCGGGGCCATCATGCCCGAGGCAAAGCTCGAGCCTAAGGCCTAGAGCACCTTGAATCCTGTGATTTCCCGAGCCTTTCGCCGCCAGCACGACCTGCGTCTTCGGCCCGACCCTCGGGTCAAGCCTGCGGGCGGACTCGCGCTGACGACAAAACACTCGAAAATCCCGACGGATTCGAGATCTTCGGTGCTCTAGTTCGCCGGGGCCGTAGCCGCCTTGGCCACCGCGGGTGCGTAGCGTTCGCGCCCTTCGCGGCTCTCTACGAAGTACTTCACCTGACGCGGCACGCGCAACATCCACTCGTGCACCAGGCCGCGCACCAGACTCAACACGAGACCGTCCCCCGGGTCGGCCATCACGCCGTAGGAGAGCAGCGTTTGTGAGTCTCCATACGCCCTGACCGAGAAAAAGCCCCAGGCAGCCCGTGGCAGGCCGAGCGGCGCGTGCTCTAGTGAGAACGTGATGTCCTTGCGGTCCTGATAGACCCGGGCGCCGATGTTGTAGGTGAGGCCCAGCGGCCCCTTTTTGTGCTCGAGCCGGACGCGCCGATATCCGGGTTGCTCGTCGATCACGCTCGAACCGGTGACCGCAGGCAGCATCCGGTAATACTGTGCTGTGTCGAGCAATGCGCGAAACACGCTATCCGGCAGCGCGTTGATGATCTGCCAGCTCGTTCCGCCCATCAGGCGCAGCTTTCCGCGCGCTTCGGTGGTAGCCCGCGCGACGAGCTCGCCTGCGCGCAGCTTTTCCTGCTCGGCTGCGGTAAATGGCGCTTGATTGAGCGCGTTCGAGCCCTGATCGCCCAGAGACAAACTGGCAGCAAACCAAGTTGAAGCTAACAGGGCGAGCGCGATCAAGCCACGCACACGCTGAACGCGGGGGCGTACGCTCATGCGAGCGACCCTATACCGCGCTTTGTGCCGTGGCCCAAGGGCTGTGTGTTCAGGTCGGCGGTTTTCCTGGGTACCATGGCCAGTAAGGGGGGGCGTCCTGACATTTTGGGCGATCTTGCGGCGCGCAGTAGATCCGCACGTGAAAATGATTGTTGTGCGGGTGCTTGTTCCCCGGTTTCACCATCACGCGCACTGCCCGGTCGAGAATCACCTGAGGTGCACGAACGCGCTTGCCTTCATCCAGCAAAAGCTGCCGAATGCCCGTGGAAACGAAGATGTACTGCACGCGGGCTTCGCCATCTGCCACAAGCCGGGACACCAGCTCCCAGTTGCGACGCACATCGAAACGTAAGCCTACATTGGGCTTTATTCCGAGTCCTTGCGCGTCAAAAGGCGCGAACGCGAAGGCGTCGTGGGGCCGCCCGGATCCGTCGAGCATGTAAAATCCCAGGTCCACATCGCGGCCATTTTCGTGGGATGCGTGCCCCGGCAAATTACCGCCCTTTTCGGCTGAAATTTCGCCTACCGACAGCCGACTGCCCGGCACACGACGCGCCACGCTGTGTGCCGCCCGCTCGAGAAGTTGGACGAGCTGCCAGGTTCCATGAAAATGGCCTGTTTTCGCGTATTCCGTGACGTACCGGATGTGGGGGCCCTGGGCGAGTAACACCGCACGCTCAAGCTTGCCCTGCCAGGCAAGGCCCAGTGAGCGGCTCTTTTTCAGCGAGTTGGGCAGCGAGGGCACAGACGCAACGTGGTCCCCCTTGGCCTCCACCTGCTTGGGCTGCCATGCAACAGCCGCGAGCAGCCCCGCGCACACCCATACCGCAACGGTCAATCCTCGCGCCATCTCACCAGCTCTAAGAACTCACAGGCGCGCACTCAAGTTTTCGACAATTGATGCATGTGCCATGCTCATGGAACATGGCGCGCTTCCACTCATCTCTGTTCTGCCTGCTCGTAGCCGCGTGCAGCCACAACCCTCCCCCACAAACAGAAAGCTCCGCGACCAAGGAACTAAGCGCGCCACAAGGCAAGCGGGGAGAGCGCTTTCTGCCGGCCGATGCGACGTTCTCGGATTTGGTGCAGACGGTAAGTCTCGTCGACGGCACCGAGACCACCACCGAACCCTGCTTGATGGGCAAAAACGCGAACGGCGGCTATCGTTTGGCGGGTGAAGTGGCACCGGGCCTCCGGCCTTTACCGCCGCCCGCAGAAGATCTCGATGCGGCTCTAAAAGACGCAAGCCACGTGCAAGTGCTCTCGCCCTGGGGCGCCTATGGAAGCGCTCCCGCGGCCTTGAGCTTTGCATCACTCACGGCATTTCCACCTTTGCGCAACGCGCTGGTTCTCGTACTGACAGACCGCGGCATGACGTTGCGTGGCACCGGCACGGCAGGCTCCGTGCAATCAGAGCTCGCACCGCAAGCCAAGGATTTAGCGTCGCTAGGCTCGCTCGACGGCATCGTTGCCTTCGTCTCAGCCGAGGCCCAAGTGCCGCTGTCGCAGGTCTACGATTTGCTCAAGGAACTAACCCGCCTTGGCGCCCGGACGGCCCTCGCTGTCAATCTGGCTCCGGGTACGCCTCTGCCTGCGCTTCCGGCGCCCAATGCGACCTTGCGCTGTCCGGATGGGCTTCCCGAAACGGATCTCCCCGAAGGAGATTTGTCCCTCGATGCCCTGCTCAGCTCAGTGCAACCGTTGCGGGAGCGCGCACCGGACTGCCTGTTGCGAGGCGGCGCGTCTGGCGCTGCAGGCGGCAAGCTCACGCTCGCGCTCCGCATCGACGCCCAAGGCAAAGTCCAGGAGAGCTGCGTGCGTGCCGATGAACTGGGCGATGCCGCGATTGCGGGCTGCGTTCTCGATCTCGCGCGCAAGTTGGCATTCCCTAAACCGCAGCCAGAAGGCGGCGTAGTCGACGCGGAGCTTCCGCTGGTACTGCGACCGCACAGTGCGCCTGCACAGGCCCCTGTGTGCTCGGACACGGATCTCTGAGTTCAGCCCCACGCTCTCGACGCAGGCCTTCTCTAACGAGGGGATTCCGCCGTATAAGGCCGGCACCTTTACAGTACCGAAGCTGTAATCTCAGTGCCCTCGTTCTATTGGAGGCTTGGAATGTCGAATGTGGCCGGAGAGCGCGCTTTCCGTCGCGCCCCAGTCTGGCTGGGCGTCGCGGCCCTGATGGTGCTTATCTGCTTTCTCGATAGCCGGTACGTGTCGACGCGCTTTGCCTACAGCCAGTGGGTAGCAAACGCTCTCATGCTCGCCTATTTCGTCCACATGTACCGCAACGCTCCCGCGCGTCTGCGTGGACTGATGAAGTACGGCGTGGTCGTGGCAACCATCGGGGAAGTCGTATTTTCTCTGTTCATCGGCATGTACGAGTACCGACTCGCGAACGTGCCCGTATACGTGCCGCCCGGCCACTCCATTTTGTACGGAGCGGTTTACTACTTTGTGCGTGAGCCGGCCGTCCTCCGCAATCGGCGTTGGATCTCCCCGCTCATGTTTGTTCTCGGCGTGGGCTACGCACTCTATTGGCTCGTGGCTCGCAACGACGTGTACGGCGCCGTTTGCACGGGCGTGTTCTTGTTTTGGATTGCGCGCGAACCCGCCTCGCGCATGTTCTTCCTCGCGATGTTCTTGTTCGTCGCGTACCTTGAGCAAGTGGGCACGCGCTTTGAGTGCTGGTATTGGCATCCCACGCTCCTCGATAAGTTCGATTGGATGCCGAGCGGCAATCCTCCTAGCGGCATCAGCGTGTTTTACTTCGGCTTTGACGTAGGCTGCCTGCTCGCCTATCTGAAGCGCCGACCCGACCTTCGAGCGCGCTTCAAGCGCCTTCGAAACTACCGTGCGCAACAGTCTCATGCGGCGTCGGCTCAAAAACCCGTCGCACAAGCCGCCTAGGAGCACCGAAAGGTGCTGGAAAGAGCAGGATTCAAGCCGTTCGGTGCGCTAAACTCGGGTTTCGGAAACGAAACAGCCGCCTTCGCGCCAACCTTGCCCAGCGAAGACGGCTGTTTTTTCGGTCTAATATACGTGCTGCGTTCCGCTCAACTATCGCGCGGCCACCACGCGCTCTCCTAGCGCAGCCTGACGTGGTGCATAGAAGATGTTGCGTGTGAGGCCGCAGCTAATTGGATGGAGCGCTTTCGATGGACGGTCCATCGCGCCACCCCAGTGTCGTGCATTTGGACAAGGGTCTTTGACGCGCCCTTCACCCCACGCCTGCACGAGTTTCATCACGCGATTCCAACGCTGCTCAAAGGGCCCCGGTAGCGGGCCCCATGGCAGGGCTTGCACCCACTTGGATCGCACGCTGCTGCTGCGCAGCGATGCCGAGTAGAGCTGAATATAACGGCCAAACGACAATGGATCCCGATTCTCTTGATGGGCATGCCATCGACGCGCGAGAACGAACGCGATCGCGATGTGATCAGGTTCATGCCAGTCTGCTTCGCCCACCATGGCGCGAGCCAAGGTCAGCTTCGAGGTTTCATCCCACACGGCTTCCGGAATTGGCCTGCGATGAGCCAACGCCGGACTCGTGACAAGGTTTACGGCCAAAAGCAAGACAGTCAGAGAACAGATTAGTCTACACATGATTCGCTCCGCGTAAGGCCGATCTTCAAACAACAAAGACTGACCAGAACGGCATGCATTTCAGTATCAACATCGCAACGAAATGCATGCTGCAGTTTCACGAGCGTCTGCGTTAGGACGTGTGAAGGACGCGAGCAAGCAAAAGATGGTTGTAAATCGCAATTTACAAGCCAAATTCCAGCATTTGTGTCTTTCGGGCGAGAAAAACAACGGCAAATAGCGCTATTTTAGGAGTCCCTATTCGGAGCACAAATGCGTCATGTAGCGACTTTGGTTCATCTCCCCAAATGGGCTCTGAGAAGGACGTTCAAGTCTGCATGCGCCTTACGGAACTCATACCAACCGCGCACCAACATATCGGACTCACGCGCTGCATTTTCCGCATCGTACTCTCCCTCTACAGATGCGAGATAGACCGCAAAACGCTTCGCACCGAGGCTCACTTTGGCTGCACCACTTGCCATGTTTTTCACGTGAATTGCGGCATCATCGGGTGGCATTAGTGCACCGAGACTTACGCTCAAGTTTTCCATGGGCTTGAGGCACTCACGCAGCTGAGCGCCGTATCGGGCACCTGCCACGGCGCGCACGTCCAACTCGCCTCGCAGGTCCGCATCGCTCTTGACCTCAGAGACCACTTTGCCGGGCAGGGCACATGCCCAGAACGCATCAAAATACTGGGCCTTGAGACCGTTCGCTTGCTTACCAAGTGCGCTGTACGGGTTCGGCTGCTCTGCTAAAAGAAACCAAGCAAAGAAAAAGACCAGCGCACAGCCCAATGCGATCATGAAGACGAGGATTCTCCCCTTGCCCTTGTTGAACGCCTTCGCATCCTCCAGAGCCCGAGCAAGCCTACCTGCGTCATTCCCTAAATCCTGCATGGATTGCTCCCGCCACAAGGTCGAGCGACTCACTCGACTTTGGCCGTGCCTTTCCGGCTTCGGGAGCTTCTGCGGGTTTACTGGAAGAATCAATCCCCGAGGTTGAGCTTCAGGCGCGAACTCTCGCCGCCTAGACGAAGCTTTTTGGGGTCACCGAGCATCAACAGGGGCTCTCCAGACTGCGCATCACCTGGCACAGGCGCCGATTCCGGTGCATTCAACATTTTCGAGTTTGCCTCCAATTTGAGGTCAAGGTCTGGCCCCCCCAAATCTGCAAGGTCCTCTGCCGATGGGTCTAGTTCCACTGGGTCGAGCGCTGTGGGTCCAAGCAAAGCTACGACCATCTCGCGCACTTCGTCCTTGCGATACTGCGGCACCTGCTTGACCAACCCATGCGCCATATGACGCATCTCTTCGTAGCGACCTGCCTGCCGCAGAATCACCGCATAGCGCACCTTCGCGTCGAATGAGGGACGATGATCGAGCGCATCCTTGGCACGCTCGAGAGCGCCCGAACGGTCGCCCGAACGCAACAGAAACTCGGCCTTCCCCCACTGCACGAGCGATAGGTCTGGCGCGAGTTTTTCTGCGGCGTCGAAGGCCACAAGGGCCCCGTCCACATCGCCCCGCAGCATGCTGATCGCCCCGAGCGTCGCACGTGCTGCAGCGAAATCTGGGGCTTTATCCAGCGCCCGTGTGAGGTCAGCGCCTGCGCCGTCGAAATCGCCGAGCATGAGCTTGGCACTCGCAAGATTGTGTAGGCGCGGCGCATCGGCTCGCATTTGGCTTGCCGCTGTGAACTCCTGCAAGCCCTGCTCGACCATCTTGCCGCTCAGCACGATAACCCCTCGCGCCGTGCGCACCGTGGGGAGCTGCGCCGCGAGCTTGAGAGCATGCGACGAGGTTTGGAGTGCACTCTTGGGGTCACCCGCGTACGCGACCTCGTAGATGGCGCGCAGCGAGAGGGCCGCGCCGACCGCAGCCGCATCCGAAACGCGCGAGACCTTCTCGGCCCCCGAAAGCGTCCGGCCCCCGTACGGATCCAACCACAGCACCCCTTCGCCCTCGGGAATCGCGACCACGAAATAGCCGAGGTAACCTGCGCCTTCGAGCGGCGCGCGCTCGCCCGGAACTTGAACCAACTCAGCGATGCCCGCCGGCACATCCACGCTACGCAGGGCACTCACCGCCAGGGCCGCCACCTCGAGTGGATATAGCTCCTCTCGCGCGCCGTCTTTTTGTATGCGCTTTAGGGTCTCAGCAGCCGTAAAAGGCGCCGAAGGCCGTGGCTCGCCCAAGGACCAAACCTTGAAGCCTTGGGCGCTTGCACGGGCGCGTAGGGCTTGCGTGATAGCCTGGCCTTTTGCCTTGGTGTCGCCGCTTCCTGCCACTGCTTGCTCGGCAAAGGCCTCGATGGCGTCGTCCGCCACCAGCAGCTTCTCGAGCCCGCCTGCGTCGACCTGCTGGGCGCTGAGCACGCTCTCGAGCTGCCTGTCGCTCCAGGCGGACACATCGTCGAGGGCCGGCGGGGGCGTGTTGCGCTCCCACGCCCAAGCGCCGAAGCCAGCTGCTAGCAGCGAAATCCCAAGCAAACCTAGCCCGAATTTACGCGAATTCGATGCACCCGCTGAAGGCGAAGGCGCCTTTACGGACGGCTCGACAAGCGCTTTGACGCCCGTTGCGCGCATGCAGTTCGGGCACCGGGACGGAACGTCGGTTCCCTCGACATCAAAGCGGTGATCACAATGCACACACAAGTAACGCATGCGGCTGTGTACCACGCGATCGCGATGGGACCAGAGGCACGCCGTGGGGCTTCTGGGGAGGATCGGCGCGAGTCAGAACGGCCCTGCAATCAGAAATAGCAAAGTTAGCGGCCTTCATCGCCCGGTGTAAAGAGCACGGGACCACTGACCTCAGCCGCCCCTGGAAATTGGCCGGCCTGACCAACCGAATTATCGCCCCAACAACTCATCTTACCGATGCTGGAGACGGCACACGTCACGTTCGCGTCTGCAGTCACTGAAACGACGTCATTGAGAACTTTGGTAGGTAGCGCAGTGCCTGCGCGCGAGTCCCGTACTCCCGTACCGACCTGGCCCTTGTCGTTGAGCCCCCAGCAAAAAAGCTCTTGTCCGCGAATCGCGCAGGAATGGGCCGTACCGATCACTATCTGGTTCCAGCCCACGTCTCTCCCTACACGAGTCGGTTCGTATTGGTTTTGATTGTAGGTCTCTTCTCCCAGACCGAGCTGCCCAAAGCTGTTTTTGCCCCAGCACCAGAGGGATTTGTCCGAACGGATTCCGCAGGTGTGGCCGTCGCCCGTTGCCAAATCGAGCCAATCGCTTGCCGCTCCCACGAGTTGGGGAACCGACTGATCGATTCCAAGCTGAGCCTCGCCGAGACCGAGCGCACCGTAGTCGTTAGCTCCCCAGCACCACACGGTGCCGTTCTTGCGGATGCCACAGACATGGCGGTTGCCGACGCTTACCTTCCGCCACATCGAACCCGGCACGACGTTGCCCGGTTCAGCTTGCGTTGCGTCATGCGCCACAGCGGAAAGACCGAGCCTGCCAGCCACGTTACGCCCCCAGCACCAGAGACTGTCGTCGCCACGGATTCCACAGGCGACACCGCCCGTAGCGATGGACGTCCAGTCGGTTTGATCGCCGACAGTCGTCGGCAAGGCCTGAGACTCGGCATTGAGCGAGGCTCCGAGCCCTAGCTCGGGTCCGGCGTGCCCCCAGCAGTAGAGGCCGCCTGCGCGGATTCCGCAGCGATAGGCAAGATACTCGCTGCCGGTCGTCGCGATGGATTGCCAGCCGATATTCGTGTCGACTTGCGTCGGGATAAATCCCTGTCCCTTCCCCCAGCACCACAGCGCGCCTTCCGCGATGCCACAGCCGTCGCTTCCGCCCGCGTCCACGACGTTCCAAGGGACGGAAAAGGGAACGACTTTAGGGTCGAGTACAATGCGCGTCGCAAACTCAGGTTGCCCCAAAGCTCCGCTCCTAGAGTTGCCCCAACAATAAAGCTCGTCCTGCCGGATAGCGCAGGAATGCGCGGCGCCTGCTGCAGCAGCTTGATAGCCGCTGTGCGTGCCGATATGTACGGGCGCAGAAACCACGGATCCCGCAGCAGCTACGCCCAGACCTAGCTGTCCGTCGTCGTTGTATCCCCAGCACCAAAGCTCACCACTGCGGATGCCACAGATGTGGCGACCGACGAAAACCTGTTCCCAGTCCGAGGAACTTCCCACACGACTCGGTGCCTCAACCAACACGCTCAGTCCATCGCCCAAGCCTAGCGTCGATTGCCCGTTGTATCCCCAGCACCACAAGGCCCCAGAGCGCAACCCGCAATGGCGGCCCGGCTGCTGACTACTGACTTCTGTCCAGTCCTTCGCATCACCGATGCGCTCAGACGGGTCCACACTCGTCCAGAGTTCGCCATTCCGTAGGCCCATGGACGCCCCACGGCCGAGCGCTGTCCACTCTCCAGAAAGCTCCTTAGGATATGCCTGCGACTTGCCCCAGCAGAATAGCCGCGTCCCCCGAAGCCCACAGCTTCGACCATCTCCGGCGCTCACAGCCGTCCAATCTTCGTCTTGTCCTACCTGAACTGGCTCAACCTGATCCGGCCCCTCACCATTTCCAAGTGAGCCCTCGTGATTGCTGCCCCAGCAAAAAATCTTACCCGCGCGCAAACCGCACACGTGATTCAGTCCGACTGCCACTTGCTGCCAATCGTTCTCATACCCGACGCGCATCGGAATCTCGCCCCAGCACCAGAGGCTACGATCCGCAAGAATGGCGCATGAACGGCTATCATTGGCATCGACAGAAAGCACCTTGGATCGGCAGCTTCGTCCATCACCGACGAACCCCTCATTGCAAGTGCACACGGCGTTCTGCTTTTCTACTTCGCAAGCAGCTTCGGCGGCACAGCCCCCGTGACCTGTGGCGCACGGGTTGGTCGCTACACGTGGCACGCACATCTCATCGACGGTTTGGGTATCGCCCGAACACTCGCAGCGAAACCCAACTT
>CAZEWA010000028.1:11048-39391 GCA_964515685.1 uncultured Polyangiales bacterium | reverse complement strand
CCCGCTTTGAGCGCTTCGAGCTCATTCGCGAAGGCATCGCCAAAACGCGCTGCGATTTCGCGCTTGGATGCACGCTTGATCTCCAACGGCAAGATGGTGGGATCAGCGTAACGAAACGCGTCTTCAGGCTTCGGTGCATCGGCCTCAAGCCGGCTGCCACGCGCCTTTGTCTCGAACTCTAATCGGTCGCCAAAGCGCGCACGGCTCACGAACGCGTGGGCAAAAGATAGCCGCCTCTGCTCTCGGTACCGAGCCGCATGTTGGCCTAGATACTCGCTGAGCGCAGCATCCGTGGGCTGCATCGCGCGGATGCGCCCGGATAGCAATTGCTCGCCTTGATAAGCCAGGCGCTGCTTCACCACGGGGTCCACCTTGTGGATTCCGAGTGAGAGGGCCCTCTCGAGCAGCTTCGCTTCCGTTTCATCCAAGTCGCTCGCGTCGATACGCATGCTCGTCAAAAGCTGCTCGCGCACCACTGGATCGAGTAGCGCTCCACCATGGGCAAGCGCGGTCTCGACCAACACGGCCTCGTCCACCGCAAACGTCACCTCGGCTTCGGATGCAGCGGGGGAAACCTGCACGACGAGCACCGGTTCAGACTCTTCGGGCGCGACCACCCGCTTGAGCGCAAACAGGCAAAGGCCCGACAGGAAAAAGACACTGAGGTTACGCAGGATCATGGCGCGCGAAAGAAGATGGGACTCGACCACGCGCGTTCTTGTTGTTGCTTCGGGTAGCTCGTATCGCAGCAACCGTCGTAGCCAGGCTTACTCGCGCCAAACAAGTTGCACGTAATCCCAGCGCGGCTGCACTGCAGCGCGTGCCAACGGCAACTCGGCATCTCGAGCACGCGCGCGTAGTAGAAGGCCTGCTGGTCTGGCTGAAAAGCAGGATCTTCCCAAACGCTGCACAGCTCATCGTGACCCGTGCCACTACGCTCGCAGGTCTCCGTATTCACAGAGCCGTCGCTCGCGCTCCCTGCGACATCGTGAATGGCGTAGCGGACTTCATTGCCTTCGAGAAATCCCTTGATGATCTGGATGCGCTGCAGAGGCGTGCCAGGCTCGGCTTTCGTACCGACGTCGCGTTGGGCCCAAACTGCAAACCTCGGACGGGCTCCCGCAGCCACGCCCAACTCGCCTCCCATGGGAACGCCGCTTCGATAGCCCTGCGCCACAAAATCGGGCGCACTGCACAGGTCTTTCGGTAGATCTGGGCCACCAAAAAAGCGCAACACGATCCGCGTACCGCTTGTTCCGTAGGCCTCTCGCCGACGCATGGCATCGAACAACGCATCCCGGTGGTTTTCCTCCGCCCACAGCACTGCGAGTCCACCTGGGTTGAGCCAAACTTTGTCGGTCAAGCCTTCGGGCAAGGTTTCACGTGCGCCTGAACCTGCGCCCCCGTGCCCCACGAAGTTCGTCTCATCCGTGGCTCCCGGAGTTCCCATATGCGTGTCGGTGCTGCCTACAAAACCATAAGCAAACGGGTTCGCCCCGAGCGACTGCTGAAAGCGTAAGCCCTGGCCGAGCGCATCGCGCACGAAGTCACTTGGCACCAGACGGTCAGGCAAGATGCCCAATGTCACGCTGCCCAGTGTGTTGTACGGCATTTTCTCGAAGTTACAGAGTTCGTCTGGCCCCATCTCCGGCAAGCACTCTGAGCTCCCCTTGTGCTGGAAGATCTCGACGAGCGGCTCGAACGCAGCTCTACGCGTCGCGTAGTCCGTATCGAAAGGTTGCCCCTTCGCATTCACCGGCTCGAACATGAGCCCTGCAGAGAGGTTCGAATTGTGCGGAATCGTCAGCACATCGCAGCCGCTTTCAGCTTTGAGGCAATCCTTGTCGAGGGCGTCCCAAAGCTGCTCCTCTTCGCTCCCATCGAAGTACGTGAACGGCAACGATGGCACTGTGTCACCGCGAAAAATTACATTCCGATGCAGATTTTGGGTGCCGGGCGACGCCGACCATTCGTACGCAACGAAGGCCGTGAATGCGCACTCGTCAGTCTCATCGTTGGCGGCCTTGGCCTCTTTGCGCACTTCGTTCCAAGTGCTGAGAGCGGCCGAGCCGCAGAAGCTGTTCGCTTCGGTGCAAGGCGGCTTGTACCCGGCCGAGGCCTGATCGGCTGCCAGCTGCCCGTTCATGAAGAGAAACGCCGTGTCAGGTTTTTCTCGATACTGCACGCACTCGGAAGAATCGTAGCCCGGAAGCTCGGGCGTAAGACAGGTCGTTACGAGACCGAGAAATTCCGCATGATCCGAGAGCGCAACGAAATCGAGGGGTCGCAAAATGCGCTGCGTCCGCAGGGGTTCGCCCGACTTGCCGTACGGCGGAATCCCGACTTCTTCGCCGCGCGCGAACCGATATGCATCTGCTGGCCTGAGGCGCGTGCCCTGTAAGTTCGCATCGAGCGAGAGCGCGGTATGCACGTGCAAGTCGCCAAAGAAGGGCTCGCGCAGCGGGTTTGTACGCTTACAGCGCCCGCTGCCGCCATCTGTGGGCATGCCAGAATCCTGGGGCCGGGCAGCATCGGTTGGCTCCAAAACCGACGCATCGTACTGGGACCACTGCCCGGCGTCCTTTGAGGCAGCCTGATCAACAGGCGAACCGCCGCACCCTGTCGCCGAAGCGGCAACTGCCACGACCACACCGCCGAACGCGCAAGCGAGAAGCCGTAGCGCGGTGCGTTCGCGGAAACCTGGGGGAGAAGCATGCACCCCCGTACCTTGCCTCATGCGCCGTGGATGCGCGAGCCCTGAAGGGCGGCTAGCCCTCGATACGAATCGCGCCCGTGGGGCAGTATCGAACGGCCAACTCGAGCTGGCTGCGCAGTTCCTCGCCGGGCTCTGGGATCAGAACCGTAAGCTTACCATCGTCGTCGACCTGAAAAACGTCGGGGGCATCTCCCGTACAGTTGGCGTGCCCTTGACAAAGCCCCCAATCAATTTGGATTTTCATGGCGATTTTCCTTCAGAAGGTGCCATTCGGCAGCAGGCGACGGTAGCGAACACGGAACGGCTTCTTCGGTCCCATCACGAGCCCACTTTCGGGCACGATGGGGTCGTGCAGCAACTCGAAGCGAAAGCCGCGCAACAGAATGGCAAAAATTGTCTTCACTTGCAGCAACGCGAAGGCGTTCCCGAGGCACTTATGGCGCCCACCACCAAACGCGATGAACGAGAACTGCTTCTTGTCCTCTTCCCTACCTGGGCCGAAGCGATCCGGATCAAAGCGCTCCGGATTCGAGAAGACACTCGGCATGCGATGGGATACCCAAGGCGACGTGGCAAGCCAGGTTCCCTTAGGCAATAGGTATCCTGCGTACTCAAAGTCGACGAGTGCAGAACGCAACAGGATGTAGAGCGGTGGATGAAGCCGAAGAGCCTCCTTCACCGCGAGCTCGGTCAACGTGATTTGCCTGAGCGAAGCAAACGTCACGTCGTCGCCGGGCTTATAGACCTCAGCGAGTTCCGCGAGCACGCGGTCCAGAAAATCCGGATGCTTGATAAGCTCGATCAGCGTCCATGCCGTGGTGACGCTACTCGTGTGGTGCCCTGCGAACATCGACGCGAGCAACATGCCCGTAATCTCGTGCGGGCTGAGCTTCTCGCCGGTCTTGTAGCGCGCGTCCATCAGCGTCTGCAGGAAGTCTTCGCCGACGCGCCCACTTTCCTGACGTTGCTGCACGATTTCCTCGATCATCGCCACGAGACGAGCACGCGCCTTATTGCGCTTGATCATCGAGGGAATCGGCAAGTTTGCGTGAATGTACGCCGCGGGGGTCACGCCGCGCTCGAGGTCGTAGTAGACCCGCGCGAACTCTTCGCTCATCTGCTCGCGAAACTCGCGCCCAATGAGACAATGCGTGGAAGTGTAGTTCGTAAGCTGTGCACAAAACTCGACCAGATCGAGCTCGCCGGACTCGCCCCAAGGCGCCACGGCACGGCGTGTTTCCTCGGCGACGATTTCGCCGTAGGTTCGCATCCGCTTGTCTTGCAGCGCAGGGCGCAGCATTCCGAGCTGCTCCGCCATGCGCTCTGGACTCGCATCGTAGACGACGTCCTTACCGAACACCGGTGTCATGATTTTGTAGGCTTCGTTCGGGCTCAGGATATCGTCCGGCGCACGAAACAAGGCTTCCTGCGCGTCTGGACCGCTCAAGAGCACGATGCCGCGTCCGAACACCTTGAGTTCCGCAACCTCGCCGTGTTCCTCATGGGCCCGACGCAAGAGGTTGAGCAGATCGCGCGCAAACTCCACGCTGTGACCCAGAAGCGGCAGGCTCCCTGACACCTGCGGGAGCTGCTTGTAGTTTTGGTTCGGAGCGGCTTTTTCGCCACCCTTCTCCGCCGAGACGCTGACTAGTGTCTGCATAAATTTCCTAACCGCTCACTCGCTTGTGGCCCTTGCTCGCTTGCACACATGCCTCATGCACAAAGGCGCGTACAAAGTGGCTCTGCATGCGAGCAATCAATGTATCGACCTCGCTCGCTTGGGCGCCGCGGTCGAGCCAGTCCTTGAGTTGAACTTGATGACTCGCAATCATCATCTTCAAGAGAATTTCAGGGGGATTATCCCCGTGGAAGTATCCGTTTTGAATGCCCTTGGCGAGTAAGTCTACGGCGAGTGAAATGCCGCGCTCCCAGGTCGCGAGCTGCTCATCGCTACGCATGGAAGCGCGCTCTGTCCACGACAGCCCCTCGCGCAAGTGCATCTTCAAATAGGCAGGGCGCTCGATGAGCGAACGAACATAGGCCTCGATTCCGCGCATGGCAGCATCGAGCACCCCTTCGTACCCCTGGAGCGCACGGAAAATGCTCTCCAAGATTTCTCGCCCGCGCTGCTCCTGAATGGCTTCGTAGACCTCGGCTTTGCCGGGAAATACCGTATAAAGCGTGCCTTGGGATAGACCCGCGGCTTGCGCGATATCCTGAATCTTGGCGTCTTCGAATCCGGCGCTCGCAAAAATGCCTTCTGCAGCCTCGAGAATGAGGCGGCGATACATCTCTGCCTTGGCACGCTTAGCGCCGTCTTTCGGATTCAACCGCCCCATGCCTCTCGTTCTCCGCTGACGTCACCAGGACTCGTGTTTTCACTGCGTTTTGTGGCCAGAATCAGCCGAGCCGCCTTGAGACCGAGCACCATGCTCGGTGCATTCATGGCGGAAACCGGTGTTTCCGGCACCACAGAAGCGTCCGCGACACGCAGCCCGCGCACACCGCGCACGTGAAGGTCGAGGTCTACCACCGCGCTTGAATCTTCCCCCATCCGGCAGGTGCCCGCGTAGTGGAAGGTTGTCATCAGGTTGCCCTCGATGAAGCGCTGAATCTGCCTATCGCTGTCGGCCCGCATGGGCAAGAGCGGCAGATTGCCCCAGCTCTTGAGCGGCGCAGCTTTTGCGATGCGGCGGCCGAGACGCACGCCGTGGATCATCGTCTCCATGTCCTCGGGATGCGTGAAGTAGCCCGGATCAACCGACGCCTGAGCCCGCGGGTCGCGCGAAGCCAGACTGAGCTTTCCGCGACTCTTCGGCTTACCGAGGATGACGACGCAGCCCCATACGCGCTCAATCCCCGCACGCACGGGCAACAAACTCGTGGCAGCTGCAATCCCTCCTCGAATCACGGCCTTGGAGGTCTTGCCGTAGAGAGGCTGCGGGAGCTTTGTAGGCAGCATGCGCATCGCCGCTTCGCGCAAAGACGAGCGCGCGGGATACATCACGTAGCAAGTGTCACTCTGCCCGGCTGGCAAATCGCTCTTCAGATTGGCGCGGTGAAAGCCGTAAAGCTGCGGGTAGAACGAGTCTACCGGACGCTTGCCGATAAAGAACATGGCCACATTCGGATGGTCGTGCAGATTTTCGCCCACGCCGGGCGCATCGCTCACCACCTGAATTCCGTGCCTCATCAGTTCCCGGGCAGGCCCTACTCCGGACAACATCAAGAGCTTCGGTGTCTCGAGCGCACCTGCACAAAGGATCACTTCGCGGCGCGCTCGTAAAACGCGCACCTCACCATTCGACTCGACCTCGACGCCCACCGCACGCTTGCCCTCGAACACCACACGCCGCGTCACCGTACGGGTCAAGACGTGAAGGTTCGGCCGCATCCGCGCATCACGCACGAACGACACATACGAACTGCGCCGCTGAGCGCCCTCGTAGTTCATGGTTTCGTAGCCGATGACGCCGGACAGGTCACCATCGTTCATATTCTCGCTGCGACGAAAGCCCGCCTGCTCGGCAGACTTGACGAACGTCTCCGTGAACTCGGTCGCAGCCCTGGGACGCACCCTGAGTTTGTCTTCGAGCGACTGAAACAAGGGCGCTAGATCGTCGTACTGGTAGCCGCGGGGCCACGCCGCGTAGTCCTGGCGTGCGCCGCGCGTGTAGACCATGCCGTTGATGGATCCACTGCCACCGAGCCCACGCCCTGAACCCACAAACAAGCGACTCTGATTGCAGTGCGGCTGCGGCGTCGTGAACCTATCAAGCAGCAAGTCGTCGTTTGCGAAGGCGTGCTTGTAGCCGTCTGCTTCGAGCGTCTCGGGATGATCTTCTGCATCATCACCGAGCTCGACCAGGGCCACATCGAGCCGCGTTTCCGTGGCGAGCTCTCCCGCCACGACGCAGCCCGAGGAACCGCCGCCGACAACGATATAGTCGAACGTTTGTTCGTGCGAGCTCATGCCCGCCCCCGTTTAACCGCCAGGCCCAAGAGCTTCCCGAGCGCATCCGCGCGCTGCCCTAGGCTTCGCGCGTAGAGCACACGAATGACCTCGCGGGACATGTCCGCCGCGGCATCGCCAACCGGAAAAACCTTGGCTGGGAAGTGCAGTGGAAAGCGATCCGAAAGCACCGCCTTCATGTTTGTGCAGGCGCGAATCCCTTCACGACCGTTCAAGCGTCCGAAGCCTGAACCTCGAACGCCGCCGAAAGGCAGGTCCATCGCCATATACGTGAGACCGAAATCGTTGACCGAGATGTTGCCCGCCACCAGTGCCTGCGAGATGCGCTTGGCGCGCGAACGGCTCTTGCTGAGCACGGTTGCGCCCAACCCGAACGCTGTGCCATTGGCCACGCGCAACGCGTCGGCTTCGTCCTTCACGCGCATGATCAACATGATAGGTCCGAAGGTTTCTTCTTGGGCGATGCGCATCTCGGGCGTGACATCCGCGAGCACCGTGGGCGCGAAGTACTGTCCCTTGTCAGACAGCACACGTTTGCCGCCCACCACAAGACGTGCGCCCTGACGCACGGCATCTGTGACCTGGGCTTCAATCAGGTCGAGCTGCAACGGCGACACAATGGCGCCGAGGTCCACGGTCGGGCCAGATAGCGGTTCCCCCTGGCGCAGCGCCTGGGCCTGCTCCACCACGCTCGCAACGAACGCATCGTAGACCGATTCGAACACCAGTGTGCGCTCGCTCGCCAAGCAGTTTTGACCGCAGTTGATGAAGCATCCCGTCAGCGCAGCGTGCACGGCTTGTTCGAGATGCGCGTCGTCGCAGACGATGAGCGGGTCTTTTCCGCCTAGCTCCAGCACCACGGGCGTCAGCGTCTCCGCGGCCTGCGCAAGCACGCGCTTGCCGTTCTCCATGGAGCCCGTGAAGATGATCTTGTCGACTCCAGAAGACACGAGTGCTGCGCCCGTCTTGGCGTAGCCGTTGACTATCTGCACAAGCTCCACCGGGTAGCCCGCCTTCTTGAAGGCTTCATCGAAAATCTGCTGGAAGCGGCTCGAAGACCAGGCCACCCATTCGCTGACCTTCACCACCACCGCGTTGCCCGCCATCAGCGCCGGGATCGCCGGACCCAGGATGTTTTGCAGCGGATAGTTCCAGGGCGCGATGACGCCGATGACGCCCAGCGGAGCGAACTCAATCTGGGCCTTCTTGTGAAGAAATACTCCGGACGAAACGGTCTCCGGCAACAGGTGCTTTTCGCCGTTCGCCATCGTCCAGCGCGCCTTGGCGACAACCGGCCACACCTCACCCAACATGGCGTTGTGACGCGTCTTGCCGGAATCGCGTGAGATGATTTCGCACAACTCATCGGCGTGCGCGAGCACGTGATCCAAGATGAGGCCGATGACCTTGCGCCGCTCGTCGAACGAGGTCTTGGCCCATAGCCCCTGAGCCTGCCTAGCGCGCGCGATGATACCCGGCAGTGCTTCGGGCGCTGTGACCTGCACGCTGCCGAGCACCTTCCGCGTAGCGGGCTCATAGCACTCGATAATGCCGCGGCTTTCGGCTGCTTTCAGCGCGTCGCGGACCGATTTTTCGCTTTTGACGTCGATGAGCTCAGGCATCTGCATTCTCCGCGCGTGCGTTCTTTTTGCGCTTCAGGGGCGTAAGATTTTGGCTCTCTAGGTAGGCTTCCCATTTGCGAACCGTGAGCCGCTGGAAGGCGTGGACCTGAGGATTGACCTCGGCCAGCGGAGCGTCCCAGTGGTTGTCGTAGCCGTCCTGCTCCATGCGCACGGCCCAACCGTCCTCGTTGAACAGAGGACGCACCAAGTACTCGTGCCCCACGCGAATGAGCGGCGTCATCAACTTGCGCGGCAGCTTGAGCGGCAAGAACGGAACCTTGAAATCGCTGTAGTAGAACAGGAAGAATACTTCCGTGTTCTTCTCGTCGATGGGCCGCACGAATAGCCAATGCTTGACGAACTCTTCCGTGTTCGACCACTGGTACGGATACTCGTAACACGAATAGTGCGAGGTCCCCGCGTGGGCCTTGCGGTCGATGAGCACGTCCATGATCTTCGCAGCGGCGATCTTCGCGTCGTACTGAATCAAGACGCGATCATCCTGCTCCTCGAGCGAGAGCAGCGTATCGCCTTCGAACGGACGCCACTTGCGATGCAGGTATCCGTGCGTGAAGTCGCTGACATTGTCCAAGATCATCGAGTGATGGCCCTTCCAATGGAAGTCGATCACGCCGTGAGCCCACGGATCTGAGCCCTCGACCTCGGGAATTGCAGGCACGGTGTGCTGGGTGCTGAGCGCTGCGTCGCCGGGAAAAAACCAGACCATTCCGTAGCGCTCGAGCACAGGAAAAGTCTCGAGCTGAATCTTGAGCTTCTTGCCGAAGTCGTTATGGGGCATGTCCACGAGACAACCCGCGCCATCGTAGGCCCAGCCGTGATAGGCGCAGCGCAGCGTGCAGCCTTCAACCTCGCCCAACGTAAGCTTGAGATTGCGGTGCGCACAGCGGTTTTCCACGCAGCGCACTTCGCCATCCTGGCCGCGGAACACAGCGAAAGAGCGGCGCCAAAACACCACCTCTTTTACGGCACCCTTCTTGAGATCGCTCGACTTCAACGCCGGATACCAATAATTCGGATCGAGCCCCGCCACGCGTGCGCGCTGACGCAGGTTGTTGGCCTCTTCGAAGCTTGGAGGCGCAGCTTTGCGCTGGCCGTAGTCGTGCTTGCCCATGACCAGGCACTGTACTCACAGACGAGAAGCGAGCAAACCAGTTTTTGGATTGACGATTCTATTTTTCGAACCATCATCGCCAACATGACGGCGAAGCAGGTATCACTGGTAACCGGAGGCTCGGGTTTCGTGGGGCGAGCCCTGGTAGACGCATTGATTGCGCGCGGCGACGAAGTCATCGTCGTGGAGCCCTTCGGAGAGCCCTGGCGTGACGACATGCGCTTTGAGCGCGTGGATATTCGCGACACTGAAAAGCTCACCGAACTGTGCCAAGGCGTTACCAGCGTCTTTCACAACGCATCCCTTGTGCACACCAAGCACAACCGCGAAGACGACGTGTGGTCGGTCAATCTCGGTGGCTCGCGCAGCGTGCTGCGCGCGTGCTGGGCGGCCCGCGTGACGAAGCTCATCTATGTGAGTACCGCTAGCGCGGTGTATGAAGGTCGTGACATCGAAAACGGCGACGAGACCCTACCCTATGCTCGCAAGAGCCAAGCGCCCTACGCTGACAGCAAGATCGTCGCCGAGCAAGAAATCTTGGCAGCCAGTGGACAGCGCGGTGTGTTGACCTGCGCGATTCGGCCCCACGTCGTCTTCGGTCCAGGCGACAAGCGCTTTATTCCTGCGATTTTGAGCAAAGCCAAAGCAGGCAAGCTCCGCTTTTCTGTCGGGCTGTTCAATCGCAAGTTGTCCGACTTTACGTATGTCGGAAATCTCGTGGATGCACTGCTCCTCGCAGACACCTCGCTCCGCCCCGGCAGCCAGACCGCAGGGCAAGTCTACTTCATCACCAACGGCGAACCGATGCCGTTCTTCGGGTTTGTCGCAAAAATTCTGGCCGAGCTCAAGCTACCCAGCATCCTTGCAGGCATGCCCTATCCGATTGTGTACACCGCTGCGGCCATCAAGGAGGGCATCGACACCCTGCGCGGCGGCACACTCAACGCTGAGGACGGGATGACGCGCTTCGCGGTCCGGTATATGGTTCGCCATCACTACTTCAGCATCGCCAAGGCAAGACGCGACCTGGGCTACGAGCCACGGGTGAACTTGGACGAGGGCGTCCGCCTGACTTGCGCGTACCTGAGAGAACAGGGACTTTCGTGATCGAAGCCGAGTACCGTCAGCGCTTTTCTGTTTCTGCCGAGACCTACTGGAGAGAGCTCTGTTTGAGCCTCGAGTACCAGGAGCGCTTATTTCGGGAAGCACTGGGCTGCATCAGCATGAAAGTAATCGAGCACGAGGGGAGCTACGAAACGGGCATGCGGCGCAGGCTGCGCTTCGAGAAGCCCATCGATGCCCCCGCGGCGATTCGCAAGGTCGTCGGCGACTGCGTCTCGCTCGACGAGGTAAGCGAGTTCAATGCCCAGGAGAAGCGCTGGTCGTATCGCATGCTGCCTGCCGTCATCGGCGAGCGCGTGGAGATTCGCGGCGTGGTGCGGCTCGATGAAAATGCAGACGGCGTCGAGCAGCTGAGCACCAACACGGTGGCCTGCCGCATCTTCGGACTCGGCAGCATCATCGAGCATTTCGTCGCGAAATCCACGGTCGAGGGCAACGCCGACAAGGCCACGTTTACTCAGCGTTATATCGTGGAAAAAGGCCTGCGCTGAGCGAGCGCTGCACGCTTCAGAACTGAAGACTGCTCAGCATCGGCATCATCACAGGTTGAGCGGAAGCCGCTTCGATCTCGCGCAGCATCCGCGACATGTCAAGGCCAGGCAAGACATGGGGCTCCGCATGGATGTGCGTCACCATGGTGTCCCAATGGCACGGGATGACATATCGCGGGCGCAAGAGTGCGATGGCCTCGGCGACGTAGTTCGGGCGATAGCGGAAGCCTGCCGCGCACAGGCACAGCACATCCGCGCGCACATGGGCGAGCTCGTCGGCGATGAAATCGGCGGTATCGATATGGACCATCGAGAAGCCACCGAACTCGAGATGCCAGCTCAAAACTAACCCGTGCTTGAGCTCCGTGATGCGCGGCGGCGAAGACGGGCGCTCCGTGATATCGCCCGGGAACAGCACCTTGCCGAACAGCACCTTGCCGTGACGCGACGGAAGCCCCGTGACGCGAAACGGCCCACTCTGGATGGCCTCCCGACCAGCGGTCTCGTGCAGCTGTACCTCGGGCAGCCCCGCGGCGCGCCCCACCTCGAGAACCGCGCGCGAACCTATCAGACGTGCACCCGTACGCAGGCACAGACTCGGCGCGTCGAGCACGTGGTCAAAATGAGCATGCCCCACGAAGACATCCTCTGCGTGCGGAATCACCTGCGCCAACAGCGCCTCATCGGTCCGCAACGGGGACCACAAGCGCGTCAGAGGAATGCGCGAGATGTACGGGTCGAGAGCGATGCGATGACCGTGTCCCGAGACAACGAAGCCTGCGGTACCCAGATACTGCAGCGTGACTCCGTGCGGGGTTGGCCAGTGCGCGGGTTTAAACCACGTGGGGTCCGGATGTTTCAGGCCGAGCACACGAGCGAACATATTCACGCTGTATTCTCCGAATCGCACAGAGTGCAACAAAAGCCCCGAAATTGTCGCAAATTCGCACACGGATGCCACACAGTAACGCGAGCAGTCGGCACATGTCTTGCGACGGTTCGCTCACATGAACCCGACGGCGATCTTCGATGGTCATGGAACCAGCGGCCACCGCGCAGGCTTGATTCTCGCGCGCGGCGTATCCGCCTGTGGCGCTTGGGTCTTCAGCGCGTGTGACGCTGGGACGACGATTACCGTGGGTGCGGCGTCTACATGCGACTGGCAAATCGCCTCACCTGGGGTTTCGCCCCTCTTCCTTTCCTTCACCGGCGAGGCTTTGCTCGTTCGCCCACTCGCGCACGATGTGCGGGCGCGGGTCAACGGCCAGACACTGCCGCCACGGGGCTGGGTGCAGCTTGCGCATGGGGACGAACTCACGATTGGCTCGTCCTTGCTCTGCGTGCAGCTCGCACCCGCGCTGCGGGGCGGCCAGTCTAAGCGGAGTCGCACGCGTCAGAAGCAGCCCAAAGCGAACAGCCGAGCACATAGCCGCACAGGGGCGCCCGCACAGGGCTTGCAGCTCGCGCTGCGCGATGCCTTCCCGGTCGACACCCCCTCGTTGTTTCAAGACCGAGACATCCGAGAGCGCTCGGAACCACGCCTGTGGTACGCCGCCATCGCCCTCGGAACACTGCTCACGTACGCAGTATGGCTAGCGCTATTGGACCAGTTTTGAGGTAAATCGCGGGCAACGGACGGGCTATCGCCCCCTTCCCCGCAGCTCCTCTGCCCCGGCACAGCCGCGCTGCACGCGTACCCGCAATTCGCTATAAGTCCCTCTTGGCCGAGCCGCTGTGCATAGGCCGAGGGGGCGCTGGGTGTCGTACTTCGAAGAAATCGGCGGCGAGATTGGCCTCAACGCCATCATCTCGGACTTCGTGGACCGCGTATACGCCGACACGATGATCGGATACCTGTTTTCGCACGTGAATCGCGAACGACTCAAGCGCATGGAATACGAGCACGCGGCGGAGTTTCTCGGCGCCCCAATTCCCTATACGGGCCGCAGTTTGCGCGACGCACACAAGCGGCATTCGATCATGGGTGGCCACTTCGGCCGTCGACGCCAGCTGCTCAAAAACACGCTCGAGCACCATCACGCCCCTGCTCACGTAATCGACGCGTGGCTTTCGTATCAAGACGGCCTGCGCGCCGAAGTGACCGGCGACGAAGTCACGCAATGCAACGGACAGAGCGTGCCCGCAGACTCGCAAACAGACGCACGAGATGCCGCCAACGGCGCGAAGGAAACCCCATGAAGCAGTACTTGGAACTGGTGGAGCGCGTCCTTCGCGAAGGCGAAAAAAGAGAAGACCGCACGGGAACCGGCACGCTTTCGGTGTTCGGTGCGCAGACTCGCTACGACCTGCGCGACGGCTTTCCGCTGCTGACCACCAAGAAGGTGCTCTGGACCGGCGTTGCGAGAGAGCTTTTGTGGTTTCTGCGCGGAAGCACCAACATCCGCTCAGACCTGACGCAGCACACGCCCATCTGGGACGCTTGGGCAGACAAACAGGGCGAGCTTGGTCCTGTCTACGGGCATCAGTGGCGAAACTGGGGCGCAAGCTTCACGCCGCACGAGCGCGACACCACACCCGTGTCCGGTGCGCGCGAGACCGTGGGCATCGACCAGATCAAAGCCGCCATCGACCTCATCAAGCGCGACCCGACCTCGCGCCGCATCATCGTCAGCGCCTGGAACGTCGCGGACATTCCGCACATGGCACTGCCTCCATGCCATGCGCTGTTCCAGTTCTACGTGAACAACGGGCGCCTCGATTTGCAACTGTATCAGCGCTCCGCAGACATCGCTCTGGGCGTTCCGTTCAACATCGCCAGCTACGCGCTCTTGCAGATGATCATCGCCCAGGAGTGCAACTTGGTGCCCGGTGTTTTCGTGCACACGCTCGGCGACGCTCACATCTATCTCAACCATGTCGAAGGCCTCAAGCTTCAGTTGAGTCGCGCTCCGCTGTCGCCGCCACGCGTCGAGATAGCAAAGAAACCCATCGATTCGCTGGAGTTTGAAGACTTTAAACTGCTGGATTACCAGCACCATCCCTTCATTCGCTTTGAGGTCTCGGTGTGAAGGGATTCACCATCATCGTCGCCGCAGACCAAGCGCGAGGCATCGGCCGTGGCAACGCGCTACCCTGGCGTCTGCCGGGAGAAATGGCCTACTTCAAGCGGGTCACGAGCGAAGCCCGCGCTAACTGCCAAAACGCAGTGGTGATGGGGCGCAAGACTTACGAATCGATCCCAGAAAAGTTTCGCCCACTGCCTGGCCGTAAGAATGTCGTTCTAACGCGTGCCGCAAGCCTAGGTGCGCCGAGTTCGGTCGCGCAGGCTTCCACGCTAGATGCCGCCATCGCGTCCCTAGCAAGCGACCGCGCTGTCGATCGCATCTTTGTAATAGGCGGCGGCAGTGTGTACGTGGAGGCGCTGCAGCATCCGCAATGCGAACAGGTATTGTTGACCCAGGTGCACGCGACTTTCGGCTGCGACACCTTCCTGCCTGAGCTCCCCGCAGTCTTCGCCCTAGTTCGGCAAGACGGCCCCCACCAGGACCAAGACGTGCGCTACACGTTCGAGACGTACGCGCGGAATAACCCCAAAGGCTGAACGTGAACGCCAGCGCCCTCTCCCCTGCTCCCAAACCTGTATCGGCCTCCGTGGTCGACAACCACGTATACAAAATCTTCCCAAACGACTTGAACGCCCACTACACCGTGTTCGGCGGCCTCGTCATGAGCCTGTGCGACCGTATCGCCCTGGTCGTCGCGGAGCGCCACAGTGGCCATGTCTGCGTCACAGCATCGGTCGACTCCGTGCACTTCCTCGCTCCAGCGAAAGACGGCGAAACCCTGTTGGTCAAGGCCGCCTGTAATCGCGCCTGGACGAGCTCGATGGAAATAGGCGTCAAGGTGTTGGCTGAGAACAGCTTTCGCGGCGAGCACCGCCACATCGTGTCGGCCTACCTCACCTTCGTGAGCCTCGATGCGCACGGAAAACCGGTGCGCGTCCCTCCCTTGCTTGTCGAAACGCCCGACGAATGCCGGCGATTTGAAGAAGCGCAGTTTCGGCGCAGCGCTCGGCTGGCCAATGTCGACCAACTTCGCATCATGCGTGGTGAACGCGCATCTCGCCTCGAGCGCGACAACGAGTAAGCTCTGGCCCAGGAGGAATGACATGGGGTTCTTAGATTCGATTATGGGGAGCAGCACGGGGCTTGTCGCAGGGGCCAAGGCTCCCGATTTTAGCCTCAACGACCAGCACGGAAACGCCGTGAGCCTCGCCAGCTTTCGCGGCAAGAAGAACGTCGTGGTGTACTTCTACCCGAAGGACGACACACCCGGATGCACCAAGGAATCCTGCGCCTTCCGCGACCACTACACGGTGTTCACCGACGCGGGAGCTGAGGTCTTGGGCGTGAGTTCGGACTCCGAAAAGTCGCACAAGGCATTCGCCGAAAAGCACCGCCTGCCCTTCTCCTTGCTCTCGGACGTGGGAGCCAAGGTCCGGAGCGCCTTCGGCGTGCCCGCGACGCTAGGCCTGCTCCCAGGACGCGTGACCTACGTGATCGACAAGGAAGGCACGATTCGCCACGCCTTCAACTCCCAGATCAACGCGACGCAGCACGTCGACGAGGCCCTCGCGGTCTTGAAATCGCTTGGATGATGCTTGGGACAACCTTCTTCGCCCCTGCCCCAAGTCCGCCCCCAGCAGACCGCACGTCAGAGACGTAGCCGCTGTGGTGCGTTTGTATTCCGGAAGGTCTGAGTAGAAGGTAAGGTCTTGTCAGAAAAGGCATAAAGCCCCACCCTGCAACGGTGAGCGTAACGAGTGCCGAGAGCGACGTCCGCGAGCCTGTTCTGGCTGCCCATGGCATCAGCAAAACTTACCAAATGGGAGAGGTTCACGTTCACGCGCTCAGAAACGTGGACTTTGCTCTGTACCCAGGTGAGCTCGTGGTGCTTTTGGGCGCATCGGGAAGTGGCAAATCTACACTGCTCAACATCCTGGGCGGTCTCGACACGCCAAGCGACGGCCAGGTCCTCTATCGCGGCGGCAACCTGTCACGCGCTCGGGAAGCAGAGCTGACCGCCTATCGGCGCAACCACGTGGGCTTCGTCTTCCAGTTCTACAACCTGATTCCTAGCCTCACGGCGCGAGAAAACGTGGCGCTTGTCACGGACATCGTGGATTCCCCACTTGCTCCCGAAGATGCGCTCGAGCTCGTGGGCTTAAGCGAGCGTCTCGACCACTTTCCAGCGCAACTTTCGGGCGGCGAGCAGCAACGGGTAGCCATCGCGCGGGCCGTCGCCAAGCGCCCCCACATTTTGCTCTGCGACGAACCCACCGGCGCGCTCGATTTCCGCACAGGGGTGCGCGTGCTCGAGGTGATTCAGCACGTCAACCGTGAGCTCAAAACCGCGACCGCTGTCATCACCCATAACGCCCCGGTAGGTGAGATGGCCGACCGCGTCCTCACGCTCTCTGACGGACGCATTCAGCACGAGCGCCGCAACGCCACGCCCCGCGCGCCCTCAGAGCTGAGCTGGTGACCGCGCTCACCACAAAGCTCTTTCGCGACATCTGGCACATGCGCGGTGCTGTGCTCACGATAGCGTTGGTGGTCGCGTCAGGCGTTTCCGCCTTCGTGACCCTGCGCGGCACCTGGCTTTCCATCATTCGCGCGCGCGACCACTATTACAGCGTAGAGCGCTTCGGCGACGTATTTGCACAACTCGAGCGCGCACCCCTCACGCTGGTGAGTACGCTCGAAAAGCTGCCCGATGTAGCCACGGTCTACACGCGTGTCAGCGGCTTCGCCCGCATCCCCCTCGACACGCTCGACGAGCCCGCTCAAGCCCAAGTCGTATCGATTCCAGACACAGGCTTGCCACCCATCAACGGTCTGCGCCTCGTGTCGGGACGCTTACCGAGCCCCGAGCGAGACGATGAGGTCGTCCTCGTCGAAATGTTTGCCAAGACCCACGACGTGCGCCCTGGCCAGATGTTGCGCGTGGTCATCGAGGGTCGCGAGCGTGCATTGCGCGTAGTCGGAATCGGCATGTCGCCGGAGTACGTGCTGTCTGTTCCCACCGGCTCCCAGGCACCAGCGCCCGAGCGCTTTGCTGTCTTGTGGATGGTGCGCAAGGCCGTCGAGGCGGCCTACGACATGCGAGGCGCATTCAACAGCGTCGTCATCAAGCTCGTGCCGAGTGCCGAGCCCGCCTCGGTCATCGAACGCCTCGATGCGATCCTCGACCGGTACGGTTCACTGGGAGCCTACGGACGAGATCGCCAGCTCTCCAACTACTTCCTCAAGCAAGACATGGCGCAGCTCGCAACCATGGCCACGCTGGCTCCCATCATCTTCTTGGGGGTGGCCGCATTCCTGCTGAACGTCGTGCTTTCGCGCCTGATCGAGCTTGATCGTCCGCAAATCGCCACGCTCAAAGCAGTGGGCTACACCAACCTCGAAGTGGGGCGCCACTATCTTGAGCTCACGCTCTTGATCGCCGTCACTGGTGCAGCTGTGGGTCTCGGAACGGGGGCCTGGCTCGGCCGAGGGCTCACGGCGCTGTACGTGAAATTCTATCGCATGCCTGGGCTTGCGTTTAATCTGAGTACAGATCTTGCGGCAAGTGCGCTCCTGGCCAGCCTCATCGCAGGCATTCTCGGCTCAGCGATAGCGGTTCGACGCGTCATCGCACTGCCACCGGCCGAAGCGATGCGTCCTGCTGCGCCCCCCGCGTACAAACAGAGCCGGCTCAGCACAGCCTTGCTGTCGCGCCTATCCGCATCCGCCCGCATGATAGCGCGCGAAGCCCTGCGCCGCCCCATGCGCATGGCCCTCAGCGCGCTTGGTATTGCCGCAGCCACGGGCATCCTGGTGGTCGGACAATTTTTTAGTGATGCGATGGGCTTTCTCGTCGATTTCTACATGCAGAAGGCCCAGCGAGAGTCGCTCGCCGTGAGCTTCGTGCGCCCCGTCCCCGAAGCCTCCGTCTACGCTTTGCGCGCTCTTCCAGGCGTACACGATGTGCAATGGCAGCGCGGGCTTTCGGTGCGTGTGCGCGCAGGCCACCGCGACCGAAACGTGGTGCTCGTCGGACACCCCGCGCGACACTCCATGCGCCCCCTACTTGATGCATCGGGAGCAGAGGTACCCCTGCGTCCTGGCGATGTCCTGCTCACCGATACGCTCGCGAAGATTTTGCGTGTGGCGCCAGGAGACCCTATCCACATCGAACCGTTGCAAGGAGACCGCACTCCCAGGCTACTCACGATGACAGGAACCCTCAGTGAACTGCTTGGACTTTGGGTACACACCACCGACGAAGTGATGCAGGCCCTGCTCGGCGATGCACCGGCCGTCACCGATGCCACCCTCTCCGTAGAGCGAGAGCATCTGAGTGAAGTACAGCGAAAGATCACCGATATGCCGCAGGTAGCCGGTGTCTTGCGCAAGGATCTGGTCATCGCTGAGTTCCGCCGCCAGACGGCCGATTCCATGAGCACGTTCTCGACTGTGCTCACCGCCTTCGCGGTCACCATCGCGTTGTCGGTCGTCTACAACAACGCGCGGGTCTCTCTCTCCATGCGCAGTCGTGAGCTCGCAAGCCTGCGCGTGCTCGGTTTTACGCGCGGAGAAATCTCGCAGATTCTCATCGGAGAGCTCTCCATCCAAGTGCTTTTAGGCATCCCGCTCGGCCTGCTCTTCGGACGCCTGCTCGTCAGCATGATGCTCTCCATCAATGACCCCGAAGCCTTCCGCTTCCCGAGCGTCGTCAGCCATCATACCTACTCCTTCGCAGCACTCGTTACCGCAGCCGCTGCAGTGATGAGTGCGCTACTTGTCCGCCGCAAGCTCGACAAGCTCGACCTCATCGAAGTTCTTAAAACGAGAGAATAGCCATGGACCAACGGAAGCGTCGACGCATCGTGGGGCGTATCCTCAGCATCAGCACGCTGCTGGGAGCGGCTTTGCTCATCTCACTTGGCTTCGTACCCAAACCTGTTCCTGTCGTGACAGGCAAGGTCGAAAAACGCAGACTCGAAGTCACCGTAGATGAATCAGGAAAGACCCGCATACGTTCCCGTTACTTGGTCTCCGCACCTGTCGTGGGTAACATGGCACGCATCACACTGCGTCCTGGAGACAGCGTCGAAGTGGGCGACGTGCTGGTGCAAATCTCCCCCGTTGCTCCAGGGCTACTCGACCAACGCACGCGTTCCGAAGCCGTTGCGCGCGCCGCCATGTCCGACGCAAACCTCCAACGCTCTCGCGTGACCGTGAAGCGCTCTGAAGTCGCACTCTCCTTCGCACGCGACGAAGCGACGCGGCACCGCGCTCTACATGCAGGAAACGGCGCATCGAAGCAGTCTCTCGACCAAAGTGAGTTTCAACTTCGCGCTGCCGAAGAAGACTACGCCGCGGCGCAATTCGGTGAGCGCGTGGCCAGCAACGAGCTGGCAATGGCACGCGCAGCCATCGCATCGATGTCCGACACGTCTCGGGCACCAGCAGCGCTGACACTCAAGGCCCCGATAAGTGGACGCGTGTTGCGTGTGCTCCAAGAAAGTGAAGGCGTTGTACAACCCGGAATGGCGCTCATCGAAGTGGGCGACCCGACCAAGCTCGAAATCGTCGTCGACGTACTGAGCACCGAAGCCGTGAAAATCGCGGAAGGTGCCGTAGCCCGCATCGAACGCTGGGGCGGAGAGGTTCCCCTCGAAGCCAGGGTCCGACGCAAGGAGCCATCTGCCTTCACCACACGCAGCGCGCTCGGTGTGGAGGAGCAGCGAGTGCCCATCTTGCTCGACCCCATGGGTCCGCCCGATGGCTGGAATGCTCTGAGCGACGGCTACCGCGTCGAGGCGAAGATCCGCGTCTCAATGCTTGAAGATGCGCTGGTCGCTCCCGCGAGCGCCACGTTCCGCACGGATGGAAACTGGGCGGCGTACATCATCCGCAATGGAAAGGCCGAAAAAGTTTCGCTAGAGCTCGGAGCGCGCACGCCTGATTGGGTGCAGGTGTTCCAGGGCGTAAGTGAAGACGTCCACGTGATTCTGTATCCGAGCGATCAGGTCCACGAAGGGGTCGACGTTGCGCCTTCTTCTTGAGTGACTTTGCCTGCATCGCCATCACACGCTCATCACGAAGCGCTGAGCGCATCTTCCGAGTAGCGCGCCAGATAGTCCTTCAGGCGCAGCTTGCGAAGTGCGGCCTGACTGCTCATGTAGCGGACAGTTCCGTAGACCGCCCGCTCGGGGGCCCAGGGGCGGTCGTAGCGTCCGAGCACCCAGAAGATCCCCGAATAGGAGTTTGGGTCACGTCCGTCGAGCGCGTATTTGTTGTTCAAATGAACCATGCGCTTGAGCGCCACGCGAGGCGAAGAACTCCATTCGAGGATCTTTTTCCCCCACAACATCCGCATGTAATTGTGGAGGCGGCCCTCCCGCACAAGCTGGCGCTGCGCCGCGTTCCAGATCTCGTCGTAGGTCTTAGCCGCCTCCAGCTGCGCCAACGAGTACACAGGTTCACGGGCATCCTGTGCATGCGCTTCAAGCGTGCGACGCGACCAATCCGGTAAACTGTCGTAGTGGTCGTAGCGCGGCTGTGTGGCGCACGTGTTGATACTCAGCTCACGCCACGTCACGAGCTCGTCCAAAAACGCTTCAACCGGTTCGCTCAACCCCCAGAAACCTGTGCGCGTACCGTTGCGCGTGGCCCCGTTCGGCAAGCCGTTCCAATGCTGCGTTTCCTTGAGCGCCGCTATCACCTGATGCGCTCCCACGTGACCAAAATGAAGCCATGGTGAGAGCCCGCTGCTCGCGTCGTCATCTGGATGATTTCGGTCCGCATAACGGGCGATGCCATGCTGCGTAAACTCGGCAAGTACTCGCCTCCCCGCGTCGAATCCGCCCTCGGTCCCATGCACCGCTGTTACGGAGTGATCGATAGGCAGTTCTTCCAGCAGCTTCTCGGGCTTACTCAGCTCGCGCGTCGTCAAGCGGGGCCAGCGCTGACTGATGGCCCGAGGCAGCTTAAAGACGTGCAAATCCACGCTGCGAAGCGGCTCCTCAATGGGTAAGCGCACGAGCTCGCCGGGCAGCTTTTTCTGCAGAAATCGCCGAAAACTGTAAGCCGTCACAAAGGTGCGGCCCCCGGCTTCGCACATAGGCAACAGACCCAACGTATCGACTGCTTCCAGGCGCGTGGCCAGCTTCTTGCTGGCGGCCTTTAGCATGTGCGGGAAAAAGAATGCCGGTGAGTCGTCCGCCACAACCACACAAGCCCCTTGTGCAAGCGCTGCGAGCAGCCCCGCCCCCTCGCCTGCTTGCCGCTCCAGGTAGGGAAAGTACGTCGCCTTGGTGCCTGCAAAGTAGCGCGCGTGGCTCGCCATCCCTTGCAAAATGAAGCTGTGGAGGCGTGCAGACGCCCACGGATACCCCACGCGCAAGGCCTCGAAGACGACGAGCGGAACCTCGAACTCGCGCGCGTAGTTCAGCGCGTGTTGCAGCGCGAAGTTGTAAAGCGGGCGCCGCGCCGAGGTCATCCAGTACACCACGTGGGTGCCCTGAGAAAAAACTTCGTGCGCATTGAGCACTCGTACCCTGCTCGACGGTGCGCGCATGCCCCCCCTTAGGGATTCACTCTACCTCGGGGGGACACGGCAGCCAGCTGTCATCTAACGGCACAACGCTGCCCAACACTCACATCACGCGAACCAAATCACATCACGGTTCGCGGCGTACCAAGTGTCAACGTTTTTGCCGTAGGTGTCTTCGACCACGTTGCGCTTGAGCTTGAGCGTGGGCGTCAAAAAGCCGTTTTCGATCTGCCACTCCTGCTCCACGATGACGAGGAACTTTAGCTGCTCGAACTCTTCGATTTGCTTGTTCACGTTCTTGAGAAGCTCACGCATTCCGGCTTCGATAGCCGCCCTGTCGCTCCCACCTTGTTTGAGCTGCTTACGCAGCTGCTCTGAGAGCATCACGAGCGCAAACGGCTGCGGCTGGGCGGCGCCTGTTACGCAAGACATCTCAAGCCGAGAGTCGGCGTTGAGCAGGTTCTCAATAGGCGACGGGGCCACATACTTGCCCTTGCTCGTCTTGAACAGCTCCTTGACGCGACCTGTGATCTTGAGCCGACCTTCGGCATCGATTTCGCCGCGATCCCCCGTCTTGAGGAAACCATCTTCGGTGAACGAGTCGCGCGTGAGCTCGGGCTCCTTGTAGTAGCTCTTCATATTCGAAGGGCTCTTGATCTGAATTTCGCCCTCAGGGGTTACGCGATGCTCCACGCCGGGCAAACAATTGCCGACGTAGCCGACGCGCGAGCGCCCGGGCAGCGACACGTGGGAATAGGCAAAGTTCTCCGACATGCCGTATCCCTCGAGCAACTCCAAGCCGAGGTCGCGATACCACTGGATAAGCTCGGGCGGAATCGGCGCCGAACCGCTTACCGCAACGCGCGCGCGGTGTAGACCGAGACCCGTGAGCACCTTCTTGCGCACAATGCCGCCGATGATCGGCAGACGCAGAAGCCGTGCCAGCTTTTGCTGGGGCATCTTCGCCAGAACGCCCTGGTGGAACTTGAGCCACAGCCGCGGTACCGAGTGGAAGAGCGTGGGCTCGCAGCGCTTCACGTCTTCTACGAAAGTGTCGAGAGACTCGGCGAAGAACAGGTGCGTCGAAACATGCACGGAAGCTGCTTCCACCGCGTAGCGCTCGAAGACGTGAGCGAGAGGCAAATAGGAGAGCTGCCGGTCGCGATTGGACATGTTGAGCGCTTGTGTCACTCCTTTGGCCGCAGCTGCCATGCTGCGGAAGGTGTGCTCCACGCCCTTCGGTCGGCCCGTGCTGCCCGAGGTGTAAACGAGGATCGCCGTTTCATCTGCTCCGCGCGTGGGGCTACCGACTATCGGCTGCGTGGCCTGGACGATACGGTCCCAGGTCGGGAAATCGTTGGGCGGACTCAACGGATACGAAATGCGGGGCAGCTCATCTGGTACGCCCGTCTTGAGCGTGTCCCAATCGTCGAGCTTACCGATAAAGATGAGCTTGCTCTCGCTGTGCCCGAGAATGTAGCGGATCGTTTCCGGCTGCAGCGTCGGATACAGGGCCACCGACACGTAGCCCGCCATCCAGATGGCCAAGTCGCTGAGAATGAAGTGCGCGCAGTTCTTGGAAAGAATGGCGATCTTCGAGCCCGGTGGAAAACCCAGGGATTGAAGGTGGGCCGCCATTCGACGCGCTTCATCGAGCGTCTTCGCCCACGTGTACTCAGTGACCGCACCCTGACCGATAGGCTGCGTCATGTACGGCGCGTTCGGCGTACTTTTTTCCCAGGCATAAGCGCGATCAAGGATCAGATCGCTCGCATCAATCAGCATGGCTCTCCTCATGCGCACCCCGAGCGCGCAAATGGCATCCTTGCGCACACGACGAGCCCTTTCAAGACCCCAGCGGCTCACAGAAAGCTATCCAATGCTCGGGATCTACATTGTTCTCTTGGTAACAACCGCCTTGGGATGCGAAGATCCTGTTGCTTATGAAGGAAGTGCTCCCGGGTCGCGCCCTGAAGGTAGTCGCCGCGTGCTGGGTGTTTAGCCTCGTGATGTTTGGCGCAGGCCCCCTGTCGGCTCAGTCATCACCGCTTGCTCCGAATAGCCTCGATGGTGGGCGGTTCGTGGGTTCAGCGCGCGTTGGCGACGAGTCCACGCGTGTACTGCGCGCGGGGCTGTCGCTCGGCTATGCGCATACCGAAAGCGTCCTCGGCGAACGCGACCGACACGAACGTGTGTTCTCGGATGTTTCGGGAGCGCTGACGCTTGTGCCCTGGTTTCAGGTCGCGCTGCATCTCGATGGACGATACGACCTCCATCGCAGCCCGGCGCTCGGACGAGACAAGGGATTTGCAGGCAGCAGCGCCGTGATGACGCGGCACGCCTTCGCACTTCGCCCCGACCTTTCCATCGCAGGCCAGGCGCGCTTCCTTTTCCCGGCAGCCAATGCGGTCAAACTCGGCTTCTCCGGCATCACCACGGAGTTGTCGGGGCTCATGTCCTACACCGCCTGGAAAGGTGGGGAACTCAGCGGGCTTTTGGGCTACCGCTTCGACCGCACGTCGCGCGCGCTCTCAGACTCCGATGCGCTCAGCCCAGCCGACCGGCTCGCCGCTCAGGTCTCGCACTTCAATGCGTTCATGATAGGAGCCATGGTCAGCTCTCAGCTGAAGCACGCCACGCTGCTCGGCGAGTGGAGCTGGGACATCCAACACGGTAGCGGCTCTCCAGCGGCGATTGAATCGCCGATGCGCCTGCGCGCCGCGGTACAGAGTCTCATTGGCGAGCGCATCGTGCCCGGGGCCGAATTCGGCGTGACCCTGAGTCAGCGTCCGATCTTCAACAACTTGTTCCGCATCGAACCGCGCGTGTGGGCAGCGGTAACGCTCGGAGTGCTCCTCGGCAAGACACCCGAGAAAATCCCGGAAGAGGCCCCCTTGCAGGCCGCGCCCGTGGTCGAAAAGCGTGCGGCCACCGGCGAGCTTGTGGTCCACGCCAACGACGGTGAAACCCCGCTCCACGGAGCAGCGGTCACGGTGACGATGGGCGAGGAAACCCTGAGCTCAGAGACCGACGCGACGGGCCAGGCGAGCTTTAGGGTCAACCGCGGTGAGCCGATCACCGTGACGGTCACCGCCGGCGGCTGCCATCCGGCTACGCAAACCACCGTCGTGGAGACGCCCTCGCACCCGATCACTATCTCCCTGAAGCGCGCCCTGCCCGAGGGAGAGATAAAGGGTAAAGTACGCAGCCTGCGCGGCGGGCCCCTCAAGGCTCGCGTGGAAGTGCTCGATACGGGTCGTATCGTTCAAACGAAAGACGATGGCACGTTCCTGATTGAGGTCCCCCCGGGTGACTACCGCCTGCGTATCAGCGCCGACGGTCACGAAGCTCAGGAGCGAACTGCGCAAGTTGAGCGCCTTGGAGTTACCATCTTGGTCGTGGACCTGCGGAGAACGTCGAAGTGAACCCACGCTGGTGGGTCATGCTGTTCGCCTGGCTTTTGGCGTGCGGTGGCAGCTGCGGCAGCGATTACATCGCGGAGCTCGAAACGCTGAATGGCGACGTGCGGCGCGATGAGTCGAAAGCCCAGGGCACCTGGATAGGTGCGACGGCCGGCGATCGCCTCAGTATGGGGGATGGCTTGCGCACGGGCAGCAAGAGCGTGGCGCGCCTCAAGCTCTTCCCCGAGGGCACGGCTTTGGTCGAGCCCAACACGGTCATGCGCTTTCTCGCGCAAGCGCCAGGCCAGGGCAGAGATCGCATCACTCTCGAAGAAGGTGCTGTCGAACTCGAAGCCCAGTCGCTCGATCTGGAAGTGCACACTGCACGTGCCGTGGCTCGACTCGAAAAGGGAACGCGCGTGCGCGTGCGCGCCGGAGAAGGCGGAGCGTCGGATGTACGTTTCGATGTGCTCGTAGGGCGGGTGACGGTTGAGCACGACGGCGCCACGACGGACCTCGTAGAGGGCGGCGAGCTTGAGCTCACCGGTGAGGCGCCTCCCGACCCGGAGAAAACGGCGAAACCGGGTGTCCCGAACCGCCAGGGCGACGACAGCCCAGGCGACGGCACCTCGGCTCCGGAGGTCATCGTGCGCTCGGACTTCGCGCTCAAGGGCCTCGAGAACGCGACCATCCACGTGGCGACCCTGCCCCTGGACGTGCGAGTCAGCCTAGAACCCTGCGGCGATGGCTCGGCACCTAGCCTCGACGTGATGGGCCCAGCGGGCCGCAACGTATTGATGCCATCTCGCGGCAATGAACACGTGATCGTCCGCTTCGGCGCCGGCGCGTACCGCCTGAAGCTGCGCTGCGGGAAGAAAAACATTCGCAGCGAGGGCACGCTCAAGGTCCAGCGCGACCCCGCGACCATGGAGCTGCCCAAAACCACTCCGAACGTTGAGGTCGACGCAGATGGCCGCCGCTACACGGTCCGCTATCAGAACGTGCTGCCCGTGGTGTCCCTCAGCTGGTCTGAAGCGCCCCCCGCAGCCAAGTACACCCTGGTCGTCACCAAGGGCTCTCGTGAGCTTCGTTACGATCTGACGCAGCCCAAGCGCGAGCTGCGTTCGGGCGAACTGAGCGAGGGTGAGTACCAGTTCTCCTTCGCCGCAAGCGATGGAAGTCGCTCAGCCTCAGGCGGTCTTCGCATCATATTCGACAACACGGCGCGCTCCGCCTACCTGTCTTCGCCAACTGAAGGCGCACCGCGCCCCGCAGAAAGCATCCCGGTCGCAGGCACTGCCCTGCTCCGTTCCGAGGTGTCGGTGGAAGGCGTACCCGTAGCGCTGGATGCCCAAGGCAGGTTCCGCGCCAGCATTCCTTCGGACACCACCCGTGGCACCCTGGCAGTGCGAGTCAGCCATCCGGTGACGGGAGTGCACTACTACCTGCGCCGTTTCCGCTAACTCACGATATAGTTCGGTCCTCGACGTGATGTTTGCAACAGGCGACTTGATTGGTGGACGCTACCGCCTCGATGAACTCATCGGCACGGGCGGTATGGGTCAGGTTTTCCGTGGCGTGGACACGGTGCTCGCGCGCCCCGTGGCCATCAAACTCGTGGACGCAGTGGAGTCCCGCCGACGTGAGGAGATAACCCAAGGATTCCTGCGCGAAGCGCGAATCTCTGCGGCCATCGACCACAACAACGTCGTACGCATTCTCGACTTCGGAACGCACGCTTCCACCGTCCCGTACATGGTGATGGAACTCCTCGAAGGAGAAAGCCTCGGCGACGTACTCGGTCGCGGGGACGCCATGCCCTTCGACTGGCTGGTGGCCGTCGTATCTCAAGTTCTCGATGGTTTATCGGCTGCGCACGAGGCCGGCATCGTCCATCGCGATCTCAAACCGGAGAACATTTTCCTGGTGCGAGACCGCGGGCAAATCTCGCCCAAGATTCTCGACTTCGGGATCTCGAAGTTCCTCGATTCCTCCACGGGCACGGCCCAGGTGACTACCAAGCACGGTCATGTGGTGGGCACGCCCGCTTACATGTCGCCCGAGCAGGCGCGCGGAGTCCGCCAGATCGACCAGCGGACTGACATTTACAGCATGGGCGTCGTGCTCTACGAGCTGCTGAGCGGCGAAATGCCGTTCTACTCGGAGAACCCCGGCGACCTGATGCTGATGATCATGACGACCGAGGCCAAGTCACTGCTCGAGCGCGAGCGCGACATCGGCACTGCCATGTCAGACGTGGTCACGCGCGCCATGAGCAAGCGGCCCGAGGATAGGTTCAACAGCGCACAGGAAATGCGCAAAGCCGTGCTGGCAGCTGCCCAGGAAGTACTCGGAAGCGAAGCCGTGGGCCGCCTCAATGCACGCTTGCGACCGAGCTCGTGGCGCGCCGATAACCCGCAGTACGAGACGCACTCCGAGGCACCACCGCGACGCCGTCCCATCGTCGATACCGAGCTAACCCAACGCCGTAGCGGCTCCCCTTCCAGAAAGAAGGCAGCCCGCCCGTGGCTTCTGCCCGTGCTCGGCGCGAGTGCGGCTGCGGTGGCGATAGGGTTTTTCTCCATCTGGTTTGGACGCTCGAACGCCGACCCCTCGCCCCGCTTCATTGTGGTGCGGTCCGAACCAGCAGTGCCCGAGACGACCGCGACGGGCATAGCGACGCCTACGACCACGCCGCTCAGCCAGTCGCCGACCAAGGCGCCGGACCTGGCCCCGCGCGATGCTGCAGACCCACGCAGCGGACTTGCAACGACCAAAGCCCAAGGGACACAGGCCGCTGCCACGCGCAGCACGGCGGAAATTTTGGCCGAATCCTTTCGCCGTCAACGCGCAAGCGTCGTCGCCTGCCTGAATGCCCACGCAGAAGAGGCCGAGTCGGTCCCGAAGCTGGCGGTAAAGTTTGCACTATCCCGCGAGGGCAACGTGGAGCGCGCAGGCGTATCCCCTGCCGAACTTTCGAAGACCGGCATGGGGACTTGTATCGAGGCCGCCGTGCGGGCGATGCAATTTCCACCGCAAGCGCAGCCCATTTCCTTTGAAGTCCCACTGACAGCGCGTAAAGGTGGGTAATGCGTTGTGTGGGGCTGTCGTGCCTGTTGAGCTTTGTTGTCGTCCTTGCGGCGCTGACAACGTTCGGTGGCTGCGTGCTCATCGGGTACGACGATGTGGCGATCAAAGCCACGGTTCCGAGCATGGATGGCGGCCCTCCCCTAACGGCGCCACCTCCGCCCCCAGTGCCCGACGAGGACTCCGGCACTGACTCAGGAGCAGATTCAAGCGACGCCGCCGTGCCCGATGCTGGC
>CAZEWA010000028.1:0-11038 GCA_964515685.1 uncultured Polyangiales bacterium | reverse complement strand
ATGCTGGCCCCCTGGACGGCGCGGTCGACGCGTCAGGCGAAGACGGTGATGCCAGCGCGGAGGCGGGAATCCCGCCGGACGCGGCCACGGATGCAGGCGATGGCGGCTCCTCGCTAGAAGACGCAGGGCAGCCGGTCGACGCGGGCCCAGACTTGGACGGCGCACTCGAACCGGATGCGAGCGACGACCTAGACGCCGGGCTGGAGCCGGACGCGGCAACTCCTGAGGATGCCGGGCTGGACTCGAGCGTGGATGCAGAAGTAGATTCGGGCGAGGTCGACGGCGGCAGCCAGCCCCCTGTCGACTCCGGTGTGTCGGGCCCCTCACCGACCTGTGATCCACTGGTCACGCCGTTCTGCGCGCTATCGTGTCCGAACCTGCCCTATTGCAGCCCGCAATGTCAGCCGCTCCAGGCCACCTGCAGCGCAGACTGTCGGGGCACAGACCACTGCGCTCCCGTATGCAACTCCGTGACTCTTATCGAATGCATGTTCGATTGTCGGGATACGGGCCGCTGCAGCCCGCTGTGTAAAAGCTGGGGCCACTGCACCGTCGACTGCCGAGGCTCGGACCGCTGTGACGAGGTTCGCTGCGAAGGCGCCCTCGCTTTCGGCTCGATGACGCGCTGCAAGACCAAGTGCGCCGGGGCGAGCACCTGCGCCTTTGCCCACTGCTGGGGAGACGCCCCAGATGTGCTGGCAAGCGGGTACGGAACGAGACAGTGCGACGGCCCCGACGGCCCTGAGCTGCGTTGCGGCTACACGTCCTGCTCCCAATAGATCTAAGATCAAAGCATCTCTTCCTTCTCGCGCACTCGACTGTTTTGATTCCGTGACCGGAGGCAAAAATGGACGTGGCTGGCTTTCGAGAGTCGCTGCTGCAGATCATGGAGCGCAAGGTGCACTGGGCCTGGCCGGCGTTCGGTCGCGGGCTCGTCCCGAAGCACCTTTTGCACGTGCACCTCGAGCAAGAATACGAAGTGTATGTGCGAGACTTTCCGGTGCTCGTGGGGCGCGCGTACATCCAGTGTCCTCATGCCCAAGTGCGCCGCGAGCTCATCGAGAACATGTACGAAGAAGAGACAGGTGGGCTCGCCGCAGGGAAGCCGCACCCCGAACTTTTCTTGGAATATCCGTTGGGGCTCGGGATGGATCTCGCGCGATTCGAGCGCGTGCAGCTCTTGCCCGAGGCACGTCGCTATCGCATGGTACTGGATCAAGCGACCCTTGCGCGAGGCTGGGCCAGCGCCGCAGCCGTGAGCACGCTGTTTCTCGAGGGCACACCGCACGAACGAGGCGAGCTCGAAGCCCACGCGCCTAAGCGCCCCGTGTTGCCCCTCGAAGAGCATCCCTTGGTGAAGCACTACGGATTGCCCATCGAGCGACTCGCGCTGACCAAGGCCCACCGTGCTGTGGAGGGCGACCATCGCAAGTCTGCCTGGCGCAGTTTGCTGTCGTTCACCGAACCGAGCGAGTACCCCGTCGTGCTGCGCGCGATGGAAGAGTGCCTCGAAGCGTGGTTGCTCTATCGCGATGAAGTCGCCTTTGCCTGCGGTCTCGAACGCGATGAACAAGGCACGCCGCGCCTGCGCGCAGCCTGAGCTCGTCGCAAGCTCGCGCGTCTCACAGCGGACCGAACATGGCCTCGAGCAAGCGCCATTCCACACTGCGCGCAAAGTAGCGAGCACGCTCGTACTGAAGACGCTCGCCCACCAAGTCCCCGGGCTGCTGCAGGGATGCGCGACGCGCGCGCGCTGTGCTGTGGAGCGCCAAGGCCGCGGCCACAGACAGATTCATGCTCTCAACCATGCCGACCATCGGAATGCGGAACGTGACGTCACATGCGGCGCGTGCCTCTGGACTCAGGCCTACGCCTTCGTTGCCGAACAACAGGCACAGAGGACGGTCCGACGGCAGCTCGTCCAGTGTGAGCGCGCCGTCCATCATGGCCCCCGCCAGGCACAGGCCCTCCTGGCGGCGCACAGCCAGCAGCTCGTCGAGACTTGCGTGATGGTGCGTGTGCACCCAGCAATAGGCCCCCTGGGTCGTTTCAGGCGCATTGAGCGCGCCGTCGGGGGCATCCACGACATGCACATGCATGCCACCGAGCGCCTCGGCAGTACGAACCACCGCCGCTGCGTTGCGGGGGTCTTCCGGATGTTCGAACGCGATTCGAATCGACTCGAGACGGCCGCTCAGGACTGACTCGATGCGCGACTTGCGAGCCTCTGTGAGAAAGGGCGACAGCGTGTTCAACAGCTGCTCGGCGCCTACTTTGTCGATCCAACGATCCAGTTCACGAAAGTCCAACGCACAACTCCTTTGGCCTCAAGCGCGTTCAAGCGCGTACGTTGGTACCCTCGCACTGCGACTTAACCACAACCCGCCCCCGATCGAAACGAAGTGTGGGGCGAGTGCCTTGCGATAGAAACGAGCCGGACGAAACTGCATGCTTCGATCGGTGCGGCGCCTATCCACAACGCCCTCATCCCAGTCCTCCTGGGTCACGGCTTCCAGATAAAGCACGCCCCGGCAAAGCGCGCCCAGGTTGTCGATGCTTTCTTTGGCCGCCCGCGCACTCAAGTAGGGCAACACCCCCTGACAGATAACGAAGTCAAAGACGGTCTTGGCGCGGTAGTCGAGCACCGATCCCTGCTCCCAGCCGTAGCGCTTGCACAGGTATTCGCTGTACTCCACGCCTTGATACAAAGCGTCTGGAAAGCGCTTACGCACCACCGACTTCCAGTGACCTACCCCACACCCCATATCGAGCACGCGGCGCACGGGGACATCGAGATATTGCAGATAGCTGCACGCAAAATCGCCTAGCTTCTTCACCTGGGCGCGGTCGTTCACTCGCGTTTTCGGGTCGAGGTAGAAGCGCTCGTAGTACGCGCGGTCGAAGATTCCGGCAGCGGTCATCGCGCCGAGTGTAGCCGGAACGCCGCAACCGTCGCTGCCTGGGGGCTACGGTTTGTTCTTCCTGCCGCTCGAACGCCTACGCCACAATCCCGACCGTGCACGCACGTACACGAAGGTTGGCTTCACGCGCTTGCTCGAGAAAACAGGCTGGGAAGGCCCTCCTGGCCAAACTGCATGTGGCGCCGTACCAGCTCATGGTCCTCGCTCAAAAGGTCGGCGCTGCCCACGGAACGCTCGATGCTCGCCCGCAGTCCGCCGCATAAAAATGCTTTTTTCCAGCCTCCCCCCTGAATCCCCTCGACTGAAGCTGTCCCGCCACGGACACTGAGAGCGTGAAGGGCAAGGATTGGCTCAAGCTCCTCGAAATGCTCCAGAAGCGTCTCGGCGCCCAGGACGCCCGGATCGAGATTGGCGGCGAGACCCCGACCGATCCACGCATCATTTGGGCGTCGCTCGAGGACTCGCGTCGCGTGGTCGTGCTGTTTGCGGATCCACCGCGTGACAGGGCAGGCGCAGAGGCTCGCCTCCTCGCAGTGCTGGAGACGTTCTTGGCGACCGTGACCCAGCCCGCAGGGCCGAACGACAATTCTGCGCGGCCCGCCACCGTGCTGCGCCGCGAGCTCGACTACGCGCTGGCGGCACTCGCAGAGCGCACCGGCGCCGAGACGGTGTGGATTATCGACGTGTTCTCCCCTGTCATTTGGGGCTGTTCCGATGCGCTTGAAGAGAGCCTCGACCTCGACGGGCTCCTGCTATCCGCCCGTGCCGATCAAATGCTCGCGACGACTCCTTTCACTTGGGCCGAGCTGCTCGCGGGCACCCCGGCGGAAGCCCAGACGCGCTTGAGGGAGGAGAACCCCGGCGCGGTCGTCCTGCGCACGATCCAGGGCGAGCTCGAGGTCCTGTTCGGTTTGTCCGAACGTGGCGGTCTGGCTGCGGCTGCCCAGAGGCTACGCGCCGCTCGCGCCCTTGCGGAAATCCGCGCACGCGCAGCCCGAGATCGGGAACTGACGCGTACCGAACTCCGAGGTCCGCTCGTGCAATGCTTCGCGCACGCCATCGCGGGCCAGTACCAGCTCGCCCTTGTATTTGACGAGACCTATTCGCCTTTACACGCCGAAGGCAACGTCCAGCGCGCCCTACCCCACATCGAGCGACTGCTGCTTTCACTGCCCCCCGTGGACCCGGCTTCAGGCAGTGGACGCGGCGCAAAGGTGATTCGACTGCCGCGCAAGGGCTGACGGGGTAGACTGGGCGGCCCATGGCCGACGATATTCCGAAGCACCGCTACGACGCCACGCTGGCAACAGACATCGAGACCCGCTGGCAAAAGGTTTGGGACGAGCAGCAGACCTTCAAGCAGCCCAATCCGGGCGAGCCTGGGTTTCGAGCCGACAAGCCCCCGTTCTACGCCCTCGACATGTTCCCCTATCCGAGCGGCGCCGGCCTGCACGTGGGCCATCCCGAAGGCTACACCGCAACCGACATCCTCTCGCGCTACAAGCGCATGCGCGGCTTCAACGTCCTGCACCCCATGGGTTGGGACGCTTTTGGCCTGCCCGCGGAGCAGTACGCCATCCAAACGGGCGTCCACCCGGCCATCACCACGCGCAAAGCCATCGACAACTTCAGGCGCCAGCTCAAGCGCTTCGGCTTCAGCTACGACTGGAGCCGCGAATTCGGAACCATCGACCCGTCCTATTACAAGTGGACGCAGTGGATCTTCCTGCAGGTGTACAACGCCTGGTTCGACGTAGACGCGCAACGCGCGCGCCCCATCTCGGAGCTCATCGCAGAATTCGAGAACGGCACCCGCAAGGTTCGCCTCAATCCCGACGCCGCCGAAATCGGCGCAGAAGCCAAGGCCGAGGACCTCGGCAGCTTCGCGAACCTCGACGCGGACACGCGGCGCGCTGTGCTCAACAGCTATCGCCTCGCCTACCTCGCCGAGCAAACCGTGAACTGGTGTCCGAAGCTCGGCACCGCTCTGGCCAACGAAGAGGTTATCGACGGCAGAAGCGAGCGCGGCCAATTTCCCGTACTGCGTAAGCCACTCAAGCAGTGGTTGTTCCGCATCACAGCCTTTGGACAGCGCTTGCTCAAGGGACTCGACGGCCTTGATTGGCCCGATTCCACGATAGCAAAGCAGTCGAGTTGGATTGGCCACAGCATCGGCGCCGAAGTCTCGTTCGCACTCGAACGGACGCTCGGTAGCACCCGTGCCCTGCGTGTGTTCACCACGCGTCCCGATACGTTGTTCGGTGCCACGTACATGGTCGTCGCCCCTGAGCATCCGCTCGTGGACGCCGTGCTCAAGGCACCGCAGCCAGAGACGAAGCTTGAAGCACTCACCCAATACGTGATGGCCGCGCGCAATCGCAGCGACCTGGAGCGTCAGCAAAACAAAGAAAAAACTGGCGTTTTCACGGGCGTATACGCCCAAAACCCGGTCAACGGCGAGCGCATTCCGGTCTGGGTCGCGGACTACGTGCTGATGGGATACGGCACGGGTGCAATCATGGCCGTGCCCGCTCATGACGAGCGCGACCACGAGTTCGCCACGGTGTTTGGCCTGGCGATTCGCGAAGTGGTCGTGCCTGCCGCAGGCGAAAAGTCCGAGACCTGCTTCAGCGGCGACGGCAAAAACATCAACTCCAGCAACGCGGATGTCAGCCTCAGCCTCGACGGTCTGCCCACAGCAGAAGCCAAGCGCGTGATCACGGCTTGGCTCGAAGCGCAGGGCATCGGCAAGAAGAAGCACAACACCAAGCTGCGCGACTGGTTGTTCAGCCGTCAGCGCTACTGGGGCGAGCCCTTCCCCATCGCCTACGACGCTGCGGGCAATCACTACCCGCTGTCGGCTGAAAAGCTGCCACTCACACTGCCTGAGCTCGAGGACTACCACCCCGAGGAAAGCGACGACCCACGGCCCCTCTTGGCCAAGGCACGCGCTTGGGTAGAGACCACTGCAGGCGAGTGCGGCATCAGCGAGCTACCTGCAGACACCAAAATGATACGCGAGACCAACACCATGCCAGGCTGGGCAGGGTCTTGCTGGTACTTCCTGCGTTACGCCGATGCGCAGAACGACCAAGCACTCGTAGGCGAAGCCGCTGAGAAATACTGGCTCCAAAACGGCGTCGACTTCTACATGGGTGGTGCAGAGCACGCCGTATTGCACCTCCTGTACGCGCGCTTTTGGCATCAACTCTTGCACGACCTCGGCCACGTCCGTGCGCCCGAACCGTTCAAGAAATTGTTCCACCAAGGGCTCATCCTGAGCTTTGCTTACGAGCGCGCTGACAAGTCACTTGTGCCTGTCGACCAGGTCGAGGAGCAAAGCGAAGGCGTCTTCGTCGAGACGAGCACCGGAGCGCAGGTCACGAAGACCACCGCTAAAATGTCGAAGAGCCTGCGCAACGTCGTCAATCCAGACGACATCATCGCAAGCTTCGGCGCCGACACGTTCCGCTTGTACGAGATGTACATGGGCCCACTCGAAGCGAGTAAGCCATGGAACACGCGCGACATCGGCGGCCTCTTACGCTTTTTGCAGCGCGCCTGGCGCCTCATGGTCAACGAGGAAACAGGCAAGCTCATGCTGGCTGAATCGGACAACCCCGAGGTGGAAAAGCAGCTCCATCGCACCATCGCCAAGGTGGAAAGCGACCTAGAGCGTCTGGCCTTCAACACGGCCATCGCCGCGCTGATAGGATTTGTGAACGCAGGCACCACCGCTGGCAGGCTGTCAAAAAGCCAGGCCGAACGCTTCGTGCGTGTGCTTGCCCCGTTCGCGCCGCACATGGGCGAAGAACTCTGGCACAAGCTCGGCATGGATGGCTACGTGAGCTTGGCGAGCTGGCCCAGCTACGATCCCGCGCAGCTCCAAGACGACAACATCGAAGTGCCCGTGCAGATCATGGGCAAGGTTCGTCACCGCATCGTGGTGCCCGCTGGCCTCGATGGCGCAGCGCTTGAGACGCTCGCACTGAACGACGAAAAGGTTCAGGAGCTGCTGGTTGGCAAGACCGTGCGCAAGGTCGTGGTCGTACCCGGCAAGCTCGTGAACATCGTGGCGAACTGACAGCTTGAGTCTCCTAGCTTCCGTCCCGGCCGCGCGCATGGCGTGGGCGGAAGCTAGATGACGCGTCCGGGCGTGAACGGATAGGTGGCAGTCATGCCGCCGTCGACGGCCAGCGCCTGCCCAGTCATGAAGCTTGCATCGTCGCTGGCCAGGAACGCCGCCATCGTGGCTATCTCATTCGGAGCCGCTGCGCGCTGCATGGGGTTGTGCTTGCCCACCTTGTCGCCCTTGCCGGCGTTGCGCGCCCAGTCGAGCAGCGGCTTGGTCATGCCCGTTTCGATGAGGCCCGGGCAGATGGCGTTGACGCGAATCTTGTGCGGCGCGAGCTGACAGGCTGCCGTTTGCGCGAGGCTCACTACACCGGCTTTGCTTGCGCTGTAGGCCGAGGAACCGGCCCCTGAGCGCAGTCCCGCTACGCTTGCTGTGAGGATGATGGAGCCGCCTCCTGCGTCGCGCATGATGGGAGCCACGGCCTGAACAGCGACCACCGGTCCAAGCAGGTTTACGCGCAGAATGCGCTGCCATTCATCCAGGCTTTCTTCGAACAAGGACTGCATGCCGCCGACACCGGCATTCGCGAAGAACACCTGAGGCGGACCAAAGTGCTCGATGCACAGCTCGAGCAGCTGAGAGATATGCCCGACGTCTGCGGCATCGCCGACCAAATACTGCGCCTCGCTTCCGTGGCTGCGAATCTCTTCGGCCGCCTGAGCGAGGCCATCCCCTTGCAGATCCGTAAGCACAACCCTCGCGCCGCGCTCGGCAAACAGCAGCGCCGATGCGCGCCCGATGCCGCTCGCTGCACCCGTGATAATGGCTGTTTTACCGTCGAGTCGACTCATGCGTATACCTCACGTCCGATAAGAAGGATCTGCCCTGTCGAGCTTGCGAAGCAGGCCGGGCCAAGCAAGTGCTCCGCCTGCGCCACGTGTCACTTGAGAGGCTTGTGCCATCGCGCCTCCGATGATTTGTGGCGAGATATGCACGAGTTCGCCGCCACCCGATTGGGCCCGCACCTGGATGGTGCAGGCCGCTTCGAACAGGTACATGAACAGAAAGGCATCTGGAATCGAAGATGCCAGCGTCAACAGGCCGTGATTACGCAGCATCAGGTAGTGCTTTTGCCCGAGGTCGCCCACGAGGCGCGGCTTTTCCTCGTCGCGCAGGGCCACCCCCTCGTAGTCGTGATAGGCGAGCGAAGCGAGCACGAAGATAGACTGCTGCGATAGCGGCAAGAGCCCCGCGCGCTGAGCCGAGACCGCCACGCCATTCAGCGAATGCGTGTGCATCACGCACAGGGCATCCTCGCGCGCTGCGTGGATGGCGCCATGAATGGTAAAGCCTGCGGGATTCACCGCGTACGGCGTGTCGAGCACAGGGGTGCCGCTCAGGTCGATTTTCACCAAGCTCGACGCCGTGATCTCCTCGAACAACAGGCCGTAGGGGTTGATCAAAAAATGGTGCTCAGGGCCTGGTACACGCGCCGACAGGTGCGTGAACACGAGGTCATCCCAGCCGAATTGCGCGACCAACCTGTAGGCCGCTGCCAAATCGACGCGCAGCGACCATTCTTCTGCGCTCACTTGCTCTCGAATGGAAGCACTCATCGTCTCTCCCCTTGTCTCCGCTTACCACGAGACGCCGCACAAAAGGGCACGAGAAATGTGCGTGGCCGAGCCTTCCCTTTCGGCCCGCCAATGACGGTGGGCGGCCGATCGCGGCGGCGGACGCTATAAGCGCGCCGTGGACACAGATAGTACGCTCGCCAAAGCGCCGGTTGATACGCAAAAAGAAGCTGATTTCATCGCTCGCGCCAAGGCGGCCATCGAGCTTTTGGAATCCGTCCGGGATGACCGTGCGCAGCTGGCTGTGCTCAACGACGAGCAGCGCGCTCGGCTGCTGACCGCGGCCGGCCATGTCGCGCGACCCGATCCCTGGGCCAAGCGCGAGCTGATGCGTGCCGCCCAAAGGCGCCGCAAAGAAGAGCAGCGTGCGCGCGATGAGGCCGCCCTGGCGCGCAGCGGCATCCGAGAGAAACGCCGCGAGCAGGTGTATACGACCCCACCCCGCCTGCCGCCGCCCTTGCCCGCCCACGTGAATATCGATGAAGCGCTGGCCGACGGCGAAACCCACGCGCGGCAGGTCGCAGCGAATGTGCAAGCCAGCGCCGAGAGCGCGACCTCAGCCCACGCGCCGCGCCGAGTGAGCGAGCCCCGCCCCTGCTACATCTGCAAGGGCCGATTCACCACGCTGCACTTTTTCTACGACTCCATGTGCAGTGCTTGCGGCGACCTCAACTGGGCAAAGCGCAGCCAGAGCGGCGACCTGTCCGGGCGCGTCGCACTCGTCACCGGTTCGCGCGTCAAGATCGGCTACCAGGCAGCCATCATGCTGCTGCGGGCCGGCGCGCGCGTCATCGTGACCACGCGCTTCCCGCGCGACGCGGCTGCACGCTACGCACGCGAGGAGGACTTCGCTGACTGGGGTCACAGGCTCGAAGTGCACGGGCTCGACCTGCGCCACACCCCGAGCGTAGAAGTCTTCGCCAAGCAGCTCTGCGAGAGCCAGACGCGCCTCGACTTCATCATCAACAACGCCTGCCAAACCGTGCGCCGCCCCGCAGGCTTTTACACCCATCTCATGGACGCGGAGAGGCTGCCGTACACCGACTTGCCCCAGGCCGCCCAGGGCTTGCTCAAAGCCTACGAGCAAGCGCGTGGCGGTGTGGTGCCCATGGGTCACGACGAACTGAGCCCCTCGGGTGTGCTCGAACGCTCTCTCTCACCTGTGGCAGAGGCCATCGGCCTGCGTGATCCGGCCGCTCTCTCTCAGCTCGCGTTGCTCGACGAAGACCTGCAGCGCAGCACCCAGATCTTTCCGACAGGCAAGCTTGATGCGGACCTGCAGCAGGTCGATTTGCGCGGACGCAATAGCTGGCGCTTGGCGCTGTCCGAGGTCTCGACTGTAGAGCTCTTGGAGGTTCAGCTCGTCAACGCCGTCGCACCCTTCGTGTTGTGCGCGCGCCTAAAGCCTTTGTTCTTGAAGACCGACCTGCGCGACAAGCACATCGTGAATGTGTCGGCGATGGAGGGGCAGTTCTACCGCAGCTTCAAGACCGACAAGCATCCCCACACCAACATGGCGAAGGCCGCGCTCAACATGCTGACGCGCACTTCCGCGGCCGATTACGTCAAAGACGGCATCCACATGAACAGCGTCGACACGGGCTGGGTCACCGACGAGGACGCTGCCGAAATCGCAGCGCGCAAGACGCGCGAGCAGGGCTTCCACCCGCCGCTCGATATCGTAGACGGCGCCGCGCGCATCTGCGACCCCATCTTTGCCGGCATCAACAGCGGCAAGCACGAGTGGGGCGTGTTCTTCAAAGACTACGCGCCCACGCACTGGTGACAGCCTTCCGGCACGGCCTTCGACTACGCGTAGGTTTCTCCCATGGCAGACAAAGAGTTTCGGATCTTAATCGTTTACGCATCCCAGAGCGGAGGCGCTGTGGCCATGGCAGAGCAGGTCGCGCTTGGCGCAACCAAGGAACCTCGCGCGCTCTTGCGCATGCTACACGGCACCGAAGCTGTGCTCGAAGACTTGCTGTGGTGCGACGCGCTCGTGGTCGTGACACCTGAAAACTTCGGCTACATGGCGGGCGCGATCAAAGACTTCTTCGATCGCACGTACTACCCGGCTCAAGGAAAGGTCACAAACCTGCCCTACGCCATCGTGGTCAAGGCCGGACACGACGGCAGCTTCGCCATCGCAGCCATCGAGCGTATCGCGCGAGGCTACGGTTTTGTCGCGGTGAGCGAGCCGATTCTGGCGGTCGGGGAACTCAGCCAAGAAAAGCTTCTCGCCTGTGAAGAAATAGGCGAGCTGTTGACCGCCGGCCTCGACCTCGGCGTGTTCGGCCGCACGCGCTCCGAACACGCATGAGCCGCAGGCAAGCTGCCCACGCGCATCACCAAGCTCAGTCGACGAAGTAGTCGCGGTCGCCCGCCAGGCCCTGCTCGAGCGCCGCCAT
>CAZEWA010000027.1:33836-39589 GCA_964515685.1 uncultured Polyangiales bacterium | reverse complement strand
AAGCCGGCTGCAAATCGTCGAGCGTGATGTCGGTCGCCGCACCGGCCATGCGCTGGTCCACGGTCTTGATGCGCTCTTCAAGCAAGCTCTTGAAGGGCCATGTGTCGTAGTCAGGCAAGGCCTTCGCCCAACCGTAAGCATCGAGCGCCGCCTGCTTGTCCTGTGCCTTGGCGTACATGTCCCCGAGGAATACGCCTGCGCCTTGAATATTGCGCGCCGCCCGGTAGTGGTTTTGGCAGGCAGGATCTGGGCTCAACATGGTCTGCGGCGTGCCGCAGTAGTCTCCGTTTTCACGCACGGCAGCCACTGCCTCGAGGAAGGCTGGATCCTTCGCCGGCAAATCCGCGAAGACCAAAAACTTCGAAAACAGCACGAAGCCTGGATAGTGGTCGAGCCCCTGCTGCAAGATGTCGAAGCCCGCCTGCAACATGACGTCGTCGCCCATCATGCGACCCATGCGAATCCGGATAGGTCCAAGCCAAGCCGGAATGCGATGGTCTGTGGGACAAAGCTCGTACGCCTGCACGAGCGCACTCTCCGCACGCGTCACGGAGTCGAGCACGATGAGCGGATTGAGCGAATCAACCCAGTAGGTCTCGGCCACGCGCCAAAGGCTGGCGAGCCCCAAAAGCAGCGCAAATTCTTCTTGGTCGGGGTGCTCCTTGAGCGCCATCTCGAGGTCCTCGATGACCTTGGCGCGCGCCGCCAAGTCGCCCTTGCGCATGGCCTCCCAGTAGGCCTTGGTCGCCGGATGCTCGCTGCTTTCCTTCGTGTAACAAAGCGTCACGGTCTTAGGCCGACCGGCATTCACGCCATCGCGATCTTCCTCAACCGGTTCACCTGCGTCGGGCAGCTCGCCTGGCCCGGGGAGCGGCTCTTCGCCCTCACAATCGCGGGCACACTCATCATCGTTCGGAGCGGCGGCATCCGGGAGCTGGGGAGCCCCTGTGGATGGAGCGGCCTGCGGGGTTTCGCTGTCGCCGCATGCGAACAGAGCGAGCGCCGCGACGAGACCCGCGTTGCGAAGACTAAGAAGTTGCATGCTCGCACCTTAAAGAGACCCACTTCGTCCCACAATGACCAAAGTGCCACGAAGGTTTCCCCGTGGAGCACCTTCTAAAGCGCGCTGGTTTCCTCGAGCTCGCGGCCACTCGTCTCGGGGAGTCGCAAGAGGATGAGCACGAGCGCGAGCAGTGGAAAGACCGCGGTGCAGGCGATGGTTGGGCCATAGCCATGGCGCTCCGCCAAAAAACCGACCAACAAAGGCCCCAGCACATAGCCGGTCCGGCCCAACACATTGTTGGACCAGCCGAAGGCATCCGCGCGCAGCTCAGTGGGAAAGAGCTCGAGTGTGAACGAGGTGAGCACTGGCAAGACCGCACTCGCAGCAAAAATCCCGCCGGTTAGGCCGAGCGTAAGCCACGCGAAATCGTGAGCAAGGTAGGCGAGCAGCGTGGATGCGCTCGCCGCGACGAAGATCACGGCCGCGCCGCGCTTGCGGCCAATCACATCGAGCAATTTGCCCGATGCAAAAACCAAGGGCAGCGAGCCTACTGCTGCGATCATCAACGCAAACGAGACCTGCTGGTCTGTGAGGCCGCGTTCCTCTACGGCAAACTCCTTCCAGTACAACACCACCGTGTAAGTGCACAGGTAGGTGAGCGCCCAAATACTGGCGAGAAGCGGGATACGCTTCTTGTAGGGCGTGCGGAAAATGCGGAACAAGTCGCGCTCGGGAAGGCCCGACCGTTGAAGCTCCACGAAGCGTGTCGTCTCGCGCACATTGCGACGGAGCCAGATCAAAATGACGAGTGGCACGGCCCCGACGATGTAGACGGTGCGAAAGCCAAGCTCGGTCTTGAGCATGATGGGTACGAGGCCCGCGCATACGATCGAACCAAGGCTGCTCATGCCCTGGATGATCCCCACCGCGAACCCGCGCCGGTCTTTCGGGAACTCCTCGATGATGTAGACCATGCTGAGCGCGTACTCGGCGAGCAAAAATGCGCGCGCACAGAGCTGCGCCAAGCCGAACTGCCAGGCCGATTGCGCACACGCAGACAGAAACGAGAACAGCGTGTAGCCGGCTATCGTGTAGCTGAGCATGCGCTTGCGCCCCGCCACATCGGCATGACGTATGAGTCCATACGACAGCACCGCACCGATGCCTGTAATCGAGAGTAGAGTGCCAACCTCCGCCTTGGAGAGCTCAAAAGTCTCCCTCAAAGCTGGGATGATCTGCGACAACGCCACATAGTCGAAGCCCTCGAAAAACGTGGCAACACCCAAAAAAACAAACAACTTACGCTGGTAGGGGCTGAGCTTCGTGGGCACGGTCTGCGCGGTCACGGGGTCTCCTGAACTAGGCGCTAAGGCAAGCTCGGCTCCTACACCGTGCGACCCGCGAAAACAAGGATCTAACGCGCACCTAACGCTAACTTGTGGTGATAGACTCAATTGCTGACCGCGTGAAAGCTCCTCAAGAAATCCTCGAAGGCCTGCATGTGCTTCTCGTCAGCGAAGACGAGGAGCGAACCCTTTCCCTGCGCAAAGCTTTGCTTGAGCGTCTCGCCGTTGTGGGCGACCTCCAGAGCACGCCAGAGAACCCCGTTTCCCTGCGTGGTGCCGACGTCCTGATCGTCGACACGCGTACGGCGCAAACGACGCAGTCGCGCGTAGTCGCACTACGTCGGGCCGGCGTCGCGCGCTGGGCCTCGGTGGTCAACTTGGACTTTGCCAAGGTCGCACCCGACGAGGGCATCGTGCTGTTCGACTTGGTGGCGCAAGCCATCGTGCCGGTGACAGCCGCCGATCGCGCGCTCACGGAACGAGCGAAACGTGAGGAATCCTTCAGCACCGAGATCTTGCCGCTCGGTCCGACCCGCATCCTGCAAGCTCTGAGCAAGGTCGGAACGACGTTGCACGTCGAGATCGCGCCCGAACCTGGGCACGGCGCGCAGCTTACGTTGTCAAACGAGCTGCTCGTGGGTTGCACCATGCAAGAGGGCGGCGCGCGCTTCGAAGCGTGGTCAGGCCTCGCTCGCGTGCTCGAGATCAGCGACGCGGAGGTCCGCGTCACGCGAAAAGCCAACCCTTCTGCGATGAACATCATGGAGCCGCTTGACCAGGCGCTCCGCACCGCGGTGCAAGAACGACTCGCCGCGGCTTCCGCAAAAGCAGTGCCCGAGGAACCCGTGACCAAGACCCTTGTTCCCAAGCCGAGCAATCCTTTCCAGACGACAGGCACCACACCGGGCGCAGCCGCAGCAGTGCCTGTGCCCGCCGGCATATCGGCAGCAATCGCAGCGGCTAAAGACATGCGCGTCCAACCCGGCCGCACCATGATGGGCATCGCGCCAACCGCAGCTCTCTTGGCTAGGCAGCCCAACGCAGCGGCAGCAAGCCCTGAGGCGAGCCAGCCCCAGGCTGAGCCCCAAGTTGCGCCACCCCCGGCAGCTCAAATGCCGCCCCCGCCTCCGGCGGCTGCCGCACGTCCGCCCGCGCAAGCCGCAGTGCGGCCACATGGCGGCGAACCCGTGCGCGGCAAAACCATCATGGGCATCGCGCCGGGCTCCGTATCCGCGCTCGGCGCATTCGGCGTACGCGCAGCTCCCAAACCCGAGACGCCAGTGCCGCTGATCGACAGCGTAGACCTCGTGTCCGATGTGCCCGAAGCGCCTGCGGAAGATCCGGCGCTCATCAAGACCTTGGCACCACCCGACCTTGAGGCCGCCGAGCTTGCGCTTGGAAAGCTGTCGCTGACGGTGCCTGAGAACAGCCAACGCGAGCTGCTGCCCACCATGCGTGCACCCGCACCGAGTGAGCTCGATCTCGGCTACAACGACACGGACGACGAAAGCCGGGTGGAGCGCATCACGCGTCCGGATCTAAGCCAGATCGGCGCCGAACACAGCGAAGCCGGCGCCGCCAGCGGAGAAGAGCGCGAGATCACCACCGCGGTCACCCAGGGCGACAAGATGGAGCAGCTCATGCAGGAGGCCGCCCGTCTGCGTGAAGAAGAAGCGAATCTCCCGCGCACAGGCTCCACCTTGGGTGACGATTTTGTAGGCTTCAACGAGGAAGCCCAAGCGCAAGAGGCGGCGAAAGCCCTCGCAGCACAGCCCGCGCCCGAGCAGCCTGAAGAGCAGGCAGCTACGCCCTCTGTCATCCTGCGCGACGAAGCCCAAGAAGAGACCATGTATATCGAGCCGCCCAAGCCTAAAGAGGCGCGCCGCAGTGGTCTGGGAATCTTGCTGGTGGCCGCGAGCCTGCTCGGTCTCGGCGCACTCTATTATGTTCAAGTTGTGGCGCCGCAGGGAACCAATCCCGGTACGCCCGTCACGGCGCGCGCGGAAGGCGCTCAGCCGGCGACAACAGACGCGCCCAAGGCCCTAAACGCTGCGCCAAGCGGCGCGGTCGCCTCAGCTCCTGACCCGGATCTACGCGCCGAAGAAGCTCCCGGCAACGAAGCTGCGCCGGCAACGCCAGAGCCTCAGCAGCCAGTGGCCGAAGCGCCGCAGGTTGCTCCCGAAATCGTCGAAAATGGGCCCGGATCTGCAGCTCCTGCGCTGGCCGCAGAGGTCGCGCCCGACACCGCAGAGGGCGTACCCGACACTGTCGAGGGCTTGATCAAGGAAGGCGCGCGCCTGCTGGGCGAGAAGAACTTCGCCGAAGCCAAGACGCTGTTCGCTAGCGCCGTGCAACGCGATGCAAAGAACGCCCACGCCCAAGCAGGCTTGGGCCAGACCTTGCTGTTACTTGGGCAGGCAAGCGAAGCGCAAGCTCCGCTCGAAGCCGCCATCCGGCTGCGCGCCAGACGGGCGCCGTACCGGGTCTTGCTCGGCGACTCCCTCAGGGCTCAGGGCAAGCTCGAAGATGCGCGCGCCGCCTGGGAAAAGGCGCTCGAAATCGACCCGAAGGATCGCGAAGCCCTCAAGCGGCTCGCCAAGTAACGCTGGGCGGCGGCGGTCACGGCGTAATGCTTTAGTGCCGGGCAGCCTCACCGCTAGGGCTGCGATCGATATGCGTGCAAGAGCATGTCGCCCAGCACGTTCTCAAGCACAGTGCGGTTGGCACCGATGCGATAGAGCTCGCGCTCTTGGACGCTGCGCCGCTCCTTGATGCGGCGAACGCTCCAACTGCAGAAGGCTGTGAGCGCGACCGAGAGCACGCCCAGCGTGACCAACGAGCGCCCCACACGCCGTTCTTGCCGGTCGACGATTTCCCCGTCGCCGTAGTAGTCGCTGTAGGTATATCTCGAATCGGCGATCAGAACGCTGCCGATCGGAATGAGCACGATTGCCGACGCCAAGCCCAACGCTATCCCAACGCCGTGGCCGGCGAGCGAACCGCCCTCACGCTGACTCCAGATTTCAGACTCTTTCTGCTGCAATTCACGCAGCTGCTGGATGGTAGACCAGCCCGGCATGAGCTCGAGGCCGACGCTGCGTGGCGTCGCACCGAGTACAGGTTGCGCGAGCACAAGCGCGGGAGCCGCGGGCTGCGACGCTTGGGCCGCTGCGACCGGAGCAGGAGTGGGCTCGTGCGTTGCGCTGGGAGTTTCCAGCGACGCAGCGACCGGAGCAGGGGTTACGTCCTGAGCGCCGGCCTGTGACAGGCAGAGCAGCACTGGAACTACCCCAGCCAAGAGGGAACGCGAAGCAACACGAAGCAGATCGAGCATGATGCGAGCATGCCTAACACGTCCTCGCTCTCCTCACGACAGAAGATTCGCGCCTTCACCCCAAGTGTAC
>CAZEWA010000027.1:0-33736 GCA_964515685.1 uncultured Polyangiales bacterium | reverse complement strand
CTGGGTGCGCAAACCGAGACGCAACGCGCAGATCTCTGGATAAACATGCTCGAAGCGCAAGACCAGCGCAAAAAGCGCGAATCACGTTGGATGCTCAGCATGATGTCGGGGGGCTTGGCGACTGCGTTTCCGGCGGCGCTCGTGTTCGACGTCTTCTCCAGCCCGCGCACGAACTGGACCCTGGGAGCCGCCGCGCTGCCCTTCGCGGCGGGTATGGTCCTGGGCCTCGCGGTTCCAAAGCACGCCGAACGATTGACTGGCAGCGCAGTGAGCTTAGGCATAGCGCTGTCCGCGACAGCCTTCGCTTTCGAAGCCGCAGACGGACCTCGCGATGAACGCCCTTTGATGCTCGGCATTTCGGTCTCGCTGGCCTCGAGTGCGCTCAGCATTCTCCTATTCAGTTTTCTGTCCGACGCGCACCCGGAGCGCGCATTTCAAGCCTACCGTGCGCAAAAAGACGAGGAACGCCCCAGGGCGGCCATGGGGGTTTTGGCCCAACACGACCGGAAGGTCCGTAAGGGCGCAGGCCGTGCCATCTTGGCCGGACTCCTCAGCTTGGGCGCGGTCGGCATCGTCGCAGCCGCTACGCACGATGCGCGCGCGTTCGCCATTGGCGCCCCGAACCAAGCGGGCCTCATCAATAGGAGGAGTTCTGCAACTTGCACTTTATCGCCCTCTGCTCGAGAGCTTTGGATTGGGCGAGCAACCCACGCCGGGCATGTTCAAATTCTGACGGAAACCTTACCTGACGCCGCCGCCCACGCAGGAAAAGGGCGGCTCGCCCCAAATGCGAGTGATCTTTACAGACTGACTCAGCGTAGGCCTCTGGGGCTCACCCCGAGGTCTCCTTGCCTGTTCGTCTGCTCGCACACCTGAACCTCTGCTGTATGCTTTCGGCAGATGAGCACAGAAGCCTCGAACTCCAGATGTCGCTCCATCGCGCGGGTTGGAACCCGACTCGGTGCGCCACCCGCGCTAGCTCTCTGCGTGGTTTTGCTGGTGGTCAGCGTGGGCGGGCTCTCCACTGCGAGCACCTATCAAGCCTTGCGCGAGAACGCAGAGCAGCACGCAACATCGAGCGCGCGCGCCCAGACCCAAGCGCTGACTGCATCGCTGAACGAGGCCTTTGATGTCGCCGATACTTTGCTCGACCGGCTCACGATTCAGGTCCGTAGACACGGGCCAGACCGAGATCGCAGCGCTCTGCTTTCGCGGATGCACGTGCTTGCGATGGCGCGGGCGGGTGTGACATGGATAAGCGCAAGCTTTCCTGACGGGACCTTTGTAGGGGTCTACCGCGATGGCGATTCGGAACGCGGACTCAAGGGAAAGTACAGCGACAGCGACGGAACCCGTGGCACGTCTCTTATCTTCGACTTCGATGCCGACGGTCGCGCCGTGCAAGTCGAGGAGACTGAGACGACCTACGACCCCCGCAAGCGCTCTTTCTATGCGCATGCCTTGCGCGAAAAAGGCCGGAGCTGGACCGACCTCTATCCGTTCTTGCCGTTGTTACGCACGGGAGTAAGCCGTGTGGAAGCCGTGTATCAGGACGGGGAACTCGGGCCCGAGCTACTCGCCGTGCTCACGGTCGACTTCGACGCCTCCGGCCTCGTCGCGCTGCAGGAATCGAACAACCTGCCTTCTCGGAAGGAGCTCGTGATCGCAAATAGCGGCTCCGTGCTCGCATCCTGGGGACTTACGTTGCCGGCGTTCGAGCAGCTCTCGCCGGAGCGCGCACTGAATTGGTCGACACTAACTGACCCCGTCGTCCGCGCAGCCCAGGCCCAAAATCTCCTTGCGCAGGGCGATCAGGTTCTCACCCTCGAGGTGCACCAGGTTCGCTATCGCTACGAACAAGTGCACGTCACGACACTGGGACGCGAAGCCATCCATCTCGTCAGCCTGATAAAAGAAGACGAGCTGTTTGCCGAAGCCCACCACGAGGCAAAACACGGTCTGATTCTCACGGCCAGTGTCTCCTTGCTTGCCGTGCTCCTATCGCTTGTGCTCTCCGTGAGCATCGCGCGCCTGCGCAGAAAGCGAGCGGAAGCCGAACGAAGGGCCGAACGCGCTCGCGACGAGATCACAGAGCTCGGCAGCTACCACTTGGTCGCGAAAATCGGCGCAGGGGGGATGGCCGAAGTGTACCGCGCCCACCACAAGCTTCTCGCCCGCGAGGCTGCGCTCAAGCTCATCAAGCAGGACGCCACCATCGATGAGGCCGAGCAAGAAACACGACGCGAATGCTTCTTCGAGGAAGCGAGAGTGCTCGCAAGCCTACGCTCGGTGCACACCGTAGCGGTTTACGACTTCGGAGTGGCAGCAGACGGGCGCTACTTCCTCGCCATGGAGTTGCTCGACGGACTCGACCTCGACGCTCTGGTGCGGGGCCACGGTCCCCAGCCCGCTGGGCGCGTCGCCGACATCCTCACGCAACTCTGCGACTCGCTAGCAGAGGCCCATCAAGTGGGTTTGGTTCACCGTGACGTAAAGCCCGCAAACGTCTTTCTCTGTCGCATGGCGGAGTGGCTCGACCTGGTGAAGGTCCTGGACTTCGGTCTGACACGCGCCATGGGGTCCACCGCCAGAGGTCTCGCAGAAGGCACCCCAGGTTACATGGCGCCGGAACAAGCACGGGGTGAGTCTGCGAGTCCCGCAAGTGACCTCTACTCCGTCGGATGCATCGGCTATTGGCTGCTTACAGGCAAGCCGCCTTACGAGGGAACGAGCCCCGACGAGTTGATGGAATGCCATCTGAATGCGCCGATTCCAGCCTTCCCCGAGGCTGTGCGAGCTGCCTCTCCCGCCGCCCTCATGCAGCTCATCACACATTGCTTAGCCAAGCGACCTGAGCATCGTCCAAGCTCCGCAGAAGCGCTGGCGTCCGCATTCGGACGCGTGGCCTCCGAATGCTCTGCGAGCTTTTCGGTGGAGATGCGGACCGCGTTCTGGCGCTATCGCGCATTTGACCCCAAGCACACCCCCACGCGAGACCTCACCCTGCCGATGGTGTCTCTGGGTCCGCGAAATCACCATCAGAGAGCCAGCTAGCCAGAACATTTCCTCGAGGGTAAGTCATCTGGCATACTCCGCGTCGGGGGCTGTGCATGCAGCGTGGCATAGCGCGTCGATTTTAGATTCCGCATGCAGAATGGCGGACGCATCGCCTCAAGGCGAGGAGAGAGAACATGATTCCAATGGCAAGACTCTGGCTGTCGCTCATCTTGGTTCTGACGTTGTTCACTGCGTGTAAATCCACGGAGGAGGCGCAAAAAGGCTCTCTAGGAGAATCCTGTACGCGGCGAGACGATTGCGGCGGCGGCCTGATATGCGTCGAAAACCGCTGCACTTCAGAAAAATCGGACGATGCAGAAAACGATGGCGGGACCGAACGCATCGTCGGTGGTGCCGTCGGCGAGAGCTGCACACGCCGCGCGGACTGTCAGTCAGGCCTTGCCTGCTTCGCGCAAATCTGCGTGAAGGAGGCAGACATCCCGCAAGGTGAAGACGGCGTGATCCTCGCGCGTGGCGGCCGGGGCGAGACCTGCACTGCACGCAACGACTGCAATGCAGACCTTGCCTGCGTGGCCGGTCGCTGTCGCGAGAACGAGTACCCCGTCAAAGTAGAAGCGAAGGAGTGCTTCCGCGTCCAGTGCGAGACCAAGAACGACTGCTGTAAGAACTTCGTTCCGTCCGCGAGTTGCGATATCTACAAGGCCCAGTGCGATGCCGATCCGAGCTCACTCTATTGCTCTTACCTCGACCAGTACTGCGTGTGTAAACAGACCTGCCAGGACTCTCAGTGCCTCGTGGATACGAGCTGCAGCAGCGAGCTAGACTGTAACGCCTACAATGCACCGTTCTGCGTCGGAACCAAGTGTAGCCAATGCCGCACCAAGGACGACTGCACGCTCACAGATACAGACTGCATCGAGGGCGTGTGCCGCAAGCCCTGTGAACGCAACGAGCAGTGCCCCCTCTTCTACGGCTGTCAGTCGGGCAAGTGCGTGGATGAAGGCTGCAAGAGCGACCGCGAATGTTACTTCAGCACGAACGACCCTCGCGCCAAGTGTGTCGACACGGAGTGCGTCACGCCCTGTGATAACGACGCCGAGTGCACCACGGCCTTCAACCTGTGCGAGGGCGGACGCTGCGTGTTCGCCGGCTGCTCGAGCCACGAAGAGTGCCGCGTGTACTTGCGATTGCAGAACGTGACCGGCTCGGACACCGCGGAGTGCCGCCTGCCTAAGTGAGCCGCGTTAGCAGACGCCTTCGGGGAGCAAAGAGGCGGCGCGCGTTCGCGTGGGCACTTCGGCTCGCCAAAGGCGTTAGACGCGGGCTCAGAGCCCGGCGAGACCGTCTGAAGACGCTTCGCTGCCGCTCGACTCGTCTTCCGAGATCTCCGTGCCCTCTTGGGCTGCAGCCTGCGTCGCGAACACCGTGGCTTTGATGTATGTGCCGTAGGAGTTTTCGTGGGGCTGCACGGCGTCGCCTCCGACCTTACACATATCCGCCTGAATCTTGCGCTTGAGGGTCTCTGGCTTGTCTATGAAACCCGTGTTGTCGTACTGGATCTCGAAGATGCCGATCTTTTCGTAGGGTGGTGCGGGCGTTGCTGTCACAACAGAAAATTCGCACATCGGCCCTTTCGCGGCGCGCTCGGGCCCCGACGCCTTGAAAATAAAGGCCGGGCCGCAGGCCGTCAGCGCGAGTATTCCGACCAGAAGAGCCTGTTTCTGCATGGGGCGGGCTTATCACGCGTAGACCGCGACGCATACCCGCAAGCTGCCAGCACGCACGCTTCCTAAAGCTCACGCGCCCAAGACACCCGGATACGTTGGGGATTGCTTCACTTCTTGCTTCCAATCTTCGAGCAACGCGCGGTTGTCGTGCTGCCAGGGATGGAAGCTCGGCTTGAAGAAAGCCAGATAGGGCCGGAGTAAGGTCTGTAAGCCGCCCGGTTGGAACAGGTAGCGCACGAGCGCGCGCCACTCCGACCACGAGGCTCCGATGCCGTCTGAGCGCATCAAGCGTACTTGTTGCTCGAACACCTTGAACCAAAAGATGAACGTGGTCCCCAGCATCACGACGGCGCGCTCCAGATAGTACCCCCCCACCTTGTTGTATACGTCGAAGGCGACCGCTTTGTGCTCGTTTTCCTCGGCCGCATGCCAGCGCCACAGCGCCGCCATCGTGGGATGCGCACCTTCGAGCAACTTGGGGCTCAGCGTTCCCAGTAAGAACTCTGCCATCAGCGCCGTGAAGTGCTCGAGGCACACCGTGACCGCAAGTTGCACGCGCTTCGTATTGGTGAAGCGCACCCAGCGCAAAAGCCGCGAAAGTCTGCCTTCCAGCGCATCGACTGGATAGCCCTGCGCGCGCAACATGTCGTTGTAACGCACGTGCTCGCGGCTGTGGATGCCTTCTTGCGCGCAAAACGCTTTGACCTCAGCCGCTAGCTTTGGCTCAGCGATGCGTTCGCGAAACGCCTTGACCGAAGCCACGAAAAAGCGTTCGCCCGGCGGAAAAAACACGGAGAGATTGTTGAAGAACAGCGTCACCGAGCGACGCCCACCGTGCCAATAGCGCGGTACGCTCGCGTCTGTCTCGAAGGAGAAATTTCGTACCTCGGGCATCGGGCTCTGCGACATGCGAAAACCTCCTAGGGTCTTGCGCAGTGTGGTCAGCGAATCCGTGCCCGAGCAGGTTTTACTGTGCCAAAAGGGCTGTCATGTTGGGCCAGCCTGGCGCACGCAGCAAATAGCGCGGCGCCCTTGGCTGACGTTCGGTCTCAGATCACGCCGAAAGCGAGTAGCGCCTCGGCCACACGACGGAAGCCCGCGATGTTGGCGCCGATGACGTAGTTGCCGGGGCTGCCGAACTCTTCTGCCGTCTCGTAGCAGTTGGCGTGAATGTTCTTCATGATGTCGTGCAGGCGCTGCTCGGAGTGCTCGAACGACCACGAGTCGCGGCTCGCGTTCTGCTGCATCTCGAGTGCAGACGTCGCGACGCCACCTGCGTTGGCCGCCTTACCGGGACCGTAGGCGATCTTCGCCTCCTGGAACAGGCGCACGCCGGCCGGGACCGTCGGCATGTTGGCGCCTTCGGCCACCGCGATGCAGCCGTTCTTCACGAGCGTGCGAGCCGAGGCTTCGTCGAGCTCATTCTGCGTGGCGCAGGGCAGCGCAACTTCGCAGGGGATGTCCCAGATGTTGCCGCCGGCCGTGTAACGCGCGTGCTTGTGCTCGTCGACGTACTCAGCGATGCGGCGACGCTCCACTTCCTTGAGTCGCTTCACCGTGTCGACATTAATGCCGCGCTCGTCGTGGATGATGCCGTTCGAGTCGGAACAGGCCACAACCTTGGCGCCGAGCTCCTCGAGCTTCTCCATGGCGTAGATGGCCACGTTGCCCGAGCCCGACACGAGGCAGGTCTTGCCCGCGAGGCTTGCGCCGCGTGCCTTGAGCATCTCGTCGACGAAGAACACCGTGCCGTAGCCGGTGGCTTCCTTGCGCACGAGCGCGCCGCCCCAAGCCGGGCTCTTGCCGGTGAGCACGCCGGACTCGTAGCGGTTGGTGATGCGCTTGTACTGGCCGAACAGGTAGCCAATCTCGCGCGCGCCCACGCCGATGTCGCCTGCGGGCACGTCCGTGTACTCGCCGAGGTGCTGGTAGAGGCCGGTCATGAAGCTCTGGCAGAAGCGCATCACTTCGCCGTCAGACTTGCCCTTGGGGTCGAAGTCCGAGCCGCCCTTGGCGCCGCCGATGGGCATGCCGGTGACGGCGTTCTTGAAGATCTGCTCGAAGCCGAGGAACTTGATGATGCCGAGGTAGACCGACGGGTGGAAGCGGAGCCCGCCCTTGTAGGGCCCGAGCACGCTGCTGAAGCCGACGCGGAAGCCGCGGTTGATCTGGACCTCCCCCTTGTCGTCCTGCCACGGCACCCGGAAGATGAACTGACGCTCTGGCTCACAGATGCGCTCGATGACCTTGTGCTCGGCGTACTCGGGGTACTTCTGAAGCACGGGCTCGAGGGTCTCGAGCACTTCCTGCACCGCCTGATGGAATTCGGTTTCGCCCGGGTTGCGCCGAACAACTTGGTTAAAGATGGCCTGGATTCTATCGCTTCGGTGGGTCATCGGATTTCCAGTGCAGGGCGCCGCGTAGGCGAAAATGGGGGGTGGTCATCCCTTTTTCATCGAACTTCTTATGCAGTCGATGGGCAATTACTCCCAAGAAATTCAGTGAATTGCCCGCTTTAAATAGCCTATACGGGCTGTTCGTGACGCACTCACGTTGATCCTCGAAGACCAGAAACCGATACGAAACAAATAAGAAACAAAACAGCGTGCGCTCCTGTCAGCGAACACGCACGCCTGGAGGGCTCAAAAGCTGAGTCAGCTAATCAGAACGAGCTAGTCAGACCGCCGAACGGATCACAGCTAAACCCGTCCATCGGATAGTAAGCCACGAAGTTGAAGCACATCTCGTCGTTCGTATCTTCGCCGAACGTGACCGTCATGGGAGTCGTGTTCTTGTAGGAACACGTGGTCTTCACGACGTCGCCCGGGTTCAAGACTTTGTTGAGCGGGAAGATGCGCTGATCTTCGAAAGCGAAGGGTTCGTCGTGCCAAACCTCGATGGCACCGGATCCCGCGCGCTTGACCTCCATCTTCATGTTGTAGGCAAGACTGTGCGCGTGCGGGCTCACGCTCAACGCATTGATCGGTACGGAACCCTGGATCTTGCAGATGCCGACGATGTCGGTGCTCTTCTGCGCCGGAAGACTCAGTCCCAGAATGTTCGAGAAGCCCATGAAGACCGTGGAGGTGTTCGGGCGCTTCTTGCGCGAAACGCAGATCTCGACGCCGCTGTGATCCTCCTCGTCCTTGCTGCCGACGAGGTTGAAGTAGTGCATATCGAGGCGCAGGCTCTTTGTGCCCTTGGGCAAGTACATGCCCACGTCCGACGGCAGGTCCTGTTGTTGGACGTCGCCTGGGGCCCAACCCGTGATGAAGGCGCCGCTCAACGCGCTGCCTGTGTTCTCGTAGAGGATCCAGTGATGCAGCACCTTGGCGTTGTCCGTGATGGGCCTAAAGCCCACGGCCTGCACGTCCTCGGTCCCCCAGGGCGCATCCCAGATGATCTGCGGATGCACCTCGGAGCCCGCCTTGACGATCATCGGCTTACTGGGATCGCCCGCGGCGTGAGAGCGAATGATGAACGACTCATCGCAATCTGCTGGCGGCCAAGCCGTGAGCTGGGGGCCGTCGCCATCGCCATCGCCCGTGCCACCGCCGCTCGGCTGAGTGCAGTCTTCGGCTGCATCCGGGGCACCGGCTGCAATCCAAGCGTCGATCGTAGCCTTTTCGTCGTCCGTAAGGGCACGCGTGCCCTGCGGCGGCATGGGGTCCTGCACATCGTGAATGCGCTCGCCGACCAAGGCGAAAACGGTCTTCGACTGCGTGATGGGCCCCTGTGCCGTGTAGTCAGCATGTACGAGCAGCGACATCGGAGCACCGCCGATGAGCGCTTCGCCGTGACAGCTCTGACACTTGGCTTGGACGATGGCATCGACCTTACAGAACGGGTCGTTGGAGGGAATGCCTCCATTGCCGTTGCCCGCGCCGTCCCCATCTCCGACGGGCCAGCCGTTGTCGTTGGAGGGGTTCGTGTCACCGTCGCCCTAATCGCCGGGCTGAACGGGCGATGGACTTTGCGCCAAGGGCTGCACCTCGTCGCCGCAAGCAGCCACCATTGCCGTCAATGCCAGAACCGTTGCGCTCGCGCGCACCCGAGCTTTAAGCCTAGCGTCGCTCATCATGTTCTCCTGCGCCGAGCCTAAAGAACATCGGCCAGAAAGAGCAAGAACGAGTAACGCGAAATTGATCTAAAAATGTCGGAAAATGCGCGCATTTTCGACTCTCGCAAGAAGACTGTAGTCGCGCTGGAACGCGCGGCTCGAGGATCGGCACGCAAGCTCACACATGACCCGGCGCCAAAGGCACGGGCGACCGCGCGCGGCCCGGGATGGTTGACCGAACCCTTCGCGACATTCCGGCAGGTACGGTCTGATTTTAGGGGCGGTGGGAACGTTGACGTGCGCCTTGCGCCACTCCACGTTGTCGGAGCCGGCGCAGCTACGCGACCGCGCAAGGTCCACTCGGTCTTCTCACGTCGTGACTCACGGAGAAAAATCTTATGCTTAAGTTCATGGCTTCACTGCCACTTGCGGCCACCCTGTTCGCTGCCTGGCCCACGCCTCAAGCTCACGCGCACATCAACATGGAAGGCGCGCTCAAGGGGCGTGAGGGCGACCAAAAAACCGGCCCATGCGAAGGCAAGCCGCGCGGGCCCGTCTACAAGTTCGAGCCTGGCGCGACCATCGAGCTACACGTAAACGAGACCATCGCGCACGACGGATACTTCCGCATTGCGTTCGACAACGACGGACAAGATGGATTCGTTGATCCACAGTCGATAGACCCCATCAATCCAAATCGCAACGGAGTAGGTCAACCTGAGTGTCTTGGCGGAACAGACCGCTGCGGCGAATCTGATTTCTGCAACGTGCTTTCGAACAGCGGCGGCCCAACCGTACTTTGGGACAACCTCGACCCACACATCCCGTCGAACCCGCTCGCAGGTCGCAAGTGGTCGTGGACGGTCACGCTTCCCAACATCGAATGCAGCAACTGCACGATTCAAGTCATGCAGGTGATGGAAGATCCACTCGGAGTTCTGCACGGTCCGTTCGATGGTAAAGACGATCTCTACTACCGCTGCATCGACATCGTGCTGGAAAAGGGTGTCGGCATGACGCCTGGCACGGTCGCCGGTACAGCCGCCGACAACAACGGCATCGACTGCACTCAAGCAGAGATGAGCGATGGTGGCGTGCTGCTCCCCGATGCCTCGGTTACGCCAGTGCTGCCCGACTCAGGTAGCGATGGCCACAGCGATGGCGGCGTGCCCCACGACCACGACGGTACACCGGTCGAACCCGGCGGCTCGAACGGCAACGGCTCACCACAAGCGGGCAGCGGTGGCAATGGAGCCTCCCAGTCGGACAGCGGCGGCTGCAGCGTCGGCATGGCCCAGCACGCGGGCTCTGCGAGCGCAGGGCTCGCACAAGCTCTTCTCCTCCTGTGCGCAGCGCTCGTGCTGCGACGCGCCTCACGCGCCTGAGCTCAGTTATCTAGTCGCTAGTCGCCACTCGCGACGGCATTGCGCACGAAGAGCTCCTCGAGCGTCTCACGCTCCTGTTCCACTTCGAGCACCGTCGCGCCAGCCGCAATCGCCTGCTGCAAAAGCGGCGTGACGCCCGCGTCGCCTTCCACGGTCACATGGAGGACGTGTTCGCTGTCACGCACGGCGTGGCCTGCCGATACCAGGGTCTCGCGAAACACCTCGGGTGCGTCGACCAACTGAATGCGCACGCGCCGCACTTCGCGCTTCAAAAGCTCGTCGAGCGTACCGCGTGCCACCACGCGCCCCTTGTTGATGATGGCGATGCGGTCGCACAGCATCTCTACGTCGCTCAGCACGTGACTCGTGAAAATCAGGGTTTTTCCGTGCTTCCGTTGGGCGAGGATGATGTCGCGGACTTGCTTTCGGCCGATGGGGTCGAGCCCGCTCATGGGCTCATCGAGAATGAGAAACTCAGGGTCATGGAGCAACGCTTGAGCGAGCCCCATCCGCTGCGTCATACCCTTGGAAAAGCGTCCGATAGGCCTATCTACCGCGTGCGACAGGCCCACCAGCTCTATCATCTCGGCGGTCTTGCGGTCTCGCTCCGCGCGCGACAAGCCCACGAGACGCCCACACAGGTCGAGAAACTCAGGCGCCTTGAGGTATTGGTACACGTATGGATTTTCGGGCATGTAACCGATGCGCCCCATGGTTTCGCGCCGCAGGGGCCCACCGAACACAGACACCGTGCCCTTGTCCGGACGAATCAGACGCAAGATCGACTTGATGGTCGTGGTCTTGCCTGCTCCGTTCGGCCCGAGCACACCGAACGTCTCTCCTTCTGCAACCTCGAAGCTCACGCCGCGCACCGCCTCTACGCGCTTGCGAAAGAAGCCAAGGCGAAAGGTCTTGTGAATATCGTTTACGGCGAGAATCGTTCGCTTGGCCATACGTGTTCCTCAAGTCCCAGCTATCTGAGAATCTGCCGCGCAGCTTCCGCCACCTGCGCGAGTGCAGCACGTGACATGCCCGGAAACAAAGGCAGGCACAGCCCGCGCGCAGCAATATCTTCCGCCTCCGAAAGCGTGCGCCCACTCGCCAGAGCGGAAGCTGCCTCGTCCGCAAACTGCGGCAAAGTCGAGAGCGCGTAGCTAAGTCGGCCAGCCTGAACGCCTTGTGCCACAAAGGCTGCGATGGCTCGGTCGCGACGCTCGGGCCCCTCCCCCTTCTCTCCGACCAGCACGCCCAGGGTTTGACGATTCGGATCGCCGCCTCTGGCTGCGCGCTGCACGCTCAGGTTTGGTGCCGCTTGCACGAACTGCGCGTAAAGATCTCGGCGCGCGTCACACAGCGCGCTGAGCTTCGTGAGCTGCACTTGGCCGATGGCCGCTGCAAGCTCGGTCATGCGCTCATTGCCCGCAGCGCACGCGAACGTTCCAGGCTCACGCTGGCCATGATTGCGCAGCACGCGCAGACGCGCAGCCAGCGCTGCCTCGTCCGTAAGGCACGCCCCCCCCTCGCCCGTCGTCAGGACCTTGCGAGGGTGAAACGAAGTGCAGGCAATGCGTCCATGGCTCCCTGCGGGTGCTCCGAGGTAGGTTGACCCGAGTGAACACGCCGCGTCCACGACGAGCGGAAGGCCCAAAAGCGCGCGCTCGATAGCGGCGTGCCGCGCCGGGTTTCCGAACTGATCGATGACGATGGCAGCGCGTGTACGCTCGGTCCTCGCCTCGGCGAAGTGGCGCTCCGTTGCGTTCCACTCTGCCTCATCTACGTCGATTAACACCAAGCGTGCCCCGACGCTGCGCACCGCATGAGCCGGACTGGGCCAGGTCAACGCGGGGCACAGCACTTCATCTCCAGGCCCAATATCGAGTGCTTTGAGCGCGAGTTCGAGCGCAGCTGTCCCGTTGGCGACAGCCACCGCATGCTTGCGATGCGTTAGACTAGCGAGGCTAGCCTCGAACGCTGAGACCTCCTTACCTTGCACCAACATCCCAGAGCGCAGCACCCGCTCACAGGCGGCCACTTCTTCGGAACCAAGCGCGGGAATCGTCAGCGGGATCATCGCTAGCGATAATAACGCGCAATCATGGCCACCGAGAGGTTTCCGAACGGGCCCATCACAGGTTAGGCTCGGGATCCAGTGTCTCAAGTAGTCGAAGCTCCCTTACGCCAGCCCCTCGCCATCGTTCTTTCAGGAGGTGGGGCTCGCGGCGCCTACGAGGTGGGCGTACTCAGCTACGTCTTTGGCGAGTTGGTTCGGAGCACGGGCCGAGTTCCGCGCATGGACATCATTTCGGGGTGCAGCGTGGGCGCCGTGAACGGCACCTTCCTCGCGTCCATCGCACACCAGCCAGTGGGCGGCATGGACAAGCTGCTCGACCTTTGGTCCGAGATCGACTTTTCGCAGGTATTGAGCTTCGGCCTCCGAGAAATCGCCTTCCTGCACCGCGTGTGGCTGGGCGGAAACAAGCCACAGGGCCTCTTCGATGCCGAGCCCTTGGCCCGCCTCATCGAGCGCAATGTTTCCTGGCTAAATTTGAGCCGCAACCTGCGCCGCGGAGTGCTGCGCGCGCTGACCCTCTGCACCACCCACGTGGCAAGCGGCAGGCCGCATGTCTTTGTCGACATGAGCCCCCACGCCACACGCCCCCCGAACGTAGGTCGCCAGGTCGTGATGCGACACGGCCCGGTGCGTGCCAGGCACGTGCTCGCCTCGGCTGCGATTCCCCTCGTTTTCCCGATGGTCGATATCGACGGCGAGCTGCACTGCGACGGTGGATTGCGCGTCAACACGCCCACGGCACCTGCCATCCATCTCGGCGCCCGCAAGTTGTTCGTGGTAGGCCTTTCGCACAACAAGCAGGACCCCGACAAGCTCTCGATTCCCCCCAACCGCGCACCCGGCGCACCCTTCCTTTTTGGCAAAGTCCTCGATGCCTTCTTTCTCGATCACTTGGATTCCGACATTCACGAAATCGAGCGAATCAACGAGTACATGGCCATGGGTGAGGCCGTGTACGGTCCGGACTTCATCGAGCGCATCAACAAGGAAGCCCGCGCCCGCAACAAGCCCGCGCGCAATCCGGTGCGCGTGTGCTCCGTGCGCCCCAGCATCGACCTGGGCATCGTGGCCCACGAATACCTAGCCCAGCGCTCACGTAGGATCAGGACCGAGGGGGCCCTCGTCCACGCCCTGCTGCGCACCATCGACACGGGCGCAGCCTCCGAGGCCGATTTGGCGAGCTTTTTGCTGTTCGATGCCAACTATGTACGCGAGCTCATCGAGCTCGGGCGGCGCGATGCGGCCCAAAAGCGGGACGAACTGGAGCATTTCTTCTTTGACCAGTGAGGCCGGCCAAGTTTTCCACAGCAGGCTGTGAGAAAACGAGCTGCCAACTGTCGAAAACTTTCTACCTCCTATGAAATTACTTCGCTTTTCTGGATGCTCGCGCGCCCGTGAAGACTGTGGATAACTCAGCTTGCGCCGACCTTAGAGGCAAGTTTTCGACCCAACTTGCTAGAGCGGAAAGCGCGCGCCGAAAAGCTGTTATCGTTGCGTTGCCGCTATGACCGACCATGTGCTTTCCTCCCTCGACCAAGCCCACGCCCATCGCCTCGATGGGGACGAACAAGCCGCCCTCCGCAAGGCCATTTCCTGTGCACAGGAGGCTCCTGAAGCGCCAGGCCCCGTCGCTCTGGTAGCGCGAGTCCTGATCGACCAGGACCGCACGCTTATCGCCGCCGAGGTCGCAGCGCGACTCGTCGACGCCTACATCCGCCGCGGCGATCTGCCGGGCGCCTTCGTCGCCAGCACGCTGGCACTCGACGCGGGCGAAGACCAAGCGCCGCTTATTTCCACCATCTCCAAGGCCTTCGGCAAGGGCGGAAAGCGCGTGGGCGACTTCAAGCAAAGCCCGCCGCCTTTCCCCAACGTTGCCACGACGCCGCGGGTAGCCAAGCTTTCGGGCGACGAGCTGTTCTCTGCCGCCGACGACGTGTTGCGCGCCTTCCTGGCCACCACCGATTCTGTGCCGAGTGACGGCCCGCTGCCTGCGCTTCCGCTCTTCGCGGCCCTGTCGCCCAAGGAGCTCGAGCGTCTGCTGCGCGCCGTTCGCGTCGAGGAAGTCTCGGGTGGGCAAGAAGTCGTGCGCCAGGACGACCAAGGCCACGAAGCCTTCGTGGTCGCGCGCGGCATGCTGAAAGTCGTGCGCCGCACAGGAGGCGATGAGACCCTGCTCGCGCAGCTCGGACCCGGCGCAATCTTCGGCGAAATGGCCCTGCTGAGTGCCGCGCCGCGCAGCGCCAGCGTGATTGCGCTCGAACCTACGCAGCTTTTGGTCCTCGACCGCACGGAGCTCGAGCGCGCCGCCGAAGGAGCTCCCGAGCTCAGCAAGGAGCTCTCGCTATTCTGCCGGGGCCGCATGCAAGCGAACCTCGTACGACACGCGCGCATCCTTTCGGGCATGGCCCAGGCCCAACGCGTGGAACTGCTCGACAAGCTGGTCATGCGCTTTTTCGAGCCCGAAGAGCCCCTCATTCGGCGTGAACAAGAAGCCGAGAGCATCTTTCTTATCGCGAATGGCGCGGTGGCCGTCTCGGTCCCCGAAGGCCAAGACCGCCTGGTGCTGGCCACGCTCGGCGCAGGCGACGTAGTCGGGGAGATCTCGCTCGTGCTCAGGCGCCCCGCCACGGCCGACGTCATGGCCATGTACCCAACGGTCGCCTACGAGCTCTCGCGCGACAGCCTGCGCAGCTTGATGCGCGCCTATCCGGCGCTGCTCGTGGAGCTGTACGAGCTGGCCACGCGCCGAGACGACGAGATTCGCGCTGTCTCGGAGGAGGAATCTCTGGCGGCCGATGCCGAGATCATCCTAGTGTGAGCGCTCTTTTCGGGTTCGGTAATGCCATGCATCGCGTGTGGTTCATCAGCTTGTGTCTCGCGTTCACTTCGATCTTTTCGGCCTGCGATCTCGCCGAAGACGATCTGTACGCGCTGCACATCACCTTACCCGAAAACGACCAGACCTTCGTCAAGCGGGAGGACACGAACCCCTACGCCGCGGGCATGCAGATCACGGTCGGCGTCGAGACGGCGGAACGCCGCGTACCCCTTGAGCTGCTGAGGCTGGTCGGAGGCGCCCCCGAGGTCATTGCGCGCAGCATCACGGTGGATGGGCTTGCGACTTTTCCCTCGGTCACGCTGTTCCCTGGCCCCAATCGCCTGCAAGCCCGCGACAGCCGCAGCGGACGCACTTCGCTGCCCATTACGGCCTACTTCGAAGACCCCTGCGGCTCTATAAGTTTTCTCTCTCCGCTTCCGCCCGACGACGGTCTGCTCGTGCTCGGCCCCCAAGCCGGAGGCAGCTGCGCTCAGGCCTACGCAATCCCTCTGCTCGCCTCCACGGGCCTGCGCGACGGTACGCGGGTCTCTGTGCTGCTCGGCCAGAGGCGCGTGGCAAGCGGCGTGACGCGGGGAGGTACGCTCTCGATAGCAGAGGTGCCGATCGATGAGCGTGGGCAAAACCTCGACCTGCACTTGCTGGTCGAAGGCAGCAACTGCGAAGCGGTCCCCTTCCCGGCTCAGGTCTATCTCGACTGCGAGGGGCCCCGTAGCTGCAGGATCACCTCGCTCAGCAACGACGCGCAGCTCAACTCCACCGACGACCAAGACCCCGCCATTCCTGGGCTCAACCTGGACATCACGGTCGAGACCGACGAATCGGGAGCCACGCAACCCATCGAGCTCGTCATCAACGGCGACCTCGAAAACGCCTACCGAGAGCGCGCACCCGTAGAACGCGAGAGCTTCGCTGCCACCTTCCGCAATGTGTCGTTGCCTGACGGATCGCTGCGCCTCGCGGCGACCTGCAGAGACCAAGCGGGCGTCATCACACGCAGCCAAGTGAGCATCAACGTGGACACCAGCGGCTGCGCGTTGACCCTGGCGAGCCCGGCTCCCGGCAGCTTGTTCGTCGCGAGTGCAGATCGTGGCAGCCTCGATGTGAACGTGCGGGCCGCGCTGGGTAGCGACTGCGCCCAGGTTCGCTTCGCTGAATCCGACGCAGCAAGTTGCCCGAACCTCAAGGACGCGATTTTCCAGGATATCAGCCTTGGACAGACCAGCGTCACCCAATCGGTCACGCTGAGCACGGAGGGCGACCGATTCCTGTGCGTCGGCGCCGTGGACGCGCGCGGCAACCCGAGCCATGTGTCCGTTCCGATTCGCTTTGAGAACCATGCGCCGAGCCTCAGCTTCGAGACGTTCACGGGACAGCTCGCACTCAACCGCGAGGGACTGCACGGTGCCGCCGTCGATGGCGACCCGAACACACGCGCGTGCGAATACCCAATGCGCGTGCGCTGCAGTCGCGAGGAGCTGCCCGTCACACTGGTGCGCATCCCCGATGACGTCACGCTTGCGCAATCCACCTGCCTTACAGGCTTTGCCACTTTCACAAGCGTGCCGTTTCCCTCGCAAAACGACGGCACATCCTACCAGGTCGTGGCGCGTTCGATCGATGGCAACGGGCTAATCGGTGAGTCCGCAGCGCTCGAGGTTACGGCCGATTGCGACCCTCCAGTCCTCAGTTTTCCAGACTACAGCTGTGGCGTCACAGCGCTAGGCCCAGAAGACGACGAAGACCCGGATGCGCCCGGGATTCAGCGCGCCGTGCGAGTCGTCAACAGCCCGAACAGTAAGCCCCAAGTCGAGCTGAGCGTGCGCCAGGTGACCTCGGATCAAACCGCGTACCTCACGAGCGACACGCATGACGGCCCCTACACGCTATTTGCTGCGGTCACGTTCCCAGAAGGCGTGAGTGAGCTCGAAGCCTGTGCGGTAGATCCCGCTGGCAACCGAGGCTGCACCGGCGTATGCGAGCTCATGGTCGGCAATGTTCCGAAGCTCCAATTCATCGAGCCCGCCGCAAATGGACAGTTGTACGCGCTCGACCTGAGCGCGAGTGGGGTCGTCTACCGCAACGGCGCGCCGACCTCGCACGACTGCGATACGGACACGCCCGGACTTCAGATCGCTGTGCGCGCACAGGTGCAAAACGCAGACCCGGGAAGGCCCGCACGCATTCTGCTCTTCACCGGAGAGCGCCGCCTCATCGATGAAGTCACAACCGAAGTCACGCAGCAAAATGAAGTCACAGCCTGCCTCCACACGGAAGACGGCTACGGTCTCGTAGTGCGCGTGGAGGTCGATGCGGAGCAAGTCGGGCTGTATGGCGCCCTTGAGCGTAGCGTCCACATGCACAGCACAGCGCCGAGCGCGCAGCTGTCTTCGGAGGCCACGCCCACCGTCTGTCGCGATCGAGATACCTTGCGCTTTCTGGCGCCTGACAACGGCGAAGGGCCGAGCGAGCTCGCCTTTGAGCTGCGCTGCGCAGACGCTTCCATTGTCACGGAAGACGACTGGAATGCAGCCCGCCCCATTCAGGTGGCGCCTCATGTAGAGGACCCAGGACTTGAGGGCGGCACCACCATGCAATGGGTGCTGCCCAGTGCGCTTCCCGGCAGCGTCCGCCATTGCAGCGCGCGCGGCTACGACCAGGTGGGCGCCTACACCCCGCTCGGCACTTCCCACGCATTCGAGAGCCCCCCTCTCAAGCTACAGACGGCGGCTCTCTCCCAACTTGCGCCATCCCTGGCGTACGCATCCACGCACTACACCATCACGGCTCTGGGCGATGTCAATGGAGACGGCTTCGACGACCTACTCGTGTCGGGAGGGCCCGCGCGCGCCTTAGGCGAAGCCGCCTTGTATCTGGGCTCCCCTCACGGTCTCAAGAGCGAACCCGACGTGCGCTTCGTCAGTCGCGACGCCTACGAGTTCGGACAGCGCGCAGTGGCGCTCGGCAACTTCGACAACGATCCGCAGGGTTTGATGGACTTCGCCATCGCGGCCCCGCTGAGTGGCCGCGTGTTCGTCGTGCTCGGCCGCGAGCATTTTCCGGCCAGCGAGATCCCGCTCGACGCAGGCGGCTGCAGCACAGACCTTTGCATCGCAGGGCCGCTCAGCGATGAACTCGGTCGCAGCCTCGCCAGTGCACGCTTTAACTTCGACGAAGTTCCGGACCTGGTTGCAGCCGATCGCAAGGGCGCACTGGTCGTGCTCGGAAGCGGCCTCTACGAGCCCCTCCGGCGCCTGGGTGCGAGCGGCACAGGTCACTGCTTGAATGCGACAGAACAAACCTCCGGCGATGCCTGCGGCACGGGGTTGAGCACGCCACCAAGCGGATTTCGCCTGCGCTCAACCGTCGCGATCGATCACGTGGTGAGTCCGAAGCGCGGCACACTTTACCTGGCCCACGATGGCGGTGAAACCGACGCCGTCCTGTGGCACGCGCCGAAAGCCAGCTACCCGCAAGCATCGTCGCTCGTGCACCTCAAGAGTCAGCACCTGGTGCAAGCCTTCAAACCGCCTGCATCGCGGCTCCAAAGCCAGCTCGTGGCGGTGGGTGATATCAATGCCGACGGCTTCCCCGACCTGGCTTGGAGCGCGCCAGAAACCCAAACACTGACCCTGCTCGCTGGCGATAACACTGCCGCGATGTCTCCTTGGCTCGAGCTCCACAACGACCTACCCGCTCCCGAAAACGACGCATTCGGACGACGGATAGCCCTCGGTCTACATGCTGAACTGGGAGTGCTCGCCGACTTCGACGGAAGCGGTCGGGCCAGTCTGCTCGTAAGCGCGCTCGAGACGCAATCGGAGCGAGGCAGCGTCGAGCTGTTCCGCTTCCTCACCCAAACCGCGCACAGATCAGATCGAAGCTCGTTTTTCAGCGACTCCACGCTGCCCCCCGCCGACGTTGCGGATTCTTACCGTCGCGAAGGCCAGTGGGTGGGCGATCTCGACGGCGATGGTCACCTCGACTTCGCCGTGCTCGAGCCCGATTTTGAAGCGGGGTTGGGGCGGGTCATCGTGGTCGGCACCTGCAGCCCGTAACCCGTCAATCTGGAGTTCCATGGCGCGCAGATCGCCTCCCCTATCCCTTGTCAGCTTGATGGTCGTACTTGGCGTGGGTTTACTCATGCTGCTCGCCACGGGCGTTTTAGGCGTGGTGCGCTTTGCGGCCATTCCCGAGGCCCTGGCACTCATCGCGCGCGTGGATGAAGCCGAGCGCGCATTTCTGGCCTCACTCGCCTTGATAGGTGCCGTGTTTCTCGCGCTCTCCGTGCTCGCGGCGTGGTGGAGCGCGCGCGCCGTATCGGGCGACGTGCACTTCGTCACGCGTCGTGTGCACGCGGTGGCGCAACGCGGAGATCTCGGTGAACCCGTCGCCATACGCAGCCTCGATGAGGTCGGAGCCCTGACGCGTGCCTTCGAGCAGCTACGCCGCGGCTACGTCGAGCAGCTCGTCCGCGAACGCACAGCCCACCGGCAGGCGCAGGAAGCCGACCGCTACAAAGGCGAGTTTCTCACCACGGTCAGCCACGAGCTGCGCACACCCTTGAATGCGCTGCTCGGATTTACGGAAGTGCTCTTGGCCGAAATCGAAGGCCCTCTCACCGAAGGTCAGCGTGAAGATCTGCGGATGATTCGCGCCTCGGGTGAGCATCTGCTTTCGCTGTTCAACAACGTGCTCGACTTCTCGGCGCTTGCGACCGGCAGGATTCAGCTGAACCTCGAAACCGTCGAAGTGCGGCAGATTCTCGACGATACTGCCTCGCTGCTCGAGGGCCAACGCCAGGGAAAGAGAGTCGCCATCGTGGTTGATTGCCCCGAGTTCATGCCGGACCTTGAAGCCGACCCGCTGCGTCTGAAGCAAATCATGATGAACCTCGGCTCCAATGCGCTGAAGTTCACGCAGACCGGTGAAGTACGCCTGTTTGCGCGCTTCAACGGGCGTGAGGTCTCGCTCGGCGTTCGAGACACAGGCATCGGCATCGCCTCCGAAGACCTGCCGCTGTTGTTCCAGGAGTTCAGTCAGGTCGGCGTAGAGCACATTCCGGGCTCAGGCCTAGGCCTCAGCATCGTACGCCAGCTTGTGGACCTTCACGGTGGACGCACGGAGGTGGTGAGCGAGCTCGGAACCGGGTCTCAGTTCACGGTCATGTTGCCCACAGCTCCGCTGCACCTTCTCCCTGAAGCCAGCAGCGAGGACGCATGAACCGCCGCGGCCTCAGCATCGTCCCGTCGATGGTCACGATGCCCACGCCCCCATTGCGCATGGGCCTTCTGCTCGTGCTCGCGACGCTCGCTGTGGGCGCAACGCTCGGACTCTTTACCCTGCTCGGCGCCGCCTTCGTGCTCGCACTTCCGGGCGTAGAGGCCGAAGCCATGTTGCGGCTCTCGCTGGTGCAGGGACTCGTGGGCGGCACCGTACTCTCCATCGTGATTTATCGCGGCGTACGCAGCATGCGCCCCCTGTATCTGACGTTGCTGAATGGCCCGCGTACCTTGCCAGACGGCCCGCGTCCCGATACTCGCGCCATCGCCCAGGCCTTTCGCTGGCCTGAGCGCGGCGTCCTCTTCAACACCGCCTGCACCCAGCTCGTGCCCGTGCTCGATGCCTGCGGCGTGATTCACATCACAGGCCTCGATGGCTGGTCGCGCTGGTCTGCAGACTTACTATCCTTCGCCGTAGCCACCGCGGGCTTCATGCCGTGCGTGGTGCTGTATCGCAGCATCGTGTGGCGCTGGCTGGGTCGCCTACATCCCTCGGACATCACGCTCCCCATCCGCAACCATTTGAGCGCGCGCCTGGCCATGACGCTCACCTTGCCGGTGTCCGTGGTGGGCATTTCGGCCGTCGTGGTGCTCGCCTCGCACTTGGTCACGCTCCGCACGCGCGTGGCGCCCAACCTCCAAGTCGGCGACCTCTCCATCGCCCTCGACCTCGTTGCAGGCGCATTCGCCCTCTTGCTCATCGCCACAGGCATTGCCTTTGCGTGGGTGCTGGCGCGACGCCTGGGCGAGCAGCTCGCTCGGGATCTGCGCGCGCTGACTGCGCAGATCGAGCGCATGCACACGAGCGATGCGCCTATCTTGCAGGAAGTCTCGGCTTTCGGGCAGATAGCGCACACGCAAGCCGGCCAAAAGCTCGCGGCGGCCCTGTCGGAACTCGCACAGCGCTTCGACGAAATGCGGCAGAAAGAGCGCAAAGGGCGCCTCGCCATGGAAGAAGTGCAGCGGCTACGCACGCAGTTTCTCGCCTCCATGAGCCACGATTTGCGCAGCCCTCTCAACTCCATCTTGGGCTTTGCCGTGTTGATCTCGAGCGGCACCGAAGGCCCTGTCACGCCGGAGCAACGTGAGAGCATCCAGATGATCACGCGCAGCGCGCGCGATCTGTTGCGCTTGGTCACCAACATCCTCGACTCTGCGCGACTCGAGGCAGGTAGGCTCACCTTGCGCAGGCGTCTCACGCCAGCCGTCGATATCCTGCAGCAAGCCGTGGCCGAAGGCCGGCGCATGATCGAAGACCGACCGCTCGAGATCGAAGCCGACATCCAACCGGGCCTGCCCGCCGTATTTGTCGACGCGGACCGTGTGGTGCAGGCCGTGGTCGGACTCTTCAGCCACGCCATCGACGCCATGGAGCGCGGAACGATTCGCCTGGTGGCGCGCGTCGCCAATGGTCCGCCTGGTCCCGCCGTGCGCCATTTACGCGTGGACGTGGCCGATCGCGGCGCGGGCATCCGCGAGGCAGACCAGGAAGCCTTGTTCCAGGCGTTTCGCGAGATCCAAGAACCCTCGGGGCGCCGAATCGGTGGACTCGGCCTGGGGCTCTCCTTGGCGCGCGAGCTGGTCAAGGCCCACGGCGGCGACGTGTGGTTCGAGAGCGAGCCCGGTAAGGGCACCACATTCACCGTGGCCATTCCCGTGGAGCCTGAGTGGGTTCCCCTGCAGAGTCACGGCGGCTGGCCCCTCTGAGCTGCATGGGCGGCTCCGCATAGGCGGCGCTGCCCGCACGCCACCAGCGGATCGAGGTGCCGAAGGAACGCAGGCGGTGCTCCGTGCGGCCGACCTGGAGCACATCGACGCATACCCAGATGGCCAAGTGTCGAGCTGCGCCCGGCTCTGCCCACGCTGGGGACGGACAGCCAAGGAATTGCTTTGCCCCCTAAAAAAATAGGATGTGTTAGAACAGGTACACCAAAAAAGGAGGACAGCATGGCCAAAGGACAAGAGCCCAAGAACGGCAACAACAAGCCCAAGCTCAGCGTGAAGGAAAAGAAGGCCAAGAAGAAGGAAAAGGCATCGAAGTAAACCTGACGGCGGAGGCGATTTTTCGCTCGGCTAACGTACTATTGCGGCTCGACCCACCCGCTTTCCATGCGCTAAAACGCATCTCCTATGGGTGCACAGTGGAAGGCAAAGGGTCGCGCGCAGGCAGCTGACGCCAAGGGGCGTCTGTTCACCAAGCTCGCGAAAGAGGTCATGATCGCTGCCAAGGGCGGTCCTGACCCTGCGATGAATCCGCGGCTCCGCTTGGCCGTAGAAGCGGCGAAGCGAGCCTCGATGACGCGCGACACCCTCGAACGCGCGATCAAAAAGGGAGCCGGACTCCTCGATTCCGGCACCATATTCGAGACCGTGACCTTCGAAGGCTTCGCGCCCCACCAGGTTCCGGTCATCGTCGAGTGCCTCACCGACAACAAAAACCGCACAGCCTCGAACGTTCGCCTCTTGTTCCGCAAGGACGGGCAGCTGGGGGCCAGTGGCTCGGTTTCCTGGGACTTCTTGCGCAGTGGCGCCATCGAAGCCGCGGCGCCTGAGAACGGCGACGACGCGGAGGAGGCAGCCATCGAGGCGGGTGCGCAAGAGGTCGAAGCCGACGATGAAGGTGGCTATCGCTTCCTCACGGAGCCCGGTGATGTCGACACGGTTGGGCGCGCGCTCGCAGCTCGCGGCTGGACGCTCAGCTCGCAGGAACTGGTCTGGGTCGCCAAAAACCCGGTCACCTTGAGCGACGAGCAGCGCGCTGAAGTCGAGGCCTTCCTCGAGGCAGTCGACGAAGACGACGACGTGCGCGCCGTTTACGCGGCACTCTGAGCGCAGTCCCGTCGACACTCAGGCTGCCCGGTGCAGTAAGGCGCGACAGGGCCCGCGCCGAAATGAGGCTCTCTTTCCATGTCAGTCGAGATCGACCTGAAAGGCCGAGTCGCAGCACGCCTGTCCGAGGTCAATCTACGGGGCGCGAGGCTCGCCTGCGTTTTGTGTGCGTCCCTGATGCCGGCGGGCATCCTCCTCGACGTCATCACGCAGCCTGAGCACGTCGTGGCCTTCGCCACGATGCGCATCGCCTGCGCGCTGTTTTGCCTGTCGCTGCTGTGGATCGCACGCCTGCCCTTTGCACAGCGCCACCCTGTCTGGTTCGGCGCGGCTCCGCTCATCGCGTGCTGCCTCGCCATCGAGCAAATGATCCTCGTGACGCTGGATAGCGCGGGTTCGCCTTACTATGCGGGCCTCAGCATGTGTACGCTCGGCATAGGCCTCTTGTACACGTGGCGCTGGTGGCAAGCGCTCGTCTTTGCGGTGAGCGTGCTTGCGCTCTGGCTCTTACCCATCGCTTCACACGCGCTCGTCTCCCCCCTCGACGTGCGGAATTTCTCGAACAACCTCTACTTCATGCTGCTCACGCTGATCGCTGCGGTCGCGAGCTCTGAGGTACGCTATCGCGCCGCCTGCCGGGAGATTGAAGCCGCGTTGCGCCTAGAAGACTCCTCGCGCGAGCTTGTGGCTGCGGTCGAACGTTTAAGTGAACTTGATCGGCAAAAAAGCGAGTTCTTTGCCAATATTTCCCATGAGCTCCGCACACCGCTCACGCTGATTCTGGCGCCACTCGACGGCTTACTTAGCTCCGTCAAAGAAGAAGAATCACGCCTTACGCTTGGAATCATCTACCGCAACGCCGAGCGGCTCCTGCGGCTCATCGACGACCTTTTGGATCTCGCCCGGCTCGATGCAGGCGGATTTCGTCTCGCGCTCGCCCCCGTGGACCTCGGCGCCATTGCGGAGAGCGTGGCGGACTCCGCGATAGCCACCGCCCGAGCCCGCGGTCTGACGCTGCGCTTTGACGGAACCCGCGCCAACACCGAAGCCTGGGGAGATGCCCATCGACTCGAGATCGTATTGACGAATGTCGTCAGCAACGCCCTCAAATTTACCCCCGCTCCCGGGCTCATTGTCGTACGCGTCGTGCGCCACGAGACGGAGGTCGTGGTCGAAGTCGAAGATGACGGTCCAGGCATTGCCAAAACCGAGCAGAGCCTGATTTTTCAGCGCTTCTACCAAGTGGAGGGCTCAGCGCGAAGAGAACAAGGCGGAGCGGGGCTCGGGCTCGCACTCGCGCGGGAGCTGGTGGAGCTCCACGGTGGCAGCCTGATCTTGCAGCCAGCCCAGGGCGGCGGCTCCCTGTTTCGCATCGCCCTGCGCACAGGTCGCGAGCACTTCCACGAGAGCGCTTTCGAACATAGGCCGACCCAACCGCCCGTGCGCCCTACGCAGCGTTGGCACGAGTTGGTGTCGGGTCCGAACATCGCGCTCGGTCCGTCTTCCCTCGACATCCCAGCGCGCCGCGGACGGCGACCGCGCGTGCTCATCGCAGAAGACCAGCCGGAACTACGCCAGTTCCTCAAGGATATTCTGTGCGCGCACTTCGAGACCCTCACGGTCGCCGACGGCCTCAGTGCCCTCGAGCTCACCCGAACCGAGCGCCCCGACCTCGTGCTCACCGACGTCATGATGCCGAAGATGAGTGGCCTCGAGCTGTGCCGTGAAATCAAACGGGACCCACGCCTCAAGCGGACTCCTGTGTTGCTGCTCACCGCGCGTTCCGGGGTCGACGCGGCCCTGGAAGGATACGACGCGGGCGCCGACGACTTCGTCCTCAAGCCCTTCCATGCGCGCGTGCTTTTGGCCCGCGTTCAAGCTCATCTGAACCTGCGTAGCCTTGCGCTCCAGCTCGCCGATCATGCGCGCCTGGCCCTCGCCGGTACGCTCGCTGCGGGCGTCGCCCATGAGGTGCGCAACCCCATCAACGCAATCTTGAATGCAGCCCGCCTGCTGGCCGAAGAAGCCCCGGAAGGCATGCCAAAGAAGCTGCTCGGTATCGTCGACGAAGGGGCGCGACGCATCGTAGCCATCGTGGCGTCGCTCGATGACCATGTACGCCCCTCAGACGTTTCGGGCCTATCCCAGAGCAACCTCATCTCGGGCATCGACTCGAGCCTCGAGTTGCTCGAGCACCGCATGCAAGGCATCGCCGTGCACCGAACCTACCGGGACACGCCCTCGGTCATCGGCGCCGTCTCGGAGCTCAATCAAGTCTTTCTCAACCTGCTCGACAACGCGGTACGTGCGGCACCGAAGAACATCTGGATCGAGGTCCATGTCCAGGACCACTTTGCGCAGGTCACCGTCGCCGATGACGGGCCTGGCATCTCGAAGGATGTCGAAGACCATCTGTTCGAGCCGTTCGTGACTACGCGGAGCGCAGGCGAGGGCACAGGCCTTGGCCTCTATCTTTGCCGGCGCATCGTCGAAGACCACGACGGGCAGCTCACGCAAATGCACCGCGCGCACGGTGGCGCCCTGTTCGTGGTGTCGCTCCCAACCGAAGATCATCCCAGCTGCGGCAAGCACACGACGACGGTCCCTGCGTTGCTTTCCACCTAGAGCGACTGAGATTTGGGGCACGAACATCAGGTAGACCGAAGATTTTCTGCCTGGCGTTGTGCAACACGCACCGTCCATGTGCTTTCATTCACGCCAAGTGAGCCCGTGTGCTTACAATGCAGGAACACGCCCCCGGAAGACGAAGTCAGTGCTGCCGATGCGCTTGCTACCCACGCGGGGTTCGCTTTTTGTTGCGGATTTCGCCCAAAGTGCGGGTCTATTGATGCCTACTTTGGTAGCCTGCGCAGGAACTCGCCCGTGCACTTCAAGAATTTCCATGCCCTGCCAGTTTGCTTGCGTGGGAGGTAAGGCTTGAACGAGGCCATTCTCTACGTCGACGACGACGAGTCGAACCTCATCGTCTTCCAGGCCGCGTGTGGACACGAGTTCAACATCATCACGGCCAACAGCGGAGCAGAGGCGTTGCGTCTCATGCACAACCAGGACCTGGCGCTGCTCATCGCAGACCAGCGCATGCCTGGCATGAGTGGCGTCGAACTGCTCGAGCATGCGCGTCTCGAATGTCCGGATGTCATTCGCATCCTCATCACCGCTTACTCCGACTTCCATGACGCGACCGCCGCCATCAATCGCGGGCAGGTTCACCGCTTCTTGCGTAAGCCTTGGGTCATCGAAGAGCTGCGGGCTAGCTTGACCGAGGCCCTGCAGATGCACCGCACCAGCCAGCGCGTGAAGGCGCTCGAGCTCAGGCTCCGCGAGACGGAGCGCGTCTATGCACTCGGCGTGGTAGCGGCCGGCATCGCACACGAGCTTCGTAACCCGATAAGCGCCGTGGCGACGAACCTCTCGTTGATCCGCGAAGAAGTACTCGCTCTTCGGGAGGGAATCCCGTCGAGCTCTCCCATCGCCGAAGGCCTGCGCCAGATCACCCTGCTCCTCGGTGACACACGCGAAGGCGTCCAGCGCATCACAGACATCACGCGTGGCGTCGAGTTGAGTCAGCGTCGGCGAGACGCAGAAAACTACGCAGACTTGAACGACGTCATCCGGCTGACCCTGGCCAGCCTGCGCGGCGAGCTGCGCATGCGCGCGCAGGTCTCGTGCGACCTCGAAGCCCTCCCGCCCGTACACGGCTCGCGCACCAAGCTCGGACAGGTCGTCTTGAACCTGCTCGTCAACGCACTGCAAGCCTTACCTGCGCGCGCGCGCACCGAAAACCGGGTCAGCATCACGATGCGGCGCGAAGGCGAGCGGGCCCGACTCGTGGTCGAAGACAACGGCACCGGCATCGCGGAGACCGATCTCGAGCGCGTGTTCGACCCCTTCTTTACGACCAAGGCCAATGGCGGGACGGGACTCGGCCTCGCCATCTCACGTCGCATCGTCGAAGAAGTCGGGGGCACGATGGAAATGACGAGCGCCACCACCGATGGGACCCAGTTCGTCGTGCTGCTGCCCTTGTTTGAGGGCTAGCCGGTAGGCCGTCACGCACGTCGCCCTCTGCGTCAGGCGCGCGCCGAAGCACGTTTCTCGTCAGGCAGCGAAAAGAAGAACGTCGCCCCACCTTCCGGCCTGGATTCGCCCCACACGCTGCCTCCGTGCTTCGTGATGATACGCGCAACGGTGGCGAGCCCTACCCCATGCCCTTCAAAGCGGATGGCGGCATGGAAGCGCTTGAACGGCAAGAACAGATCCGAAGCCGAGCTCTGGTCGAATCCCGCCCCATTGTCCCGCACGTAGAATACGGAGCGCCCTTCCTCTCTCACGCGTCCCACTTGGATCTCCGCGATGGCTCGCTCCCGCGTGTACTTGAAGGCATTGTGCAGCAGGTTACTCAACACCACTTCCATCATCGTGGGGTCTGCGTAGGCCGAGATGCCCGGCTCCACGAGCACATTGAGGCGCCGCGAAAGGTGTTGTTGCCGCAGGGTTGCGACGATGCCTGCCGCCATGCCGGATAGGTCCACCACCCGCTTCAGCACTTCCACGCGCGAGGTTCGTGCAAACTGCAGCAGGCCGCCGATGAGCTCACCCATGCGCTGCCCTGAGCGCTCCATATCCTGCAGCAGCTTCAAGGCTTGGCCATCCAAGGAGGCACCGTAGCTACGCTCGAGCGCCGAGCGCGTCACGAGCATCGCGGCCAAGGGAGCGCGCAAGTCATGGGCCACGCTGTAGGAAAACGCCTCGAGATCGCGGTTTGCTTCCCGTAGCTCTTCGGTCCGTTGCTCCACCCTGAGCTCGAGCTCGGCGTAGAGCTCTGCATTCTCGGTGGCGACTGCGGTCGCGTCGGCCAGGTCTTGAAGCAGCGACAACTCCTGCGCAGTCGCTGCGTGAGAGGTTGCCCAGAACGTGCCGATTACGGCTGTGCACGCCCTGCCACGCACCGGAGTCAGCACAAGGCTGCGCACGAATGTGGAGCGATAGTTTTCGTGCACGACGCGCGCGTCCGCATAGATGTCCGAGATAGCGACCTGCGCTCCGTGCTCCATCACAAGTCCCACGACACAACCTGTCAGAGAGAACTTTTGGCCTTTCCACAGGGGCGCAATGGCGTCTTCGTCCACACACAGACAATGCTCACCCTCGCGTAAAACGAAGGTGGTTCCGTCGGCCCCGACGAGCTTGCCAGCAGTGTTTTTTACGACCTGCGCGATGGCTTCGATGCTGCGTGCGCGCGCGAGCTCGCGTATCGCGTCGATGAGAAGCCTGGCCGCCGATTCATCCCGTGGGTCACCTAACGACTCGCCTTTTGCAGGAACCGCGACTGCAGTACTCGTGGCGTAAGGAGGCATGGCCCCCTTCGTATCACAAATTTTTTCGGACTTTCGTGTCTCAGCACACGACAAAATGTGCGAGCGATTCGGCAACATGCCTTGCCGTTCAGACCTGGTAGCGGCCTCGACGCGCAAGAAGTCGCTCGCTCGCACGTCGCTCGCTAGCAGCCATAAAATCGTGCCTCTGCTAGTCTTGTCCCATGTTGCGAAATGCCCTTCACACTGCCTTGTTCTCGGGTCTTGTCGGCCTCTCAGTCCTCGCCTGCTCTGCGGAAGCTGCCGATAAAGTCCCGGTCATCGAGGGCCCCGTGCGCAATCACATCGAGATGATCGTGACCGACCAGGGTTTCGAGCCGCAAAACGTGCGCGTCAAGCAGGGCGAGCCGGTGACACTCGAGATCACGCGCAAAGTCGATGCCACCTGCGCAACAGAGATCGTCATCGACGAGTACGGCATCAATACGAAGTTGCCGCTCGACACAAAGGTAACAGTCACCTTCACGCCCAAGAAGAGTGGTGTGCTGAAGTACGGCTGCGCGATGCAAAAAATGATAGGCGGCATTCTCAAGGTCGAGTGAGAACGGCGGCTAACGCTGTAGCCATGGCGCGTGCACTTGAGCCGCCCCAAAAGCGAAGGGCGGAAACCTTGCGGCTCCGCCCTTCTACCTCTATCGCCGGCCCCTCGCGAGAACCAGCTCAGTGAGACGTGTTATCTCACCCGTTCGTGTTCGTGGAATCAGCTGAGGCTGACCTCCGGTGAGGGGCTGGGATTCTTTGGATGGTGCATGTCTTGCCATTCCTCCCCCGGCATAATGCCGGCGCTCCGTTTAGTTGAAGTCAGAAGACCTCGAGCTCGAAGCGTTCCACGATCGAGGGAGCGAGCTCCCTCAGTCTGCGCAGCAAGATCCCGTCAGGATTCGGACCATTCCGGGGCGTGAGCCCATCTGCCTGCAGCATTCTGAAACTATATGACATTCGTGATCCCGGTCCAAAGCCAGAACGGTTGCCGATGCGTGCGAAGTCTCAAGGCACTGGTGCCGTCTCAGGTCAGTCTGACGCATAACCCATGGGAAATACGAGGCTTCGCCTGACGCGTGCGTAGCCGCACAGCGCACGCGCGCGCCCCGAGGCACACGACTTACATCGAACGCGATCCAAATGTCAGAGCGGCGGCCTCCACATCCTGTGCGACTCGAAACAAAGCGGCCGCATTTCGAGACATAGCTCGCGACGGTAAGCGCTGAGCACGCGTGGCCCGGCCCTTGCTCTAGCTGTGTCCATGCCCAAACCCAATCTCGCCAACCTGCAACCTGAAGCCGTCCCTTCGATGCGTGTCCTGCGTCGCCGTGCACAGCGACTGATGCGGCGCGGCGATACCCGCAAGGCCGTCGCACTGCTGCGCGAGAACGCGGCGCGCGAGCCGAACGGCATCACCTACTGTTGGCTGGCAGACGGTCTGCTGAAGACGGGCAAGCGCGAGGAGGCGCTCCATGCACTCAGGCAGGCCCTGTACTGTTTTCGCCACGCACCCTTGAGGGGCCGCGCACGGACCGTGGCGCGCTGGATTCTGCGGCTCGACCCGGAGGACGGTGCAGCTCGGAAGAAGGTCGCCTGAGGGCGCAGGCACGCCGTTGTGAAGCCCGCCCCACGACAACGGCACAGCGGACTGTCAGGGAACTCCGGGCCCCGAGGGTAGCTCGCCTATCGCGATACGCGCACGCCGTAGGGCGAGGTCGTAGGCGTGCTGCGCGCGCGGATCGACGCGGGGATCCACGATGCCCCAGCGCACCATACGCTCCAGTGCACTCTTGTGGGTATCCAGCATCGCGAAGGTACGCTCGCTGCAGGTGTAGCTAGGCACCGCCGTATCGAGCGGACGGGCTCCAATGACGCGACTGCAGCGCGCCAGGGCGAGGTCCGACGTGGCGAGCGCATCGAGCAGCCGGCCGCTCGCCTCGTACGCGCGCGCGAGTTGGTGGGAGACCACGGGCTCCTCGAGCAACATGGGCTCGGCATGGCGCAGTGCAGCAACCGCGAGCTGCGGATAGCCTTCTTCCAGGTAGGCGTCGATGAGCGCCACCAGCGCGCGCTTATCGCCGCGGTCGGCTCCAAACGCATCTTCCAGCGGCGCGAGCTGCGAAACCCAAGGCTTCTCCGCATCGACTGCGGACGGCGCGTGCGCACGGAGGCCGAGCCAGATCAGCCCGACGATCATCATCAGCGCGACGTTGACACGAATCTCCACGGAGCCAGGCCTCCAAAGGCGCTCTTCTTCTCCGCACCGGAGAGACAAGAGCCGCACTCGACCGAGAGCATATCGATCTCCGACCCCTTTGAAAACAGTGGTCTGCGTGAGAAAAACCACACTTCGACAAAGAAACACATGCTGGCTGCAAAACCGCAGTCCTATTGTTTTGCGTCTTCCAACACGCTGCGAATCGTCTTGATCAGTAGCGGGCTGCTCACGGGTTTCGAGACAACGGCGTCGGCAAAACGCGGCCCGTGCGCCTCTACGGCATCGCCCGACAGCAACACGATGCGGGCAGCGGGAGCGATGTCCTTGAGCTTGGCTACGAATGCGTCTGGAGCGGGCGACTCGGTCATGTCGAGCAGGATGATCTCCACTTCGGGGTGGGCGCGCAGAGCGCCGACCGCAGTGGGACCACAACTCGCCTCGAACACAGTCAGTCCCAAGCTGTGCAGCACGTGGCCAAGCGCTCCGCGCACCGATGCATCGTCGTCGATCAAAAGCACGCTCGTACCGACGGGCAGATCTTCGTTCGGGAACGGAGTGAAGTCCGGCCGCTGCGAATGCGGCTGCGGCTGCGGCTGTGAAACGAGCAGCGGCAGCGTAAGCGTAAACTCTGCGCCCACTGCCGGCGAAGGCTGGCACTCGAGGAGTCCACCGTGGTCGCGCATGGTGCCGAAGCTCGTGGCAAGCCCGAGGCCCGTGCCCTGACTGCGCGATTTGGTGGTGAAAAAAGGCTCGAACAGGTGCGGGCGCAGGGCCGCAGGGATCCCGGTGCCGTTATCGCAAACATCCACACAAACAGCAGCCCGGGGCTCGGGTCGGAGCTTCGTGCGTAGAGGCATCTGGGAGGGCCGCACGCACACGAGAATCTGCCCCTCAAGCCGGTCGGCTTCGATGATGGCGTCGCGCGCGTTGAGCAACAGACTCACCACCACATGCTCGAGCTGCACGGGATTTCCCTCCACCTCGGCATCTTGCAGCGCGGGATCGATTTCGACCCGAACCGTGATGTGGGACTCGACCGTTCGACGCGCGAAGATCACGGCCGTCTCGACGATGTGAACGATGCGGCACGGCTGGTGGCGAGACGCCCGACTCTGCCCAGCATAGGTCATCAACTGGCGCACGAGCTCCGAGGCACGACCTGCGGCCTGGGTCGCCTGCCGCAGCAGATCCGCACGCTCCGGCGGCACGAGCTCCGTGGCCAGCTCCAGCGTGGGCAAGATAACCGCAAGCATGTTGTTGAAGTTGTGAGCGACACCCGCCGTCAGGCTGCCCACCGTTTCCATTTGCTGCGACGAGCGCACCTGTTCTTCGAGTTCGTGCTGTCGTGTGGCATCGATACAGCCGCCGACCGCCCAGCGCGGCTCACCCTGTGGATCGGCGAAGACCTTGGCGGTGGTTAACACCCAGCGTACGGAGCCATCGCCGCGCATCACGCGGTGCATGATCTGCGGAGGAAGCTTGCTGTCCGACTGCAGCGCCCCGACCGTGTCGCGCTTTATGCGGTCCCGCTCTTCAGCAGGGACGAACGTGTCCACATACATGTCGGCCCGCGGCGGCGGAGGCCCGCCGTGCAGCTTGCACATGTTGTCGTCCCAGACGAGATCCTGTGTGCGCAGATCCCACGACCACAGGCCAAGCCCCATCACAGAGAGCGCGAGACGCAGCTTCTCCTCGTCTTCGGTGAGATCGTGCTTGCGGCCCACAGTCCGGAGCTCTTCTTCGAGCTCACGGACGCGTGCTTCCAAAGCGAGGATCCGCTCGGACGAATCCGCTTTAGACATGAGGGCTCATCTGCATCCCAAAATATCCCGAGCCGCTGTACAGCGGCAAGGCGAGCCCTCAGGAAACCCTCATTTTGATGCAGCGCACGGCCCAAGCAGTCAGCGGCGCACTCGCGCTCAGGCGCGAACGCTTACAGACGCCGCTGACTTCTTCTTGCCATTGGTCTTCGGAAGCAGCGCGTCGGCCAACTCGGCAGCCCGGTTGGTGGCCTCCCAGCTGAACGTCTTCTCGTTGCGACCAAAATGGCCATACGCAGCGGTCGGACGATAGATGGGTCGCAGGAGCTTGAGCTCGTCGATGAGGGCTGCCGGGCGGAAGTCGAACAGAGCTTCGACCGCCTTCGCAATCTTCTCATCCGCGACTACGCCCGTACCGAACGTGGTCACGTAAACGCCCACAGGCTTTGCCACGCCGATAGCGTAAGCGACCTGAACTTCGCAGCGGCGAGCAAGCTTGGCTGCAACGATGTTCTTGGCCACGTAGCGCGCGTAGTAGCAAGCGCTGCGATCGACCTTGGACGGGTCCTTGCCGCTGAACGCGCCGCCACCGTGACGGCCCATGCCGCCGTAGGTGTCGACGATGATCTTGCGACCCGTGAGCCCTGCGTCCGCGAACGGACCACCCAGCACGAAACGACCGGTGGGGTTGATCCAGAACTTGGTCTTCTTGTCGATCAAACGCTCCGGAATCGTGGGCAGCACGACCTCTTCGATGATGCCCTCGCGGATGCGCTTGTTCTTCACGTCGTCCGAGTGCTGCGAGGACACCACGATGGCGTCCACGCGCACAGGCCGCTGATTCTCGTCGTATTCGACCGTGACCTGCGTTTTACCGTCGGGACGCAGGAACGAAAGCTTTCCGTTCTTGCGGACTTCGGTGAGCCGCTTGGCCAGCTTATGCGCATAGCTGATAGGCGCAGGCATGAGCTCGGAGGTCTCGTCGACCGCGAAGCCGAACATCAGCCCCTGGTCGCCTGCGCCCTGCTCCTTGTACTGACCTTCGCCGGCAGTGACGCCCTGCGAAATATCGGGCGACTGCGCCTCGATGGCCGTGAGTACGGCACACGAGCCAGCATCGAAGCCCATCTCTGAGCTGGTGTACCCGATGTCACGGATGGCAGCGCGCGCGA
>CAZEWA010000026.1:37969-40212 GCA_964515685.1 uncultured Polyangiales bacterium | reverse complement strand
GAGCGATGCACGAAAGTGTGGGCGTCGCGCGCGCATATTTCGAGCTGAGGTAGGTAATCCATGCGTTGTACTCAGTGGAGCGTCGCAATTTCGGCCGTGTTGAGCCTCGCTACCGCGCGTGCTCAGGCGCAAGCAGCACTCGACGTGCAAAGGCCAAAGCCGGTCGTCATGTTGCTCGTGGACTCTTCTGGTTCCATGGAGCGCATGCCCGGCTTCGGTACGACGACGACTTCTGAGTTTCCGGAGTGTTCGCCCCAGCGTTCGGATAAAAACCGATGGGCGGTGACGCTCGAGGCGCTTACAGGAACCTTTCAGTCCTATCAGTGCCACACGGAGCAGCGTTCCGAGCCTAAGTACCGCTCACAGTACGACTATAACTACCACATCCCCCACTATAACTTCACGACCTCTTCAGAGAACTTCAGCGTCGTCGCGACGCAGGATGCGAACGGCATCATCGATTCGTTCTCGCAGCGCGTGAAGTTTGGTCTGATGACCTTCGACGGTATCGGGACGACGCTCAATGGCGATACGCTCGTTCCTTTGTCGGATTTCAACCAGCCGGGCTTCTCCGGCAAGGTGTCGGGTGCGCCCGGCATGTACTCGTACGGCCGCGTCGGAGAGCTCTCCTTTCCAAACTGCGAAGCCGTTTACGGCATCAACGCGGGATCGCGTCGCGATTCGAAGGAAGGAGACGACGCCCACGCCGGTGCGTTGATTCCGGTCGGAGAAGATGGCGCAGACATCGCAGACGCCAATCAAAAGGTGCAGCAGTCCTTGCTTGCGGTGCGGCCATTTGGCGGCACGCCGACGGCGGCGATGCTCGACGACCTACGTTACTACCTGATGAACGATGAGTCGGTGAAATCGGGCTCCGACAAGTACTACGATTGCCGTGATCGTTACGCGGTGTTCATCACCGATGGCGCGCCGGACAAGCTGTTTCGCGACAGCCGCTTTCAGTGCCAGAGCACAGAGGACGCAAAGTGTGCCGGCGGAAAGTGCAGCTGCCCGTACGATACCGAGACCGCGATCGCTGCGGACTTGCATGCGTCCGACAAGAAGCTGCTGAAAAAGCTCATCGTCATCGCCTTGGACGTGGATGAAGAAGCGAAGGCTTTGCTCGATGGCATCGCCCAGAGTGGCGGCAGCGAGATGGCGATAGCCGCTTCTTCTCCCAGTCAGCTCACCCGCGAGCTCGATAAACTGCTCGTGTCGATTTCTTCGGACGCTGCGACCCGCTCTACACCGCAAATCGTACATAATGGCTTACCTCCTCACGCAGGCGGCAAGCAGTACGAGATTACGGCCGGGTTCCGCTTGCCGGGCTGGGAGGAGCTCCCGTGGGATGGTCTCCTTTACCGTCGGCGTTTTGAGTGCAGCGGGACCGTGCCGGTTGAAGCGGAGCTGGACGAATCGCGCGGCGACTTCTTCCACACGAGACTCAACGAACAGGCTCGCACTGGAAGAAGCATTGTCACCTTCGTCGGCAAGGTCAACCCTGAAACCACGAAGAACGGCTCGCTGCGCAGCCCGGACTACGCGGATGGCTCCCCTGCGCGCAGCACCTCTCTTGAGACCTACAACACCGTGGCTCCGAGTGGCACGCCGTTCGCGAAGGGCACTCCGGATGCTTCCGCGAACGCGCTGCAGGCGATCACGCCGGTGGAGCTTGAAGAGAAAAATTTCACCACCACCCTTAGTGCCAAGCTCTTCGGTGATGGCTCAGAGACGAGCGAAAACCAAGCGGTGCGTCAGCGCATCGTGACGTATGTGCACGCCTCCGACGCCAGCAAGCGTCCCCAGGCCATGGCGGACATCTACCACTCGAACCCCGTGGTGCTCGCCCCCCTCACGCGCGACAGCAACGCGCTGAACACCAGTGACGCACAGCTCAACACCACGCTGCGCACGCTTCTTTCGACCGAAGGAGAGACTGCGCACTACGGGAGTGACGGTCGCCCAGGCGTCGTGTTCGTGGGCACCAACGATGGCGTCCTGCACGCGTTCAATCTGGACGACTGGAAAGACAAGTCGGGCACGACGATTGCGGCCGGGCACGAGTTCTGGGGTTTCGTTCCGCCCGCGCTTTTTGGCAAGCTCGGCACCGCTTCGCTGCCCACGCATCAGGAGATGTTCGACGGCACGCCCCTGGTCCGCAATGTAATGCTCTACCGCGGTGAGGCCGGAAACACGCACGCCGGACGCTTTGCGACGGTATTGCTTTCAGCGGTGCGCGGCGC
>CAZEWA010000026.1:0-37869 GCA_964515685.1 uncultured Polyangiales bacterium | reverse complement strand
AGGCCGTCCATCTACGCGCCGCTTTTGAGCCGCGATGTGCAAGGCAACTATGTGATTCTCGTGGGTACAGGCGACGTGGACAATTTGGTGGAAGCCACCAAGATCGACGCAATTCAACACCGTGTGGTGTCGTTGCTCGAGGAGCGTCAGTTGCAGTCCACAGGCGGTGCGACAGCACTGAGCTCCGAAAGCAGCATCACGGCCAACTGGGAGCAGGTGCTTGTCACGGGCGAATCGGTGACAGGACCGTTGTCTCTCTTTGATCAGGTCACCTATTTCGGGACCTTCGTCAGTCCGCAGACCGACAATGCCTGCGACTTCGGTAACAGTCGTATCTGGGCTCTCGACTACATGCAGGCCGACACCTCCAATAATCCCTTGCCGCGCTGGCCCGACGGGGTGGGGGAGGACAACAAGCCTAAATATGTGGAGTATGTCGAGCAAGAGCTTGAAGACGCTCTCGTCCTCGGGGTTTCGATTGCGACGACTCCGTTGTGCGTGAGTAAGACCGAAACCGATCCCTTCAGTCCAATGGCTCGCGTAGCCGCGGACGCGCAAATAGGAGGGGGTGGCTATCAAATCCGCGCACTTCTGTCGGGACGCCGCAATGCGACGAGCGGCGCATCCGAGGTGACGGGCTTCCAAAAGAGCCTCATGACTTCGAGTAACGCGCGCAGCGTCGGCTGGGGAGGCGCAGTCGAATGAGGCGCTGCGCGATCTTTGGTTGTCTGCTGGGGATTTCCACGGCATGCGGTGGCAGCGGTTCAGGTTCCGACACCGCGCAGCCTTCAGCGATACCTGGGGCCACGTCTAGGACCCAGGCGGAAGCTGCGAGACCGAGCCCTTACGATGCGGAAGGCCGGCTCAAGCCGAGCGGGCGTATGCTGCACTGGCTTGAGATTCCTACGGGCTTCGAAAACACGGCCTCATGGGCTCAGCACCACGTGTTCGAGTCCGATCAGGTCTCTGTAGAAAAACTGCGCGAGTATCTCGCTGCGCGCATGCTGACGGGGCAGGTCGATGAGCTTGGGCAGGGGGCGCTCTACCGTCGCGTCATGCCCCTTTCGGCGGATGCAAAGGCCATGCGTTTCGATATCCAAGTCGGCGTTACAGAAGGGGGGCGTGTGGTGCGGCTCGACTTGGATGAGCTGCTCTTTCCAGGCGTTGAGCCACTGAGCCCGGAGCAGGCGGCAGAGGCCCTGAAACGCGATCAAGCTCGCGCAGAATAGTCGAGCGGTTCCGAGATCTCTAGGCTGCGTCGGGCGGAGCGCGGCGCACAGGGTACACTCGCAGTTATGGGGCGTGCTGGAAGGCATCGGAAAGTAAAGTTTGTGCTGCCGCTGTGGCTTGTTGCCTGGAGCTTGGTCGGGCTTGCTTCCGTCTCTGCGCAAGAGCCCTCGGCTGCGGAGCCTGCCGGTAAGCAGGCTGTGGCTGGGGACAAGCTCGGTCAGCGCATGGCCGAGTTGTTAGAGCGTATTCGCGAGCTCGAAGGCCGCAATGTAGAGGGCGCGCTCAGCGTATCTGGACCGCTGGTGACTGCGAAGGTCGCGTTAGAGCGTCTGCGTCTCGCATGGGCGCACGGAGACGAAGCTCTTGCTTTGCGCGCAGAGCGCATCGTGCGAGCTAGCTTGGCTCTGGCAGAACGCCGTCATTCATTGCTGATAGAGCAGGGCCTCAAGCAAGCCGCGGTGGCGCGGCGTGAGCAGGCGCGTGAGCGTGCCCAGGTAAGCCAAGCTGCGCGTGAAGCGGAAGCGAGGCTGCTCCAAGAACGCAGCCTGAACGTGCAGACCACGGAGGCGCCTGGGCCCACGCGGGTGAACCCATGAGCCGCAACCCAACGCGCCTTGGCCGCCAGGAGTCGCTGCTCTGGTCAGGCTGCTTGCTTTGCCTGTGGCTTGTCGCGTGTAGCCACGCACCAAATCGCGAGACCCTGCGACGCGAGCAGGTGTCGCACGCGGACGAAGTGCATGCGGGAAAGTTCGCGCCGGAACTGTTCAGCCGTTATCAAGAAGCCACACGCTTGGCGGTCGCAGAGAAACCGAGCTCGGACGCGAAAGCGGACTACGAGACGGAAGCGCGGCTCTGGCTCGAAGCTGCAGTTGCAGAGGCTGAGCGTGTGCAGGCGTCGGACGCACGCTTGGCGCTTGAGCGGGAGACGACGACCTTCGAGGCAGCGGCGCTGGACAACGAGCGCGCTCGGGTCCTGTTGGCTGAGCAGGCCGAGCACCAGGCTGCAAGGGAGCTGTTGCGGCAGGAAGAGGAACTCGTGCTTTCGCGCGCCGCGCTCGCACCGCAGAAGCGCGTAAAACTTGCGCCGCCGGAGGTCGAAGAAGCGGCCGAGGCGTTGATGATGCGCGCATCGCTCGTCCTGTTGGCGCTGCGTGCCTACGAGCTACCCGAGGCGCGTCTTTCTGGTGTGACGGCGAAGCTTGCGGGCGCGCGCGCTTCGCTCAAGAGCGCTCCGGATGATGTGCTGCGACAGGCCGACGTAGCGCTGTTTACCGCATTGGCTTTGCTTTCGGAGGTGCGTGCGAGCCAAGAGAGCGCAGTGAACGAACTCGCGAAGGCGTCGTTGGCCGAGGCGGTCCAGCAGAGCAACGCAAAGCTTGCGCGCAACGATCGCGGCCTTTCGGCGGTGGTCGTTCAAGCGTACGCGCAGCAGGAACTGACAGTGCGCGCCGAGCGGATCCTCGAGCGGCTTTGCGCCATCGCCATAGGGGCTCCCGATGGGCCAGTGCAGCTCGACGTACAAGGACGAACGCTTGCCAGTGCGGAGGCACGGGCCAAGCGCGTGCGCGGCAAACTAGCGAAATCGGGCTGTGCGGGCTCACGCTTCCAGACAGAAGCGGTCGTCTCCCAAGCGGAGGAGCTCGAAGTCACTTGGCTTGCGTACTAAGAAAAGGCCGTGGCGCTGGTCCATGTACGCGGGTTTTCGCCCCAAGTTTTCTCGGAGAGCATCTGGTACACGTGGCTCGAGCCGGCGCTGTCCGTGATCCGGGCCCTCGACGCGTCGCAGGGGTTTCCCGCGCCTGAAGTCTGGAGCGCGCTGCACCGAGAAATCGCCGACGCCGTTTCAGTCCCCAAACTTACGTTCGTGCCATCCCCTGCGAAAAAGCCTAAGCGCCGACGACGCCGGGAGCCCATTCAGCTCACGGACCTGTACGAGGGCAAGGTCGCCGAGCTTCACGAGGTACCCACACGTCTCGACGATTGGCACGATCTGTTCAATGCCCTCGCTTTTATCAGCTTTCCGCGTGCGAAGTGGGCGCTGCACAGCCGCCAATTCGTGCGCATGCGCGAGCGCATTTCGCCCGCGACACGTAGGCTTCCCGGGGCGCGGACGCGCGAACAGGACGCTTTGTCGCTGCTCGATGAAGGGGGCCTGGTGGTGGCGGTCCCCGAGGCGATGTTCGGGGACGCACCGAGCGATTTCGATGCCTTCGAACGCTGGGTGCTGGATTTACACCGCGCGGGGACGGCCCAGGCCGTACCCTTCGGACACGCGCTTTTCGAGCACCTGGTGCTGGGGCGGGACGACATGGCGGGAACCGTCGTGCTCTTGCCCGTACCGTCCATGCCCCGGAGCGCCGTGGAGCTGCGGGGCATGCTCGACAGCTTGCTCGCAGAGCGTTTGAGCTGTCCGAGCGAGTTCATGGAGCCGAGTCGCGCACGCGGGCTCACGCTCTCCCAGCTTACGCCCTGAACACGCGCATATGTGCTGGGTACACACGGCAAATCGGCCTTGGTCGATTCCTTGTTCCGGCTGAGCGAGACGGCTACGCTGGCTCCCCAGACGCAAATTGCGGCTGCCTTGCAAAGCGCGTTCTTCCTGGAGTGACATGGTAAGCTTACAGCGGTTCGCAGGCCGTTTCGTCCCCGTAATGGCATGGCTAGTGTGCGTAGGCGCGATCTACGCCGAGCCTGTGCGCGCGGAGTCCGCGTACGATGAGCGGCAGCGGAAGCTCGCCGATGGGGTGCTTGCGCAGGGCAAAGACCCCGAGGCGCAGCTCGACCTGTTGCGCATGGTCCGAGCCAGCGAAGAGGCCGATCCCGAGCTGACACTCGCAGCCTTTCGAAAGCTCTCCGAGGCGCGTGCCCTCGATCCGCAGCATCGAGTCTTCGCTGCGCGTCGCGTGGCGTGGGACCTGCGCCGCACCGGCAAGGTCGCGGGCGCGACTGCCGCGTTCGACGCACTCGGCTATCAGAGGGCGTTTCGGGTGATTGGACCCTTCGACAACGAAGGCAAACGGGGCTTTCAAACGGAACTTGGGCCCGAGTTGGACAGGCTCGCCGCGCCGAATCCCGACGCTTCCTATCGCGGTCGCGAGCGGGTCGTGCGCTATCGCGAGCTCCCCGACATCGTGCAGGGCGGCTACGTGAGCTTCGATGCGGTCTTTCGTCCGACCGAAAACGTGTGTGGCTTCGCCGAGACCAGCCTGCATGTGGATCGCAAGCAAACCCTGTCGCTGTGGCTGGGGGCAGGCGGCGCGAGCAAGCTGTACTTCAACGGCGTGCAAGTTCTCTCGGATGCCGCCTATCGCGTGGCGACGCCCGACCGAGACGTGGCGCTCGTGGAAGCCAAACCAGGCGAGAATCGGATCCTGGTCAAGAGCTGCGTCACCAGCGGCAGTTGGGGGTTTTACTTGCGCGTGGGCGACGAGAAAGGCGAGCCGCTCTCGTTCTCTGCCGATCCAAGCAAGATAGCTGTCCTCGACAAGCCTGGCAGTGCGCCGAAGAACTCCGCCAAGCTGAAGCCCGTGCTGCGCACGCTGGAGGAGAAAGCCAACGCGCCTAAGCCGAGTGCCCGTGCGCTCGAGAATCTGGCGCGCTTTCTGCGGGAAACAGGGGCAGACGACCCAGCAGAGCGGCGCGCTCAGCAGCTTGCGCGGCGTGCCGCGGAACTCGAGCCGACGCCGAGTCGCTTGCTGTTGGCGAGTGCACTGTCCGAGGAGCGCTACGAAAAGCTGCGCTATGTAGACAGGGCTCGAGTGCTGGCTCCAAACAATGCGGAGGTCATTCTCGCTCATGCGCAGCTTGTGAGTGCGGGCCCCTCGGGCGAAGCCGCCTTGGCGATGCTCGATGGCCTTCCTGATACCGGGCTGATGGGACTCGAAAAAGCGCGCGCCAAGGCGGCCCAGCTCTCGCTGCTCGGGTTCGACGACAGCGCTCTCAAGCTACTGCGCGAGGCTCAGGCGCAAGTCGCCCAGTCGGAGGTGTTTGCCACGCTCCTTGTCGACGCACTTACCCGCAAATCGCGGCAAGACGAAGTCGTAGCGTTGTGTAAGGCAATCCTCGCGAGGCGCTACGATCACCTGGGTGCGCGCAGGCTCTTGCTCGAAGACGCCATCGCACGCGGTGCGGAATCCCAGGCGCTCGACCATTTGGATGCCCTGCGGGAGCTGTTCCCCGGCGATGAGCGCAGACTGTTTTATCTAGCCGATGCCTACGATGCGATCGGGCGAGAGGATCTGAAGCTTGCGTCGCTCAATCAAGCCCTCTCGATCGCACCAGAGAGCGCTGCCGCCCATGTCAGGTACGGGCGCGCCTTGCTCCGTTCGGGACAGAAAGAAGTCGCGGCCCAGAGCTTGCGAACCGCGCTCAAGCTGCAGCCGCAAGACGCCGAAACGCGCGAGCTACTCGAACAAATCGTGCCTGAGAAGCGCTTGGACGAGAGCTACGCCGCGACGACCGAGATCATTCTTGGCAGGCGCACGAAGGACACGAGCCACCCGGTAAGCGTGCTGTGGGATCTTACGGTCAACACCGTATTCGACAACGGCTTGGGTTCACGCTTCGTGCAGTTTGCGGCGCAAGTGCACGATGCGGAGGGCGCGCGGCGTTTGCGTGCTCGCTCGATCCAGTTCGACCCGGAGACGCAGCGCGTCGATGTACGCTTGGCTCGCGTTCACAGGGCCAACGGTCAGATTCTAGAAGCCAACGAAACCTACGAACAGCAGCTCGGCGAGCCTTGGTACCGGGTCTTCTACGACACGCGCGCATTGGTCGTCGTGTTTCCGGATCTCGAGCCGGGCGACAGTGTGGAGCTCCGCTATCGCGTCGATGACGTGGCGCCCCGCAATCTGTTTGCCGACTACTATGGCGATGTTCATCTGCTGGCTTCGGGAGAGCCGCGCGCACACACGGAGTATGTGCTCATCACGCCGACTTCCCGTGAGTTCTACTTCAATAGGCCTTCAATGGCAGGTCTCAAGCACGAGCGCAGCGTGGACGACGCGCGGCGTATCGATAGGTTCGTCGTCGAGAATGTGCCGCCGGTTCGCGCCGAGCCGAGCATGCCGGGTGTCACCGAGATGGTGCCCTACCTGCACGTATCTACCTACCAGTCCTGGCAGGACGTAGGGCGCTGGTATTGGGGTCTCATTCAAGATCAGCTCTATGCGGACGATCACCTCAAGCGTGTCGTCGCGGAGCTCAAGCAAGGCGCCAAAAACGAGCAGGAGCTCGTGGCGCGCATCTATGGTTGGGTCGTCAAGAACACGCGCTATGTCGCGCTCGAGTTTGGTATTCACGGCTTTCTTCCCTACCGCGTGCCCGAGGTCGTTCGGCGCGGGTTTGGGGACTGCAAGGACAAGGCCTCGCTGATCTACACGATGCTCCGTGAAGCAGGCATCGACGCGCGCATCGTGCTCGTGCGTACACGGCAAAATGGGACCATCGAGAGTGAGCCTGCCTCGCTCGCGGTCTTCGATCACGCCATCGCCTACGTACCTTCGCTCGATTTGTATCTCGACGGCACCGCCGAGCACAGCGGCACGCGCGAGCTTCCTGGGGGCGACCAAGGCGTGATGGTGTTGTTGGTGGGGCCTTCTGAGGAGGCGAAGCTGACCAAGACGCCTGTGTTGCCCCCCGCAGATAACATGCGCACGCGTACCATCAGCATGCAGCTCGAGGCTGACGGCGATGGTCAGGTTCAGGTGCACGAACAGGTCGCGGGCGTGGATGCTGCGCGCTATCGCAGCACCTTCCAAGCAGAGGGCACGCGCAAAGACCGGCTCGAGCGCCAGCTCTCGGCGGCGTATCCGGGGCTTGTGCTGGAGCAGTTTCGCTTCGAGGGCTTGACCGATCTCGAGACGCGTGTGGAGGTCGAGTATCGCCTGAAGGCGCCGCAAGTGGCTCGACGCGAAGGCAACGAGCTGCGGATTGCGGCGAGCTCCATGCGTGATCTGCTGCGCGAAATGGCCTCGAGCCCCACGCGCAAACTGCCACTCGAGCTCAATGTCAAGAATGCCTACCGCGAGGAGCGCACGCTGCGTGCTCCACAGGGGTGGACAGCCTCCACGCTGCCCGTTGGAGGCAAGATTCAGAGTCCCTTTGGAAGTCTGAAGGTGACAAACGAGAAACGGAGCGCGACCGAGGTGGTGTCGACCACGGACTTCGAGCTCAGTGTCGATCGCGTGGAGCCGAGAGACTATCCGGCGTTTCGTCGCTTCGTGGAGCAGGTCGATGAAATCCTGCGCCAGCGCGTGACTTTTGTACGGGAGGCCAAGTGATGTCGGGCATGATTCGGCGCTGGCTTGTTCTGAGCCTTATCTTGTTCGCGGGCGCGTCGGCCGCTGCGTGTGGAGCGCGCACGCGGTCTCCAGCTCAGGAAACTTCCATCGATGTGTTGCGTAAGAAGGCGCGCAAGGCCCCAAACGATCCCAAGCTCTGGACCGAGCTCGCCATCGCGGAGCATCTCAGCGACGGCGGAGATCCCGAGGCTGCGCGGGAATCTTTGGCGCACGCGAAAAAGCTCGGGGCAAACACGCTGCGCCTTCTCTACGTGGAGGCCGAAGAGCACGTGCTCGAAGGGCGGCCGGCCGAAGCCTTCACTGCCTTCAGCGAGCTCGTGAAGCGCGCGCTGAGTGATGCAGATCCTCTCGCTCCGCTGCTGGCAGAGGTCGGGATTTCTTCGCTCATCGACATGAACGATGCCGTGAACGACTACCGCCCGCGCATGGCGCAGTTGCTCGCCGAGCTACGTCCCCAGGCGGATAAGCTCGGCCTGACCGGAGCGCATTTGCTGCGCATGCAGACGCTGGGCCTCGCGCTACAGGGTGCGGACCTCGCGGCTGCCGAACAGGCTGCAAAGGATGCAGGCTGCGTGCAGGAAGCTCAGGTTGCTGGGCCCTTTGGACCGCGTGAGCTGCTCGGCTTCGATCAGGTGCTACCTCCCGAGGCGCAAGGGCCTTTCGCGGCAAGCTACGACCTTGGGCCGGGTAGGGGAGAGACCAAGGTACGAAGTCTAAATACCCGTCGCTGTATGCTTGGGCTAGGTCGCGGTGCGCGCGATCCGTTTGCAGGCACGAGCTATGTGCGAGCTGAGGTTTCCGTCGAGACTACGCAAGACTACGTGCTGCGCCTCGAGTCTCCAAACAGCCTTGTGCTCTGGGTCGACGGAAAAGAGATCGAGCGCGTCGACCTGCGCACACAGCCCGCATTCGGCGTGCGCTTTCTGCCCTTGAAGCTCAGCGCTGGCAAGCATGAGTTCAAGATCAAAGTCAGCTCACGGCATCCGAATCCTGTGGTTGCGATGGCACTCGTGCCTGGTGCGCTGAGTGCTATTGAACGAGTCGCAGTCCCAGAAATATCGACTTCGTTCTCGCGCTATGTGGCGGCAAAAGTCGCGCTCACCCGTGGCAATGGCGTGTACGCGCGCGAGATTTTGCGAGGGGTGGAGCAGACCAAGCCGAGCGCCCATTGGCTCGTGTTGTCGGCGGCGGCCTCCATCGCAGACCCCTTGCGACCAGCGGAACTAAGGCGAGATGGTGCACGTGAGCTTCTGCGTCGCGCGGCACGTCAGAATGGAACAGCTTGGTATCCGGCCGTTGGACTTGCCAACCTGGAAGCCGCTGAAGGCCGCAGCAAAGAGGCCATCGACGCGCTCCGTGACGCGGAGGAGCGCTGGCCCAACGTGATCTCGATTCGAACAAGTCTCATCGATCAGCTTCGAGAGCGCGGCTACGTAGAGGAAGCCGACGAGCGCATACAAGAGCTTTCGCGCGCCATGCCGTCGGCATGTGCGGTGGCCAACCTCGAGTTGTCTGCGGCTCGGGCACGGGGCCGTATCGAGCAAATGGCCGTATTGGGTGAGCGCGTGATGAAATGCGACAGCACATCCACAGCGCGCTTTTCGGTGCTGAAGGCTCAGCGCAAGTACGCGGAGGCTGCGGCAGAGCTAGCGCGCCTGCGCGATCTAGCAGACCCGCTCGATGCTTCACAGCGCGTAGAGAGCGACCTCGAGCAAGCCGAGTTGATGGGGGATGGGGCGAAGGTACGCGCGCTGCGTGAGAAACGCAGTGAGCTTTGGCAAGATAGGCCAGGTCCTGTGCTCGACCAGGCGGACCGTCTGCTCGAGGGCGGAAAGCAACAAGCGGCGGTCGACTACCTCGGCGCGGCGCTCGCTAAATATCCCAACCAGTTGCACGAGACGCGGCGTGCGCACGAAGCGCTCGGCGGCGAGTCGCTGTTCACAGGCTTTCGCAAGAACGGGGCGGCGGTAATTGCCGAGTTTGAGAAATCCGGGAAGCAGTACCAAGAGCCCCAAGTCCTCGTGCTCGACTACACCGTGGTTCGGGTGTTCGAGGACGGCTCGAGCAGCGACCTTACGCACAACATCATTCGCGTGCAGAGCCAGGAAGCGGTCGACGAAAACGGAGAGTTTTCGCTGCCCGATGGCGCACGCCTTTTGACGCTGCACACGGTCAAAGCAGATGGAACACGCCTCGAGCCGGAGCCTATCGCAGGCAAAAACAGCCTCTCTTTGCCGACCCTCGCGCCCTCCGATTACGTGGAGTTCGAGACAGTACGAGGCGAGTCTCCTTCTGCCGGTTTCCCGGGTGGCTACTTGGGCAACCGCTTCTACTTCAGGAGCTTTGAGGTTCCCTTCGACCACAGTGAGCTCGTCGTAATTCTGCCGGCCAGCATGGAACCTGTGTTCGACCCGCGGGGGCCCGCGCCCAAGGTCGTACAAGAAACTCGTGACGGCCTGAAGATCCTGCGCTGGACGGAGCGCGAAAGTCGGCCGCTTTCGCCGGAGCCACTCAGCGTGGCTTCGCGCGAGTTTCTGCCGTCGGTAAACCTTGGCATCAAGGTGAGCTGGGACGCGTATATCGAGAGCTTGCGCGATCTACTCTCCGACAAGGACATCGTGGATCCCGCGGCCAAACAGACGTTGCTCGCCATTCTCGGTGAGGACAAGTCGGCTGCGCCTTCCGTGAAAGCGCAGAAGCTCTTCCGTTGGGTCACCGACCAAATCGAACCGACTGATGAGGTTTTCGGACTCGCACCGGCCATGCTCGCCACGCGCACAGGCCACAGGGAGCGCATCCTCAAGTACCTGCTGACGCTTGCGGAAATTCCGAGCGAGCTCGTGCTGGTTCGGAGCATCGACGCGGATCACAGCGAAGCCAAGCTTCCTGATCCTGAGACTTTTGGTCATCTGGTGCTGCGCGTGCAGACCGAGAAGGGCGAAGTGTTTTTGCACGCTGGGCAGCGCCACGCGCCGTTTGGCTATCTCCCTGCCCATGTACGCGATGAAGCCGCACTCGTGCTCAATGCTAAAGCCGAGCGCACACGTACGCCGAAAGGCGAAGCGGAGCAGGACAAGAGGAGTGTCGTCGCCCAGGTCGAGCTCAAGGCGAATGGCGCCGCGACGATTCGCGTGCGCGAGACGTTTCGCGGGCAGAGCGCGATAGGTTGGCGCAACGACTTGGACGAGATTCCTGCAGCCGAGCTCTCGGCGCGTTTTGAGGAGAGCTACGCGGCGAGTCTTGTTCCGGGTGCACGGCTGTCGAAGTTGAGCGTGGAAGAGCGTGAGAACGCAGAGCTGCCGCTCGTCGTCGAGTACGAGCTCGAGGTCGACGCCTTGGGGCACCGTACCGACAAGGAGCAGCGGCTACCGCCGTTTATCACGAGCCAGCTCGCGGCACGTTTTGCACGGCAGGGCGTGCGCACGGTCACTGAGATCGTGGCACCACCCATGGTGACCGATGTGGAAGTGCAGTTCACGCTGCCTACGGGCGCGAAGGTCCTCGCGGCGCCGCGCTCGCAGAACCTCGAGCACCCATTCGGTGCGCGATTCACGGCGAACACACGAACCGACGAGCAGCGCGTGGTTCTCAACCGAACGCTACTTCTGCCGCTGGGACGCGTGACCCCAGAGGCGTATCCTGGTTTTGCAGCCTTTTGCCGAGGCGTCGATCTGGCGGAGGCCGCCGAACTCGTGGTGCAGCTGCCCTAGGCTGCGCGTGCGCTGCGAATTCCGTGCAGGTGAGGCTCAGTCCGTCGTGAGCGCGCGCGGAGCGAGTGGCCATTCAAACGCATAGGGGAAGTGATTGCGCTTACCCCAGCTGTACAGAGCCCAGGGTACAGCGATTCCCACCAGGGTACCCAGCACGAGATGCACCCAGGCCTGCTCAACCTGGAGTCCTTTGCTGAGCGCGATGCGCATCGCTGCCGAGGCGAGGGTATGCGCGACAAAGATGGCCATCGAGGCCTCGCCCCAGACAGCGAGGAGACGTGAAAGGTGCCCCGCCTGGCTCGCAATTGCGCTGGCGAGGCACAGGCTGGCAGCACCTCCCGCGAGAGCAGTAAGCAGGGCGGGTAGGCGCTGCGTAGGCAGCTCTAGATGAACAGCGAGGGCCACGCCGCCGTAACCCAGGAGTGCCGCTAGCAAGAGCCGGCGGGGTGGCAGTGAGGTCCATGCGTGAAGACGCCCATGGGCCCCGCAGAACACGCCTAGAGCCGTATAGAGCAGGTATTCACGGGCCTGGTTGAGGGGCATGAATGTGCCGAGCGGGATGTACGGAGTGGTCGCGAACACGAGCACCGCGAACGCGAAGAGCGCCTTGCGGTCTAAGCCGAGCTTGGCCAGAAGCCCGATGCAGAGCACCTGAATGAGCAGCGCGTAGAGAAACCAAAATTGCATGGGTGGATCGACGCCGAGCCTGAGAAAGGCATCGAATCCGAGCGGGTGATTGGTGTAGCGCGCGAGAAGACACTGCAATAGCGTCTGCAGGCTCGCCCAGAGAAAATACGGATATCCGAGCCGGATGAGCCGTTTTTGGGCGAAGGCTAGATAGGGCTCTTCACGCGCAGGAATCAAGAATAGGCCCGCTACGAAAAAGAAGAGCGGCATGTGGAAGGCGTAGATGAAGGCATCGATCTCAGACCAAACCCCGGCTTGAGGCAGGATGCCTGCTGCAAACAAGCCGCGTATCGTGTGACCCAGTACCACCAAGAAGATGCCGAGGCCGCGCACGTCGTCGACCCATGACAGACGTTGGTCGCTAGAGGATCGATGCAGTTTGTAGCGCGTGCCGTAAGGTTCGTGCGCTGCATCGAGAGAGATGTGAGGATGACTCTCGCTCATCGGGCCCTCCACGGTTTCTGTGCTGCCGCGTGCGTGCGGAGCAGCCAAGTTCCGGGCTGGATTGAGGTAATCACTCTCACGCAATCAGCGCGTAGAAAGCCAAAATGTCACGCTGCGGCTATCTGCGCGGCAACGACGCGTTCAATGCACGCTGCGGCATGACGAGAGGACGATGTCGACGCGCACCAGGTTTTTTCCTGAGCGTTTCACGGCGTACATGCTGTCGTCTGCAGCGCCCAGCAACTGGTCTACGTTGTCTGGAGCCGACAGAAACGACACAGCGCCGATGCTTGCGCTCGCTGCCACTTTCCTGTCGGAGAGCGCGGCCTCGAGTTCCGCACGAAAACGCTCGAGCACTGCGCGCGCGCCGTCCGCATCCGTCTCTGGCATCAGCACTACGAATTCGTCCCCACCGAGTCGGGCGGTCACGTCACTTGCGCGCGCTGAGAGCTGCAGCAATCGCGCAACCGTTTGCAGCGCTGCATCCCCTGCTTTGTGGCCATGGCGGTCGTTGAGGGCCTTGAAATTGTCGAGATCGATATACGCGGCTGTGAGGGGCCCGCCGTAACGACGAGCACGCGCGAGCTCGTAGTCGGCTCGCTCGTAAAACGCGCGCGCGTTGGGAAGGCCTGTGAGTGCATCGTGCCGCGAGGACCATTCTTCGCGTTCGACGCGCTGGCGTAGATAGGCGATGAGTACCCCAACTAGGGCGCACGTCAGCAGCTGCATCGCCATGTTGGCGAGCCAAAGTTTAGGATTGGAGTAGGAGAGGCCCGCAGCCTGATTCGCAATCTGCCAACAGGTGGTACTCACCGCAGACGCCAATGCAGCTGCGGTCGCGCCCGCGTGCCAGGCTGCGACGCTGACGGGGATGAAATACAGCGGAACGACGTTGAGTTCTGGCCCCACCAGATAGTCCACGTACGACACTGCGGCCGCGAGCAAAAACGCGAGGACCGTAGCAGCCGCTGGGACGCGAAGGCGTAGTACGGCGTTTTTCAATATCATCGAGCCCCTTTGGAGTTTGGTCATCGAAGAGGCCGGTTTCAAGCCCATGTGAGCTTTGTCTTCTCCCTTGAGTCACTTTGTGGAAGGGTTGTGTGGGGGCGCTCACGGGTGCGCGCAGCCGTGGCGTTTCTCGCCTTCGTGCGATGTTTGCTATGCTTGCCGCTCTGCTTGATTGCTTGCAGCGGGAGGAGGTTTTCGAGCATGCCCAGCACAGGGACACAACGCACAGCGGGCCTGTGTCTCGCTTTGATTTGTCTCGTATGGTCGAGCCCGTTTCTCGTGAGCTGCGCGGGTTCGCGCGTGAGTGCTCCAACGGCGGAGGGATCGCGCTCGCCTGCTGCATCTTCCCAGGTGAGTCGTCCTTCTTTCGAATGCGTCAACGACGAGCTTGCGCTGCGGGAGGTTCCGCTACGTCGTCTTACAAGCCTGCAGCTTAAAAACACCGTGTTCGATCTGGCGGAACAAGTGTTTGCTCCAGAAGTTGCTCGGTCCGTGGTGCGTGAGGCTGCTTCGGCGCTCTCCACACTCCCCGTGGAAGCAGTGAGCAAGGATGCGCCATTCTCCAGTATGGATCAGAGCGTCTCCCAGCAGCATGTGGACTCGTACCTCCAGATAGCGCAAGCGCTGGCAATTTCGTGGACGAGCGATTCGAATCGCGTGGACGCGCTGCTCCAGTGTGAAGCGAAACAACCTTTCCCAGTTTGTCTGGACTCGTTCGTACGGAGATTTGGGCGCCTCACTTTTCGCCACGCACTCAACGATGGCGAGTTTCGATTTTTGAGGTCTGCGTATCGCGCAGACGCTTTGTCAGTGAAAGCGTTGCGTGACTTGCTTGTCGTATTCTTCGCAGCGCCACAGTTTCTCTATCATGTCGAGCAACCGGACCTCGCACGAGCGGCTTCGGCTTCGGCATCGCCTAGCGTGAATGCCTATTCTCTCGCCGCGCGCCTCTCATTTCATTTCTGGCAAACTGCGCCGGACGATGTGCTGTTGCTCGCGGCAGAGCGCGGGGACTTCGACGACGATGAGAAGTATCGGCGTGCTGTCGATGGGATGCTCGCGGACCCACGCACCGAAAGAAGCCTGCGCGTCTTCGTCACAGAGTGGTTCAACCTGGAATCACTGAGACCCTTGGATGGCCTCGTAGGCGATCCTGTTTTTGACGCGTTTGCAGGCGACGACTTGCCGTCGCCCGATTTGCGCGATGCGATGATTCGCGAGGTCATCGACTCCTTTGTCTATCACGTGGCGCAGGGCGGCTCGTATATGGATTGGCTGCTCAGCCCGTACTCTTTTGCACGCAACGATGATCTCGCACGCCTCTACGGTGTAGCGGCCTGGACGGGAGTTTCTGAGCCGCCCCGTTTTCCTGCCGGAACGCGCGCGGGGCTGCTTACGCGTGCAGGCTTGCTAGCGACGGGTACCGCCAACACGCGTCCCATCATGAAGGGGGTCTTCATTCGCAAGCGCCTGTTGTGCGACGATCTCGACCCGCCGCCACCCAACGCCGCAAATGTTCCGCCCCCGCTTTCGCCGGAGCTTACGACGCGACAAGTCGTCGAAGCACTGACCGAGCAGCCGAATTCTTCGTGTGCGAGTTGTCACGTTTATCAGATCAACCCGCTCGGCTTCGCGACAGAAGGCTACGACTCCCTCGGACGTATCAGAAGCGAACAGCGATTGTTTTCCCCCACTGGTAGCGAAGTCGCACGAAAAGCAGTGGACACTCGGGTGGTCGCCCGGGTGTCTCGATTCGACAGTCGAGAGACACGCGACGCATTCGAGATGGTGCAACACATCGCGGAGAGCGGTAAGGGAGAGGCCTGTTTTGCGCGGCAGTATCTGCGGTTTATGTACGGCCGCAGCGAAGACCCAACGCTCGATGGTTGCCAATTGGAGGCAATACGCGTTGCGTTGCATCAACCGGACGGTTTGCGCGAAGCACTGCGCGCGCCTGTGCTCGATTCCGCATTTCGTCGGCCGAGGCCCTGAGGCCTGCTTTCGGGCTGCTTTCGGACGATAGCGTAGTGCCTCAAATCGATTAGAATCGCGGCCTATGTCGCAGAGCGCCCAAGCTTCGCAGCACGCTTCCTTGGTCGAGAGGAGTCTGACGACTCGTCCTGTGTGCGTCGACCTCGATGGAACCTTGGTGTGCACGGATACGCTCTGGGAAAGCGTGGTCGCGCTGCTCAGACTCCGCCCTTGGCTGATGTTCCTTTTGCCGGTGTGGCTGCTAGGCGGGCGCGCGCGCTTTAAGCGCGCCGTATCTGGGCGCGTCACGCTCGATGCCGCGACGCTGCCCTACCGTGAGGATTTGCTTTCAGTTCTGCGGGATCTGAAACAGAGCGGCCACACCTTGGTGCTTGCGACCGCAGCCGACCGCCAAATCGCGGCCAGTGTGGCTTCCCATTTGGGGCTGTTCGACCAAATTTTTGCGAGCGATGGCGAGGAGAACCTCAAGGCACACAGCAAGCGTAAGCGTTTGGTAGAGACGTTTGGCGAAGGCGGGTTCGACTACATCGGGGACTCGCGCGCGGACCTGGTCGTTTTCGACAGTGCGGCGAGCGGCTTTCTGGTGGGCGCCACAAGCTCCACGGCGGCGCGTGCCGAGGCCACGAAGAAGGTCGTCGTCCTGTCGCGTAGGCCGAGCGTGATTCGTGCGGCGTTCAAGCAGCTGCGCATGCACCAGTGGGCCAAAAACGCGTTGGTTTTGTTGCCGTTGGTGTTGTCGCCGCAGATCCCGACGCACGAAGTCGTCATTTGCGGTTTACTGGCAGCGCTCGCCTTTTCTTTGTGCGCATCGGCAGGATACGTATTCAACGACCTGCTCGACCTCAGTGCGGACCGCGTGCACAAGACAAAGCGCGCGCGTCCATTCGCATCTGGCGCGCTGCCGGTCGTTCTCGGACCACCGCTATTTCTCGGACTGTTGGCGCTGAGCTTTGGGCTGTCGTTGGCATACCTGCCCTTGGGTTTCACGTTGATGTTGGCGTTGTACTTCGTGGGTACGATGACCTACTCGCTGGATCTAAAGACGCGGCTTTTGCTAGATGTCTTGGTGCTGGCGGGGCTGTATACGCACCGCATTCTCGCAGGCGGCATCGCAACGGGTGTTCCCATCAGTGCCTGGCTGCTCGGGTTCTCGATGTTCTTCTTCTTGAGTCTCGCGTTCGCCAAGCGCTACGTGGAGCTGTTGCCACTCGCGGTCGGCGGCAAGATCAAAAATCGCGCGTACTACAAGGCCGACTTGCAGATGATCGCGAGCATGGGGCCTGCGAGCGGCTATTTGGCGGCTCTAGTGTTCAGCCTGTACGTGGAGAGCGGCTCGCATCAAGGGGCCTACCGCGAACCGGTTCTCTTGTGGCTGGCTGTCCCGGTGTTGTTGTACTGGGTAAGTCGCGTCTGGATCCTCACGGGCCGTGGAGAGATGCAGGACGACCCAGTGAAGTTTGCTCTCAAGGACCGCTTGAGCTTGGTCTGCGCGGCGCTCATCGCAGCTGTCGCGGCGCTCGCGAGGTTTGCTCCGCCTTGGCTTTCGGCGCTTCTGCACGGTTGAGCCAGTAAGACGCAGGGGCAGGCGCACAGCGAGTGAAGGTGCGTGTGCGTGGACTGTGTAGGAGGCGTGTGTAGGAGGATTCGGCTCGAGTGGGGGAGGACTCAAGTTTTTGCTTCAGCCGTGTGTGTTCCTCGGTGTAAGGGTGGGCCAGAAGCGCGCGCCAAGGCCGGGAATCCCTGCAATTATTGCGCTCAGTAATGGTAACATCGACTCTGAGCACGGATGAAGAGTTCGCGTCCGCCACGGGCCAGTGCACCGCCTATCAGTCATGCACCGCCTCGCCTACAGCGAGTTGCTGAGCGCTATGTCGTGCAAGAAGAGCTGGCGACCGGCGGCATGGGCGTCGTGTACCGTGTCATAGATCGTAAGTCTGGTGAGGAGCGCGCGCTCAAGCGCATCAAGCCAGCCGTCGCGGAGAGCCGCTTCTTCGTGGAAGCGTTCCAACGCGAATACCACGTGCTTGCAGGGCTCAACCACCCGCGCATCATCGAAGTATTCGATTACGGCGTCGACGAACTCGGTCCGTACTACACCATGGAGCTACTCCGTGGCGAAGACATGCGGGAGCTCGCTCCTGTGGATTTCCGCACGGCGTGCGAATATCTGCGTGACATTGCGACCTCGCTCTCGCTTCTGCACGCGCGCCGCCTCGTGCACCGCGACTTGAGTCCTGCAAACGTGCGCAGGACGCTCGACGGTCACTGTAAGTTGTTCGATTTTGGCGCGCTGACAAGCTTTGGTTGTCAGCACGAAATCGTGGGCACAGCACCGGGTGTGCCGCCAGAAGCCTATTTTGGTGGTGTTTTAGACCAGCGCGCCGATCTGTACGCACTGGGTGCGCTCGCTTATTTCATGCTGACAAAGCAGCATGCCTATCCCGCGCAGAGCCTTGATGAGCTGGAAGCGCGCTGGGCTGTGCCGCCTGCCGCTCCATCGCATTGGGTGCCTGGAATCCCAGGAGAGCTCGACGACTTGGTGCTGTCCCTGTTGCGTGCCGACCCGCTCGGGCGCCCGTCGAGCGCGGCAGAGGTTATCGCTCGGCTGCAGGTCATAGGTGGGCTGCCGGAGGAGGACGAAGGAGTTGCGGAACGTTTAGCGGAAAGCTTCTTCGTGCAGCCCCGCTTCACTGGGCGCAACTACGAGTTGAACGAGCTGGTGGAACGCGCCAAGGCCGCGCTGCGCGGTCATGGTAGCGCTTGGCACCTCGAAGCGACAGCAGGCATGGGTCGAACTCGGTTGCTCGAAGAACTGAGCCTCAAGGCGCAGATTTTGGGTGCCACCGTTTTGCGTATCGACGCGAGCATGGTGCGTCAGGCCTCGGGCGTGGTGCGTGCCCTCGCAGTGCGCTCGTTCGATGCTTTTCCTTCGGTCGCCCGCGCGTGCGCGCAAGGGTTCAGGCAGCCCTTGCTTGCCCTCGGCCGAGAGCTCGAGGGTCATTTGGGGACGAGCCCCTCTGTGCCCCCAGTGGCGGCCAACGGAGTGCCGACCGCGAGCCCTGCGGGTGACGGTGGCGCTGGTCTCGCCCATTTTTTTATCGAGTTGAGCAGCAAGCGTCCGCTCGTGGTCTTGGTCGATAACGTCGAGCATGCGGACGACGTGAGCCTGGGTCTTTTGGCGACCTTGGCGAAGCTCAGCACGGACGCCCATCTGCTGCTGGTGGTTACGGAACGCATCACGCCGGACCGACGCAAGGCGATGGGGCTCGATGCCTTGCGTACGATTTGCGAACCGATGACGCTGTTCGGGCTTTCCTCGGAGGAAACTCTCGAGTTTCTCCGGTCGCTGTTCGGCGAAGTGCCGAACATGAGTCGCTTTGCTGAGTGGCTCTATGGTCGTACCGCAGGCAGCCCGCTGCACTGTCTTGAGATTTCGCGCCAACTCGTGCGTCGCGAGGTGATTCGGCACCTGGGCGGCATGTGGATTCTGCCTGAAAATCGGCCGGATGCAGGCTTGCCGGCGGAACTCGAGGATGCCCTTGCCATGCGCCTCGACAACCTGAGTGAAGGTGCACGCAGGCTTGTCGAATGTCTGAGTTTGCAACGAGAGGAGCCGACCTTCGAGCTGTGTCGTTTGCTCTCCGGAGAGGTCGAGGACCGTCCTGCGCTCGTGCTTCTCAATGAGTTGGCTCGCAACGATGTGCTCCTGTCGGACAGCGATGGCTATCGCTTCAGTAGCTCTGCGCTTCGCGACGCGGTGCTCAACGGCATGGATGAGATAGGCCTCGAGCTTCACCATCGGCGCCTAGGCTTGGCGCTCGAGACTCTGGCGGGTGAGGACCTTTCGCACCGCATCGAAGCGGGCTTCCACCTCATCCAAGGCGGCGACGAGATTGGTGGAGCCGACCTCATTGCCTCTGCGACTGTGGATGTCATCGCAACGCAGACGTTGATAGCGGACCTGCACTTCGTTGGAAAGCCCATCGAGCGGGCCTTGATTGCGTACAAGCGTCATCGCCGCTCTGTCTATGAGCGGGCACCTCTGTTGGCGGCTTTGGCCCATGCGGCGTACTACGAGGATCGCGCGTGGGGGCTGCGCTACGGCGACGAAGCACTCGACACGCTGGAGCGCTTGACGGGCGTGGGCCTGGCGCGGCGGCTTCAGAAATTCATGGGAGGGTTTCTCGCGATCTTGGTTGGACTCGCGGTGGCCTTCGTGCGCTTCCATTTGGTGCCGAAGGCGGAGCGCCCGTATCCGTTCATGCAGCTGTTGGTACAGCTCTTTGGCTCGGCTACGACCCTTGCGGGGTCTGCCATCCTATCGCTCGATACCGAACGCACTGCGCGCGTCGCGGATGTGCTCAAGCCATTTTCCTATTTGCCAAAGCAGTTCGCACCGCACGGAATTCACGCTTTTTGCCGCGGCATAGAGCAGATCGGTCGTGAAAACCAAGCTGCGGCATTCGACACCTTCTGTGAGCTCGCCGAGGCTTTCGCGCGCCGTCCGGGGTACATCCTTCTGCCGCCCGAAGGCCACGACTTGTACACGGTAGGCTGCCACTTCGCGCGCGGCGTTTTTGCTACCTACCGGAGTGACGGGCGCTACGCCCTTGAGAGTGCGGCGATTTTGGAAGCGTCGAATCTCAAGCTCTACGCGATGATCGCGAGTGAGCTCCGATTCTTGCACCACATCAACCGCGGTGAGCTTGCTGCAGCGATGCTGCATCGGGAACAGGTCGAGCTGCACGCTGCACAGGTCGGATCAGCCTGGCAGGTGGAGTTGTGGGAGGCTGCAGCGCTTTTGCCGGTCCACATCATGTTGCTCGATGTGGTCGAGCTTGCGCGTCTGCGGCAGCGGTTGCGCGTTTCGAGTCAAATCGAGCCATCCCTTAAACTGTATGCACGGCTGGCAGATGCGGCCGTCGCGATGGCCGGACATGGACCCCTGGATAGTTCGGTCGAAGCCCTGATCGCTGCGATCGATGAGCGCGAGCCTCGCAGTTTCATCGGTTGGGCGATGTCCTATGCGTTTTTGGCCTATCGCTACAATCAGCAGGGTGACCACACGCGCGCCAAGGAAATCTGTCAGCACGTCATGAGCCACATAACCGAGGCGGACCTCGACTATGTGAGCATGTTCGTATTCGTGCACATTCAGTACGCAGAGGCGGATGCGGGACTGCGGGACTTCGATGGCGCCGCGAAGCACATGGACGGCTTGCTGGCTCACTATCGCGACGTCGACCATCCGCTCTTGATGGGGTCTTTGCACGAGACTCGAGCGCGCATCGCTTGGCTTGCTGGCGACGATATCGGGTATCAAAAGCATCTAGCCAAGACTGAGCGCTGGTTTCGGCCGACTGGGACACCAGGCCTTATCGCGAAGTGCGAGCGGTTGCTGGCGCTTGAGACCCTGTCCTACGGCTCGGAGGGCAGGCAGTTGCGTCCGGCGGCGAGCAGCGTGCGCAAAGACCTGCATGCGGCGTCGAGCACCCGCCATGCCGTGGTGGCCGAGAGCGGTGAAAACACCGTGGCGAGTGCACCGCGCAGCCGTTCCGGGGTCAAGCTGCCGGATACCTCGGCGACCCAGGTCGATAGGTCGCGCCGCTAATCTGGGTTCGGCGAAGTCCGTGTGCAGCGAGCGCACGGCCACTGGCTTGACGCTGTGGGCGGCTTCGTGTCACGGGGCACTCGTCGTGCCCACAGCTCAACCTCCACCGAATGCGCTGTCGCGCGCCCAAGTGAATGACGTCCTTTCCTACTGGCTCTCCGCGCTGCGGCTCGAAGAAGCGCTAAAGGCTCGGCCCACCGCGCGTCATCCGGGGCAGAGCGAGGAGCGAAACGTGCGTCCGCGGCTCGATGTACCGACGCCAGGACAAGACTACTTCAAGGTCACGATGGACGAGGCCTTCGCAGGCTTGCTCACGGACAAGGAGCCGTACACCAAGCCCTTCGATGCCGAGCTCACTGGCTTCTTCGAAACTTGGTTGCACGCACAATATCGACGCGGTGAAGAGGAAGGCGAGCTCTCGCACTTGCTGTGTTTTCCTGTCGTTCACTTGCCGCGGGGAGAGCTTGCGGGCGTGCTGCGTCGGCCGGTGCGCTTGCGCTTCCGCAGCGCGGAGAAATCCTTTTCGGTGCCGAGCCGGGCGGATCGACAAAGGGGAGTCTTTCCCGATCCGCCCAGTGAAGCCTCTATTCAGGCTGCACCCGTCGCAGAAGGAGGCTTTCCCTTTTTCGTCGACACGCGTCTCTTGCGCCATCCACTCGGTGTGGCCGGAGAAGAGATCGATGCGTTCTTCGAAGCGTTGCGAGCGAAGGAGTCGGTGTCGGAGCTCGAGATGCTCTCGCTCTTCGTACAGATGCTGGAAGCCTCGCTCAAGGAAGAAGCCGTTTTGCACGGAGCGTCGCGCGCGCTGAGCGAAGAGGTATTGCTGGGGCGGCTGACGCATGCGGTGCGCGCGCTGCTCGCTCGAGGACCGAGTCGTGCGCAAGTCTATCCCGTGGGCATTGTGCTTGATGGCACGCAGGCAAGGACGACCTGGCATTTACAACGCGAGCTTACCGGCTTGCTCGACGGTGAACCGCGGCTCTCCCTCGAAACGCCTTTGGGCGCCTACCTCAGTCAGCGCCCCTTGCAGACACCTGATGCGTTCGCATGCCAGCGCGCGCTCGGCTCCGGTCCCAAGCTCACGCACAATCAACGCGCGATTGCGGAGCAGTTTTGGTGCTCTCCCCTGACCGCGGTGCAGGGGCCTCCAGGCACAGGGAAAACGACCCTGATTTTGCATCTTTGCTCGGAAGCCATCGCGCGCCAGGTGGATGCACTCGTAGACCGTGGGAGCATGGACGATGCCATGCTCGTGGTGGTCAGCAGTAACAATCGCGCAGTGGACAACGTGATTGAGCCACTCTCTGAGCACGAGGGATTGCCGCTCGCGCTGCGGGCTGGAAGTCGTCAGGTATGCGAACACCAGCTTACAGCCCAGTTGCGACGCGCGTGGAGCTTTCTAGATCAAGCGGAGCGGTTGAGCGCCGAGGAGCGCGAGGCAGCGCTTCAGGTCGCCCAGTCTGAGTTTCGAGCCTGTAGAGAGACCATCGAGCGCTTGCATGCGCCGCGTCGAGCGTTCCTTATGAGCGCGCAAGAACGTGCGGCGTGCGCACGTGCTCTGAGCGAACTTGTGGAGCCGGTGTTCGATGCCAAGATCGAGCCGCTGGCGCTGCCTGAGCCTGAGGCGCGGGCCCTCGGCTCCGCGCTTTCTGCGCTCGAATTGCGGCTGCAGGCTTTGAGCGAGCTGTGCGAAGCGAAGCCGGGATTGCTGCAGGTCAACGCAGTGGCGCGCCACTACGGTCGCACAGCAGACAAGGCGCTTCCCGCATTCGAAGCCGCGCTGAGTGCGGTGGGGCTCTCGCTCGATCTGCCACTGCCTCCGTTGGTGGTCCCGATGGACCCACCTGCGTTGATGGAGGTCTGGCAAGAGGCCACTGAATCGGCACTGCATCAGCTGTCGGCGTTGCGCGAGCGTCTAGAGCGCGAACAGAAGAGCGCCGCTTTTCGCTGGGAAAAGCAGCGTCTTCATGCGCGACTGACTGAACTCGGTGAAGCGGAAGGAGGCGTGCCCGCGCCGCCTGAGCATGAGACAGAATCTCGCGCGTTCTTTGCGGCAGCAATCAAGGTGCGTGAGGCGTGGGCGCGGCGCGAAGCCTCGAAGCTCAAGCTCGCAGTGTCTGCGGCGATCTCCGCGCTGGAAGAGCAGCGCTCGTTGCGCCCGATTTTTCGTGATCAGCCTGAACATGCGCGTCGGCTGCGTCAGCTTTTTTGTGTTTGGGGCTCTACGCTGCTCTCGCTTGGCAACTGCTTTCCCGCGGAAGGAGAGCTGTTCTCGCGCGTGGTGATCGACGAGGCGGGCCAATGTCATCCCGCGCACGCGGTCTCGGCCTTATTGCGCAGCGAGGCTGGGATGGTGATAGGCGACGTTCATCAATTGGCGCCGGTCATCGAAGTCGAGCCCGACGACGAGGTGCGCCTCATGGCCGGCTACGGCGCGCGCGCAGCCACGGTGCTTGCGCCGTTCCGTGTGCACAGTCGTTCGCAGGTTTCGACCCAGGCACTCGCCGATGGCGCCGTCGCATCGCGTGCAGCCCTCATCGATCACTTTCGCTGCCAATCGGACATCATCGCGGTCTCCGACGCGCTTTGCGGCTACGGACTCACGGTACGCACGCAGCCCATGAGTCGTGGGGCAGAGGCGCCGTTCCTCGCTGCACAGCGGCTGCTCATGTCGGTGCAAGGTGAGCAGCAAAGGCGTGCCGGCAGCTTGTGCAATGAGGTGGAGAATCAGGCCACGCTTGCGCTCGTACAGGCGCTACTTTCGAGCGGGATTGCGCCCGAGGATCTAGCGATTATCACGCCCTACCGCGGACAGCTCGAGCTCCTGCGTCGCGGCCTCTACGATCTGCGTGTGCCGATTGAGATGAGTGTTGAGCTGCGGGAAGCAGATGGGCCTGCACCTCGGGCGCAGGCAGGAGTTGCGCTCGGCACCGTGCATCGCTTTCAGGGTGGAGAGCGCAGCATTGTTTTGTTTAGCTCGGTGGTCTCGGAGGTCGGTTCACTGCCGTTTCTCAACCAGCGCCCAAATCTACTCAACGTAGCGGTCTCCCGCGCCCAGCATCATTTCGTGTGCGTTGGCCATCGCGCCACACTCCTGCACGGTGTTCGCAGCCGATTGCTCGTGGAGGGAGCCAAGCCGCTTGTGCTTCAGCGCTCAGGTCAGGCCTGAAAACAAGGGACCATCGTCGAGTAGGTTCACTACGCCGCGTACAGGGTCGAGCTCGTGTAGAGCGACGCCATCGCGCCCGAGGGCCTGCTTGGCGAGGTCCACGATGCGCTGGTGATGGGTAAACATCATCACTTGAGTCTTCTGGCACAGGTGACCGAGCACGCGAAGTGCGGCCGCCGCGCGCTTGTCGTCAAAATGCACGAAGGCATCGTCGAGGATCAGCGGCAGAGGAGGGTTGTTCTCCAAGAAACGCTCAATGCTGGCCACGCGCAGCGCGAGGTAGAGTTGATCGCGTGTGCCGTCGCTGAGGCCCAATACACGCACCGTCTGCCCGTCGTGGCGCACAGCGCACAGCACAGCTTCGTCCTTCTCGTCGTACATCGCATCGAGGCCTCGATAGCGCCCGAGCGTCAGATCGGGGAACAACTGACTTGCGCGGGATAGGACGGGGCCTTGGTGTTTGGCTCGGTAACGCTCGACCTCGCGCTTGAGGAGCGTGGCCGAGAGTCGCAGCTCCAGATATCGACGTAGCAGGACTTGGACGTTCGAAAGGTCGCTTTGTACCTCTTCGGCGAGGGTCACTGCATTCGAGGGTTTTTCGAGCACGCTCAGCGTGGCTTCCTTGCCTCCGATCGCTTGATCGAGCCCTTCAATCTTGCGGTCGAGCTGCTCGAGCTCCTCGGCAATTTCCGTCAAACGGGCGCGGACGCGCGGTGCGTCAAGCTCGCTGAGCTGGGCGAAAAGAACTTCTAGGGCCGCACCGTCGCCCGTCTCGAGCAGTTGCTGCTTCACGTTTGCGAGCTCTGCGCTGCGCGTCTCTCGCGTCTTGCGCGCTTCGCGCCGCACACCGAGATCTTGCTCGAGTCGCTCTAGGAGGCGCCCGGTCTCGAGCGCGGGATCTTCGTTGCAGAGGTTTGGGGCGGCGCGCTGGGCCAGGTCTAGAACGTCATCCCGGATCTGCTGCATATCCGCAGCATGTGCGGTGAGCGTGCCCTCGAGCTGCCTCAGCTCGCGCGTGCAGCGCTCGAGTTCGGTGAGTTCGTCGAGGGTATGCAGAGTCTCATGCGGCGAGAGCGTGGGCGAGAGGCCCAGGCGCACCAGCTCGTGGCGGAAGGTCTCGCTGAGCTCCGAGAGCTCACGCGCAACCGAGGCCTGCTTTTCGTCCGTGCTCAGGCGTTGCATGACGATTTCGTCCAGCCGCCTCTGCAGCAGGGCTTGCTCCTGTTCCTGTTTTGCCAGCGCTTCAACTCGCCTTCTCGCGGCTGCGGACAGCCCTGCGAGCTTGTGCTGAATGTGCTCCCCGTGCGCTGCGTCTTTTCGTCCTGCGTCGTTCGGAATAAGCGCAGCCTCGCCCGAGGCCGGGAGCAGGACCGCTTCGAGCTCAGAAATACGCAGCGCCGCGCGCTCGAGCAGGACGCGCTTTTTCTCGACGCGCGCGCACTGGCTTACCGCGAGCTCGACCAACAGTCCGAGCTTGTGTACACGGGGGCGCAGCTCTCGTTGGCTAAGTTCCGTGAGGCCGAGGGGGGCTGCGATCTCGGCCGTGGCGGCGGCGAGTGCGGCTTCTGTGCGCTGCTGCTCCGCTTGTTCTTGCTCGAGGTCCGCGAGATCACGTTCCGTAGCGCGCAGGTCGGCATCGAGGCGCGAAACCTGCACCGAGCGCTGAGCTTCACGTTGCAAGCGGTCGGCAATATCGTCGGCATCGACGATACGCTTTTCAAGTTCCACGACCTGCGCCAGCGAAAGTGCGGCTCCGAGCTCCAGCTGCTTCCGTACGTGCGAGAGGGCTGCGTCTCGCACGGATCTCGCGCTCGAAAGCTGGCCGAGCGATGCCAGGTCGCCATCCGCAAGCAAGCGCTCTCGCTCGTGCGCGAGCTCCGAGACGCGCGCGCGCAGGGTAGTGCGCCGCGCGTGCAGGTGTTTTATGGCTTGTTGAAGCTCCGCCGTGCGCTGCTCCAGGTTGAGCAAATCTTGATCTTCGGGTAGCGTCAGGCGCGCGAGTACGCTCGGTTCGCTCGGGACGCCCAGCGCGCTAGCGCGGCTCTCCAACGTAACCTGGGCCTGTGCGAGCTCTACCTCGAGCGCGAGCAGCCCGGCTTCGAGGCCTTCTTGATCGACGCGCTTCACGAGCTCTGAGAGCGCCTCTGGCGGCGTTTCAACCGTCGTGATCTTTTCTCGCAGCGCGCTTTCACTGGCGCGGGCTTCGTCTACGGCGCGCGTGAGCTGGCGCTGCTCTGTGACGCGAGCCTCGTACCCTTCCGAAAGCTTGCGCAGGCGCGCACGGGTCGGCGTGTCGAGGGTATGCTGGAGCTCTCCCGCACTGAGGACGCGTGTCTTGAGGCCCTTGATATCTTCCGCAAGGCGGTGGGCCCGTTCGCGCTCCCGCGGTAACTCCGCTTCGGTTTTACGCGTCGAAAGAAAGCGCGCGCGCAGCTCATGAAGTTGTGACAGCCAGGTCTCGTCGAGGCTTACGGTCTCGTGGGGCTGGGCGTTGAGCTCGGTCGTCAAGGTGACGTAGCTTGTGAGCAGCGGAAGCTGGCGTACTGCGCGCTCCAGGCGCGAGCGTTCTTCGCGCAGGGTACGGCGCAGGCCGACGGCAATCTCGCGTTGCTTTCTGGCTTCGCTGACCTCGGCTTCCTGTTCCAGAAATGCCTGAGGGGAGAGCGTGGCATCGCGCTGCGCTTTGTGGTGCTCTTTGAGCGCTTCGATGGCGATGTTCAGCTTGGGAGTCGTACGGCCGCGGGCTTTAAAAATGCTGTCGGCCTCGAGCTCGAGGCTGGTCAGGGCCTCGCGGATGGCGCGCGCCCCCGTGCCCGCATCGAAGAGGCCTTCGCCGACATGACCACCGCCTGCAAGTAAGGCTTCGGCCCCTTGCCTTAGGCGTTCGTGGTCGAGGCCAAACATCTGGCGAAATAGGGTTTCGTCGAGTCCGCCGAGCAGCCGCTTGAGCACAACTTCTTCAATAGGCTTGTCGTCGCGGCTGAGTAAGGTGTTCTTGAGGCCCTTACGGCGCACGATCTCGTGGCGTCCGCCTGCTTCATCGAGCAACACGCCTCCCACGCGCAGCTTCCCCATCTCGTGCACATGTGCATCGGTGGTTCGTGCGGGGATGCCGTAGAGTAGGGCTACCAAAGCTCTCAGCGTCGTGCTTTTGCCGGCTTCGTTCAGACCGTACACGAGCTGCAGCGCCTTCGGTTTGTAGTCGAAGGAAAGCTTGGCGTTGCTGAACGGACCGAACGCATGCAGGTCGAGGCGAGCTATCCTCATACTTCACCCAAGAGCCGAGGTAGCAGGAGCTGGTTGACGGAGTTCAGAAGTTCGCGCGCCTGCGCCTCATCGTGAAGCTCGATGTCCAATGCTTCCTTACGAAACTCTGCAGGCAGCGCGCGTGCGAGTTCGGCCAGATCGTTTTCGAGCAACAGCGCGGTCTCTACATTTTCGGTGCTCTCGGCGAGTGCCCTGAGCAAGTGGCCGATGGCGTCGTCGCGCCCCTTCAATAGCTCGAGATCGAGTGGCACCGTGGTGCGAAGCCGCACGTCTTCTATCCACACATCTCCTGCGGATAGGTCGTTGGCTACACTCTGAATCTGCGCCCGGGTTCGGTCCACATCGCGCGTGAGTTCTGCGTGCGCCTTGGAGCGACCCACAAGCTGCAGGCGCGCAGCAAGCAAGCGACCGCCGCCTTGGTTCAGTGCCGTGGTCAAAGCTTGCTTGGCCAGTTGCGCCACCTCGCTGACGCTGTGTGCGCCTTCTGCGTGGATGGAGAGCTGAACGAAGCGCACCACATCGAGGCTGCGATGTTCGACCTGGGTGATGGCCCCATCTGCAACGCGCACCAGGGTGGCTCCCTTTTCGCCGATCTCTCTCACGTGTCTGCCCTGGAGATTGCCTGGGAACACGATGTACGGGTCCGTGTGGACAACCTCGCGCTGATGCACATGACCGAGGGCCCAATAGTCGTAGCCGCGCGCGACCAGACTGCGCACGTCGGTGGGGGCGTAGGGCATGTGTCCGACGCGGCCGCTCAGCGCCGTGTGCAAGAGGCCGATGTTGAACGCGCCGCGCACGGGCTCTGGGTATTTTTCCGTAAGGTCGTCCGTGACCTGCGCCACGGCGAAGCCCTGCCCATGAATGGCGACGTCGATATCTTGAAGGAGCACGCTCTCTGGGCGTTTTGTGCTGAGCTCCTTGCAGTGATCTCCAAGCGCGAGGTGTCGGGTCAGCTTGCTTTGGGCGTCATGGTTGCCGCGGATCCAGATGACGCGCGTGTTCGTCTCACGCAGGCGCGCCATTTGGCTGCCGAAGAACAGGCCGGTGGAGTAGTCGCGCCACTCGCCGTCGTACAGGTCTCCTGCCAGAAGCAGGAAGCGCGCATTTTCTTCGAGGCATAGCTGCACCAGGTTCGCGAGTGCCCGTCGCGTGGCCGAGCGAACCTCAGCTACAGGCGCGCCCTCGTAACGCTCGAGCCCTTGTAGGGGACTGTCTAAATGCAGATCGGCAGCGTGAACAAAGCAGAAACCCATGGCTGCGGCGGAGCGTAGCAGTTGCGAGCGATCCTGGGTGGACTGCCAAAACGGGCCGTGCTGGCCGACATGCGGTAGATTTCGCGTAGATGGAGGTGAAGATGCCGGCTCAACGTGATGTGGCGGTTTTGGTGGGAAGTTTGCGCAAGGGCTCGTTCAATCGTGCGGTGGCGCGTGCGCTCGGGGAACTTGCGCCAGAGTCACTGAAACTCTCGATCGTCGAGATAGGTAGCTTGCCGCTGTACAACCAAGACGAGGACCAGAGCCCTCCTGCCCCCTGGGTCGCGTTCCGTGAGCGTATCAAGAGGGCCGACGCAGTGCTCTTCGTCACCCCCGAGTACAATCGGTCGGTTCCCGCTGTCCTGAAAAACGCCGTTGACGTCGGCTCGCGCCCGTACGGGCAAAGCGTGTGGAACGAGAAGCCTGGAGCCATCATCAGCGTGTCACCGGGAGCGCTCGGTGCGTTTGGTGCCAACCATCATCTACGCCAATCAATGGTCTTCTTGAACGTGTTCATGATGCAGCAGCCCGAAGCCTATTTTGGCGGTGCCGGCAGCATGTTCGACGCAGAAGGAAAGCTTGTGAACGATCAGACACGTGAGATACTCACGAAGTTCGGGCTAGCCTTCGAGCGCTGGATCTCGCGCTTTTCCGCCTGAACCAGGGCGTTTTAGGCGTCCTGCCAATCCGCAGCTGCGATGAGCGGGATGAGCGTGGTCTGCTTGCAGCGGCGGCACTTGAGTTCCACCTGAGAGCCCACCAGACGAGCCAGCAAGCTGCCGCATGTGCATCGTGTTTCACACGAGATTGTGGCGAGCCCTTGTGCTGCATTGAGAGAGTGGTCTCGCAGCGGGCGACGTCGCGTAATGGTGAGCACGGGCTTCGGCGATCCGTGGCCATTCTCTGGGGGCATATGCGTTGTCTATCGCGCCACTAATGAAAACGCAAGTCGACTTCGTGTTAGTGATTGGCATCATCTACGCAAAAATGGCGGGATGATGAAAAAATCATTGCATTTGATGAAAATAGATTTCATTATCATGAAAGTCCTGCGCTGAGGCGGTGCAGGACCCTCTGTGGTTGGTGGCCGCGTGGTGGCCATGCCTCACGTTGCTTTTCGCACGACCCAACACTTCGTGCGCCCGCGCGTGGGCATGGCCATCACGTTACGCCGGCTCGGTTCGGTTCCACACGTGATCTCGGTACATAGATTCGTTCGCGAAATCGACGCGAAATTGCTGGAGCAGATCCGTGCAGTCGATCTCGCGTGGATGGAAGCTCGGCTTGTAGTACGCAAAGTAAGGCCGCACGAGTCTTACGAGCACAGCAGGCTTATAGAGAAAGAAGCGGAACAAGCTCGCCCATTCGCTGCCTGAGGTCAAGAGACCCTGCGAGTACATCATCCGCGCTTGATGCTCGAACATCTTCCCGAAGAAGAACAGCGTGACGAGGAGCATCGTCAGCACGCGCTCCAGGTAGGTGCCGGAAACTGCGTGAAATACGTCGTAGGCGACGGTGGCGTGTTCGTTCTCTTCCGCGGCGTGCCAGCGCCAGAGCGCGGCCATGGCAGGATTGGCGCCTTGTAAGATGCTCGCGTTTCCGAGGAGTACTTGAGCGAGGAGCGCAGTGAAGTGTTCAAGCGCGCACGTGACGCCGAGTTGCATGCGCTTAGGAAGTACTTTGCTTGCGAAGCCGAGAATCCCTTTGGCGCTTTGATCGATCGCTGCAACGGGATATCCGTGTTCTTTCAGTCGATCGTTGTAGCGCTGGTGTTCGCGGCCGTGGAGGGCTTCTTGTTGATAGAAGCGGCGGGTATCCTGTTGGAGTTCAGGTAGGTGCGCTATCTGCGACTCATACGTACGTACGCTTGCAATGAAGAAGCGCTCGCCAGGTGGAAACACGAGTGACAAGTGATCAAAGAACATGGTCACAGAGCGACTGTTCTTTAGCCAATATTGAGGTATTTCGCCGTCCAATGGCAGCCTGAGATTGCGGACAACGATGCTTGGCTCGGATGTGGACTGTTGCATGGCACCTTCCAAGCAAAGGCATATCGCGCTCGCCCCTTGCCGCGTTAGGTCTCAGCGTGCCAATGTCTTATGAGTTCAGGCCACACAGAAAAGGCAGCTTTGAGCGAACAAAACTTGATTGAAGGGCAGCGCAAAGGTGCGGAACATACCCTGCCTGCGGTGCACCTTCTCGATCTGGCAGAGGTCGTGTCCGGCTTCGGTGTGCCGAAAAACGTGCTGTTCGCAAACACTGGACTGTCGTCTGCTGCACTGGAAGAACACGAAGCCAAAGTCTCGCTCGCCGAGGCCACGCTTGTTCTAAAACGCGCGCAGGAATACACGGGAGAGAAGGCTTTAGGATTCTTCTTGGGCATGCGTATGCGTGTGCCGGCGCACGGCTATCTCGGCTTTGCTGCCATGACCGCGCCGACAGCGCGACACGCGCTCGAACTGGCGGTGAGGTATGCACCCACGCGCACCACAGCACTCAAGATGGAGCTCGCGGTCGAGGGCCCTATGGCTGCGCTCTATCTCGACGAATGCACAGAACTTGGCGAACTCCGAGACACACTTCTTGTGGCACTCGCAGTAGGCATTTGGCGCATCGGTGAAGCACTCACCGGGCACAAGCTGCATGGAACCGCTGATTTTGCGTTTGAATCGCCCTGCTACGCCGTGCGGTTGTCGCACGAAGAACTGCCCGTCCGTTTCGCACAGGCTCGCAACGCCATACGCTTCGACTCTGCGTTTTTAGACTTACCTCTCACGATGGCTCACCCAGCGGCCCTGCGCCTGGCAGAGGAGCAGTGTGAGCGCGCACTCGAGAAGCTCGATCGTGACGACTTGGTGATGCAAGTACGGAGCGTGCTGGCAAAACCTGATTTCGGATTCCGCAGTCTCGACGAGGTTGCTGAACGGCTTTCGGTATCGGCTCGTACACTCAAGCGAAAGCTCAAGGCAGAGGGCACGGCGTTCAGCGAGATTCTCGATGCCGTGCAGTGCGAACTCGCGTGCGAGCTCCTGCGCTCGGAGCAACTCTCCATGGAAGACGTTGCGGAGCGCGCCGGCTATTCCGACGTGTCGAACTTCACGCGTGCGTTCAAGCGTTGGACCAAGCTTACGCCTGCCGCCTATCGCCGAAATCAGGCAGCGCGGATACGCTGAGAGCGGGCGCTGGCCTTCTTGCCGTACAAGACCTCGCCCTCGATCTCGAGCTCGTCGACGCCCTTGGTCGTGTCCTGCGCGATGTAGTCGCGTTCAACGTGCCCGGGACGCCCGACCCTACCGTAGGCGTTGATCGCGGTATTGACGAGTCCGAGTAAGATGTCGTTGTCTGCCGGCAGATCGAAGCCGTTGCGATGGGCGAGCACTGCGATCTTACGGATCACGGAGCCACCAAACTCGAAGACGTCGATTCCAAGCTCGGCCAAGTCGTCTTCAAGCACAGGAACCAAGAACAACGCGGGCAATACCATGGCGAGGCGGTTCAAGCGCTTGAGTGGGTTGCGCCTCTCCCACTTGCTCATGGGGAATTCGCGGAAGTAGTTGTTGGGGAGACCCGTGTGGCGCGATTCATCGAGGTGGAAGAGACGCAGCACCTCGAGACCAGGCAAGTGGCTCATCATGCCGAATAGGCCGAGCGCGATGCCCTCCACGACCACGTTCATACCAAAGAGCTTCTCGGTACCCTTGGCTTTGATGACCTGTTCGAGCATCAGATATTCGGGCGCACTGAGGCGCGGAATCGGCACATCGAAGGCGCGGATGAGCTCTCGCAGTACGAGGAAGTGCTTGGCCTCCTCGAGAACCTGCATGGTGAGCGCAGCTCGCGCGCCGGTGCTCTTTACCTCGGCGAGAAGCTGTGCCGACACAAGCCATGCGTATGCCTCGCCGTGGCCGATGGCAGAGAGCACATTGACCACCGCCTGCCTCTCGCGCAGCGTGTATTCGCGATGAATGAGTGTCTTGAACTCATGGGTGGAGAGTCGCGCCACATGGGCACGCTCTTCGTCGCTCATGCCACGAAACGCCATCTCATGGAGTTGCTTCTCCACGGCGGTACAGTCCTTGAAGCCCAGAAAGGGCGCGTGGTCCTCCGCCTTCCACAAAAGCCGCAGGCTCTTGTCGTAATGCTTCTTACGCATGGTGTCGGCGGGACCGCCCAAGAACTCGTAGCTGAGGTCGTCGTACGGTGCCTTGCGGCCTCCGAGGCCTACACGATCAAGAGCACGATCTACGCTACGCAGGACCCAGTTCGCAGACGCTTCGACCCGACGCACATTGTGGGCCGTGGTTTCGCTTACTCGGATCTTGTCGAACTGCATGACTTCACCTCGCTCGATGATGCTGGGGTCAGACGGGTGAGCGTTGTTCGCAACTCACTGTCACCCGAAAGTTCCATCACGTGTTGGAAGTATGCACGAAGTCTGCCTCTCCTCGCAAGAACTTTGTTCCTGCCGAGGGGGGGCGCGATGGTAAACTTGGCTGTATCCATGGCGGCCCAGAAGCGCGACAAGCTCGCGAAGTCACAAACTAAAGTCTCGAGTCCGCGCCGCGCCGCGGGAGGTGCGCCGAAGTACGATAAGCCCCGCAAAATTAGGGCAGATGGCTTGCAAACCCGTGCGAAGGTGCTCCAGGCGGCCACGGAGGTGTTCGCCCGCGATGGTTTCGAGGGAGCTTCGCTGCGGCAGATCGCGGAAGTTGCAGGTATCGACATCGCTACGCTGAAGTACCACGTGGGCAACAAGGCATCCCTGTTCGCCGAAGTTTATCAGGACGGATACGAACACTTCCAACAGTCGTTGGGACCTTTGCTCCTGCGCCTGCCCTTGGCGCGCAACCCCGAAGAACTCGTCCTTGAGGTGCGCGCGCTCATCGAGCGAGGCTACGATTACCTCGAAGCGCATCAAGCTTTCATTCGCTTGTGGTTGTTTCGCTTGCTCGAGGGCCCCAAGGAAGTCCTCGAAGCCGAAGAGACGCTGCGCTCGAACGTGATGATGCTGATCGAGGCGGCGGTCGAGATCTTGCGCGAGCGTGGTTTGGTACGCGCACAGGTGGATGTGCGCGTGCTGGCGCTCGCCGTGATCACTGCGCTGCCCACATTGGCTCTGAGTACGCGTGCACGCCCAGGGCTGCTCGGAAAATCCGAGCTTGATCCGCGCGAGCGCTTTATCGCGTTCTTCGTGGAAGTGCTCGGTCGACTTGTTTTGCCGTGAGGTTTGTTGCGTCTGAACCTGTAGGATGGGGCGGTTTGAAAGTCAGCGAAAACGAAGGCTCAGGAGAGGCTCTGATGGACGTGCTCGTAGTAAACTGTGGAAGCTCGAGCGTGAAGCTCGACCTCGTCGCTTTAGGCAGTGGCAAGCGCCTCAAGACCGCGGCGGTTGAGCGGGTAGGGCAGGCGGATTGCCAACTTGTGCTCGGCAAAACCGCAACGCATGCACTGCCCCATGCAGACCATCGACAGGCCATGGAGAGGGCGCTCAGTTTGCTGCTCGAAGACATGCAGCCCGCCTTGGTGGGCCATCGCGTCGTGCACGGCGGCGATACCTTTTCAGCGCCTACCGCGATTGACGCTTCTGTCGAGGCGGAGATTGAGCGTTTGATTCCGCTCTCTCCGCTGCATAACCCAGCCAACCTGGCAGGCATTCGGGCGGCGCGCGCCCTGCTGCCCAACGCGCTTCAAGTGGCGGTATTCGATACGGCGTTCCACGCGACGCTGCCCCATCGCGCACGGCTCTACGCCTTGCCAGAAGAGCTCGTACAGAGCCATGGGCTGCGCCGCTACGGCTTCCACGGCACGAGTCACGAGTGGGTTACGGCGCGTGCTGCGGAATACCTCCAAGACGACTTGCAAAACCTGCGGCTCATCACCTGCCATCTGGGCAATGGCTGCAGCGTCACGGCAGTGGAGTACGGGCGCAGCATCGAGACTTCCATGGGCATGACGCCACTTGAAGGGCTGGTGATGGGGACGCGTGCGGGCGATGTGGACCCGGGCGTGTTGTTGCATCTCTTGCGCTCAGGTTTCGACGTCGACGCTCTGGATGATCTGCTCAACCGTCAGTCGGGTCTGACTGGATTGTCTGGCATCGGCAACGACATGCGCGACATCGAACGCCGCGCGGAGGAAGGCGACGAGCGTTGTCGCCGTGCGCTGCAGGCCTTCACGCACCGCGTGCGCAAGTACATTGGCTCCTACGCTGCGGTGATGGGTGGGGTCGATGCCATCGTGTTCACCGGCGGCATCGGCGAAAACAGTGCGCTTGCCCGGCATCGCATCGCGCAGCGCCTTGATTTTCTGGGTGCTCGCATCGACGAGGACAAAAACCGTGATGTGAGGCTCACGCACGAAGCGCCGGTTGCATCGCTATCTACGTCGAATGCGCGCTGCAGACTGCTTGCAGTGAAGAGCGACGAGGCTTGGGCGATTGCACGTGCAGCCTTGCAGGTTTTTCAACGCGCAGATCATGTGGACGACAAGGCTCGTATCCCGATTGCAGTTTCTGCGCGCCACATTCACCTCACGCGTGAAGCCGTGGAAGCGCTGTTTGGTGCAGGCCATACGCTTACTCCGGACAAGCCGCTGAGCCAACCGGGGCAGTACGCTTGCAAAGAGAAGCTCACCGTCATCGGTCCCAAGCGCAGCATCGAGAACGTGCGCGTGCTGGGGCCTGAGCGCAAAGACTGTCAGGTCGAGATAAGTCGCACAGACGAGTTCTTCCTCGGCGTCGATGCGCCTGTGCGCGATTCAGGTGACATCGCCAATAGCCCTGGTGTGACGTTGGAAGGCCCTGCGGGGCGCTACACGCTCAAAGAAGGTCTGATCTGCGCACGCAGGCACATCCACATGACGCCAGAGGATGCGCAGCGCTTTGACGTGCAAGATGGCGACGTGGTGGAAGTTGCAGTCGACACGGCCGGTCGCGATCTCACGTTTGGGGACGTGCTGATTCGCGTATCACCGAAGTACAAACTCGAGATGCACCTCGACACCGACGAAGCCAACGCGGCCGAGATTACTGGCGAGATCGACGGCGTGATGGTGCCTACCGAGGGCGCCGTGCACCTCTTGCGCAAGCGTCCGCGCGAAGCCCGGCTCTGAGGGGTGAAGGGGCAGCGCCGCGTGTATCGCTCACACCGCACGACCCGAGCGTTGTGGGCGAAGGCTGGCAATCCGACGTGCGCGTGTAAGGTCAAGTCGCTCCGGCACCTCAGGCGAGGGCGCCCGAACATCCCCCGAGCGCCTTAATGGGTTCAGCATCGCGGTTTATCAAAATTCCCTAAAGTCCCCTGACGACTGTTCTCTTCGGCCCGTAAGGGTGGGGCAATGTCCACTGTGGTCAATGCAGCGTCGTTGCATTATCTCAGTGAGATCGGTACACACGATCTATGCGTACTTCAGCTTATCTTGTTGGTTGGGTTGCTACTGCAACGTCTTTGCTCGCGGGCTGCGCCGAGCCCGCGGCGACCGCCTCGGGGCTCACTCCTGTGAAGCCAGACGAGGAAGAGCCCGAGGGCGACTGTCAGCCCAACACGGTGCAAGGGTGTGATTGCTCGGACGGGACGGTGGGGAGCCAGTACTGCTACGAAGACCGTACATGGGGCTCCTGCACGTGCTCGCAAGGCAATGTTCCAGACAGCGGCTTGGGCGGATTCGTCAGTGACTGCAAGCCCGGACGCTACGAGGGCGAGTTCTTCGGCTTGTACAACTCGGCCTTCAGTCCATTTCCGATCCCCGTCTGGGCCTTCAACATCAGCGGCGCGCCAGGGCTGGCCTTCACGCTGAACGCCAAAGGCGAAGCATGGACTCCGGGCGTGGAGTTTGCCGGTGAGCTGGAGATCTCGGACGGCTACGTCAAGGGCACTGCCGACGGCTTGTTTCCCTTCGAGGGCAAGCTGACAGGAAAGCTCAACTGCGCGACCAAGGAGTTCAATGCCACCCTCGACGGCGGCTATGCGCTGCTGTTCGAGGGCTTGGGCTTCAACGAAGCGAAGTTCAAGGGGCCTGTGCTCGGCAAGTACGACGTCGGTACCAATTCCTTCCCGTGCGAGGCCGGCAACGCGAATTTCCCGAAATGTGATCTCGACGCTCCGGTCCTGGCCACCGCCGTCGTGGTGGACATCGTGGCGGCGAGCGCGTTTCCGAAGCCCGCCAACCCAAGCTATTGGGATCTTACAGAGACGGATATCTCGCTCCCGATCTTCCCCTCGTCCATCCCGCAAGGTCACGGTGGCATGGGCTATTGGTGGGCCGTCTGGGTGGGTGAAGGGACCGTCGATCCCGACACGGGAAAGCCCCAGCCTTAAGCGCTCCACCGCGGCATTTTTCGCCCGAAAGCACACCCGGGTCGACGCTGGCCGAGAGAGGGGCTATCCCCCGGCCTCGGAGGATTGCCATGGGTCGGGTTCTCATTGTCGGTGCGGGTGGTGTCGGTGGCGTTGTGGCGCACAAATGCGCGCAACAAAAAGAGATCTTTAGTGAGGTCATCCTCGCGAGTCGCACCCTGTCGCGCTGCGAGAAAATCCGTGACCAGATCAAGGAGATCCAGGGCCGCGAGATCCAGATCGAGCAGGTCGACGCAGACAACGTCCCCGAGACGGTGGCCCTGCTCAAGCGGCTCAAGCCCGATCTGCTGATCAACGTGGCCTTGCCCTATCAGGATCTGCCTTTGATGGACGCCTGCCTCGAGGCCGGTGTGCCCTACCTCGACACGGCGAACTACGAGCCGCGCGACGTGGCCAAGTTCGAGTACAAGTGGCAGTGGGCCTACCAAGAGCGCTACAAAAAGGCCGGTTTGATGGCCCTGATGGGCTCGGGCTTCGATCCCGGCGTGACCAACGTGTTCTGTGCCTACGCGCAGAAGCACCTGTTCGACGAGATCCACACGGTCGACATCGTCGACTGCAACGCGGGCAGTCACGGCAAGGCGTTCGCTACGAATTTCAATCCTGAGATCAACCTGCGCGAAGTCACCGCGAACGGGCGTTACTGGGAGAACGGCGAGTGGGTGGAGACCAAGCCCATGGAGTTCTCGCAGGTCATCGACTTCCCCGGTGTCGGCGACAAGAAGGCCTATCTCATCTATCACGAGGAGCTCGAGTCCCTGGTGTTGCACATCAAGGGCCTCAAGAAGATCCGCTTCTGGATGACCTTCGGCGACGAGTACCTGACGCACCTGCGCGTG
>CAZEWA010000025.1:0-40295 GCA_964515685.1 uncultured Polyangiales bacterium | reverse complement strand
CAGCAGACTGCACCTAGGGCTGTCTTACGCGGACGCGATGCTGGATGGACTCCGCGCTTCCTTGTCGCAGTGTATCCGTTGTCAGGTCTTCGAAAATGCGTAGAACCGCCAGCGAGGACCGCTTGGTTACCGGAAGCAGGAGGAACCTGTGCGGCAGCTAAGGAGAGGTGGACTCGTCGGGCATATGGCGTCATAAGCCGCAGCGATGAGTACCCAAGCAGGTGTTGAGTTTGGCACGTTGGCACTTTCGCCTGCCTTGCTAGAGGTCGTCTCGGAGCTCGGCTACAAGACACTCACGCCGATTCAAGCTCAGAGCCTACCCGTACTACTTTCCGGAAGGGACCTAGTCGGACAGTCGCAGACTGGAAGTGGAAAGACGGCTGCCTTCGCGCTCCCGATCCTGCAAAACATCGAGCCCTCGCAGCGCTTTATCACTGCACTGGTGCTTTGCCCCACGCGGGAACTATGCGCCCAGGTGGCGCGCGAGATTCGGCGCCTGGGTAGACGGCATGCTGGGCTGCAGGTGCTCACGTTGGCCGGTGGCGAACCGCTACGGCCTCAAGCCGCTGCCCTCGAGAAGGGTGTCCACATCGTCGTCGGCACCCCGGGTCGAGTGAACGATCACCTCCGCCGTGACACGCTGAGTCTGGCATCGATCAAGGTGCTTGTGCTCGACGAGGCCGATCGCATGCTCGATATGGGATTCGAGGAGGACATGGAAACCATCCTCCAAGCGGTTCCGAGAAGGCGCCAGACGGTCTTCTTTTCGGCCACTTTTCCTCAATCAATAGCAACCTTGAGCCGTCGTTATCAGCATGACCCGGTGCAGGTGGTCGTCGCGAATGACGAAACTGGCGGCGCGGAAATTGAGCAACTTGGGATCCAGGTGGAACTCGAGCAAAAGCCGAAGGCCTTACGCGCGGTTCTGAAGCGCTATCCGCACGAGGCTGCCATCGTGTTTGCGAACTTTAAAGCGAGCGTGAGCGAGCTTGCGGCGATGCTCCATGAAACCGGCGTGAGCGTGGATGCGCTGCACGGGGATCTAGAGCAGTTCGACAGAGATCGGGTGATGGCAAAGTTCCGCAATGGCAGCACGCGGGTCCTTGTGGCAACCGATGTGGCTGCGCGCGGGATTGACGTCTCCACGTTGGACCTGGTCGTGAACTACGACTTGCCAACTCAGCCTGAAGTCTACGTGCATCGTATCGGGCGCACGGGACGCGCTGGAAAGCACGGTGTGGCTGTTTCTTTCATCACGCCGCGCGAAAAACTGAAGGTGCGCGGCATCGAGCAGCTGGTCGGAAGAGCGCTGACTCGCTCGGATCTGGGAGCGATTGAGGTCGCGCCGCTCGAAGTGCAGACATTGCCTGAGGGCGAAGCGAAGATGGAGACCTTGCGAATCTCTGGAGGACGCAAGCAGAAGATTCGGCCCACGGATATTCTTGGTGCGCTTACCGGAGAAGCGGGCGGGCTCCTAGGAACCGATGTCGGGAAGATTGAGATCCACGATCAGTATTCCTACGTGGCCGTGTCGAAGCACGTGAGCCGAGCCGCCTACAAGAGTCTGAGTAATGGGCGAATTAAGGGAAAAAAACTGCTCGTCGCACTGGTGAAGTGACGGGTTGGCTTTCACTGGCTAGCGGCCTATGTACTGCTCATGCTCTACGAAATTGTGGTTCCTCAGTTCACCAAAATGCTGCGTAACCTGAGCGCTATCTTGGACAAGGCGGCGCGCTACGCGGAAGCAAAGAAGTTTGATGTGGAAGTGCTGCTTCACTCGCGTCTGGCTCCCGACCAGTTTGCGCTGCTCAAGCAGATTCAGATTGCATGCGATACGGCGAAGAACGGCGCAGCGAAGCTGACCGGTAAGGACGCTCCGATATTCGACGATCAGGAGAAATCGCTGAGCGATGTGAAGGCGCGGATCGAACGTACCATTGCGTTCTTGGAGACGCTTTCGGACTCTGACTTCGCGGGCGCCGAAGCCCGACGTGTGACGCAGCCCCGTTGGGCAGGAAAGACGCTGAGCGGACAAGAGTTTGCGCTCCAGCACATGGTTCCAAACTTCTTCTTTCACGTGACGACGGCCTATTCGATCCTGCGCCACAACGGTGTAGAGGTCGGTAAGAAGGACTATCTCGGTCCGATGCCTTATCGAGAGGGGTGATTCGCCGCTGCGAACGCGCCTCGTGCGTAAGATTCGGACAGCGACATCGCGCTACATCACCTCCGACAACGAGGGTCCATCGTCACCCTAGTCGTCGTTGGCTAGGGTGACGCTTCGTGGCATTATGGGCGGTCGATGGTTCAGCTATCTGTCGAGTGCAAGCGGGCTCTCACGCAAGCGGTTGAAGCCGTTGAGCTGGCGAGTAGCGCTGAGGTCGTAATTTCGCTCAGGCCAAGCAGCACGCCCGTGATTGTGCCGGCGAGCGTTTGCTCTTTTTTCGGCGCCTTCTGCGGCCTTGCGTTCTTGCTATTCAGTCCGTGGCCGTTCTCGCACGCAGCCATTCTCGTGGACACCTGTCTGTGTGGGCTCGTTGCTTACCTGGCATGTCGTAGATCCACCGCGCTGCAGCGTTTATTCACGCCCGCTAAGTTTGCAGAGCGCTGTGTCGAGCTCACGGCCAAGGCAGAATTCGCTGATCGCGGGATCGTGGAGACACGGGAGCGAACGGGAATCCTGGTGTTTGTATCGCAGTTGGAGCGTCGCGCGCGGGTGATTGCGGATCGCGGTGTGATCGCGCGGGTAGAGCCAGCGGCCTTTCAAAACGTCGTTTTCGGCATTGAGCGCGCTGTGAGAGATGCTGAGAGCTGCGAGCGCCTAGGAGCCGCCGTGAGCGAACTACGGCCTGTGCTTGAAGTTGTGCTGCCGCGTCGCGAGGACGACATCAACGAACTTGGGGATGCGCTGTGAAGCGGTCTTTCGGGATTCGCTTTCGCGGGCATGTTTTCTCGCTTGCGGCTGTTCTGCTTTGTGGGCTTTCCGTGTTCGGCGTGGCTGCACGGGCGCTTGCTCGTCCAGGCGGCGGGCAAACTTTCGGTGGTGGCTCGAACGACGACTACTCGGGGGGCGGCGGGGGTGACGGTGATGGCGGCGGGGAACTTTTGTTCCTGCTGCTTCGCTTGGTTTTCTACTATCCGAAGCTAGGTATTCCCCTCGTCCTCATCGCGTTGTTTCTTTGGTGGCGTATGCGCCGAGAGCCCACTGAGGCATGGGCAACTTCCCATGTCGCGCGGGCTCCCGAGCATTCTGCCGAGGCGCCGAGAGGGGGCGGGCCTGTGGACCTCACTGGGCTGCTGCGTGACGATGCAGATTTCTCACGTGTGGTGTTCGAGGACTTCGCCTACCGCCTTTATGCATCCACGTATCGAGCTCGAGCGACGCCAAAGGCGCTTGCCGGTCTTGCGCCCTACCTTTCAGACAGTGTGCGGACAGAAGTTGCGGCAGAAGCTCCTACGGGGCTTTCTGCGTCTGGTGTGGTCGTCGCGGCGCTGCAGATAGCGAACCTCCAGACGCTGCCCAAGCGGGACGAACGTGAGGCGGTGAACCAGCTGGTCGTCGTGTACCAGACGAATCTCACGCTGGGCGCCGCACCAACCGAGCGCACCTTCTACCGCCGAGAGCGCTGGGTGTTCGAGCGCTCGGCTTCCGCGCGGACACAACCGCCAGAGCAGACAGAGAAGCTAGGCTGTCCGAACTGTGGCGCGCCCTTCGCGGCAGCAGATGATAGGCGATGCGCTTACTGCCAGCAGGTTGTTACAGACGGTCGTTTTGCCTGGTTGGTGGTTGCGCGGCACGTGCTTGAGAGTGTCTCAAGGCCGCCAGCGCTCACGACCACGGTCGAGGAGCGCGGAACTTCCTTGCCGACCATTCGGGACGCAGCCGTACAAAGCAAGTTGACCGAGCTCGCGGCGCGCGACCCCAACGTGCAGTGGCAGGCGTTCGAGGCTCGGGTGCGACATGTGTATTTGGAGCTCAACCGCGGCTATAGCGCGGGCGACCTGTCGGGTATCCGTGGAGGGCTGTCCGACGGGATGTTCGACTCCATGCGCTACTGGGTCGAGACCTACCAGGCGCAGGGGCTGAAGAACGTCCTAGAGGACATGACGATTGCTCGCTTGGAGGCTGCGAAGGTGGTGTGCGATCGCTATTTCGACGCCATCACCGTGCGCATTTGGGCGCGCGGGCGAGACTACACGATCGACGTGAGCTCCGGGCGCGTGGTCACAGGGGCCCCCAAGCAGGTGCGCGATTACAGTGAATACTGGACGTTCATCCGCGGGTCTTCCGTGCGTGGCGCCCCGCGCACCGATGGGACATGTCCCAACTGCGCCGCGCCGCTTTCCGTTACGATGGCGGGCCAGTGCGCACACTGCGGAAGCCATATCACGCGCGGGGAGTTCGACTGGGTCCTAAGCAAAATAGAACAAGACGACGTGTACGCTGGTTGAAGGAAGCGGAGGCTAACCGATGGGAATTCTGAACACGCTGCGCCAGGAGCTTATCGACATCGTCGAGTGGATCGACGACAGCAAGCACACTTTGGTGTGGCGCTTCCCGCGCTATCAAAACGAGATCAAGAACGGTGCACAGCTCATCGTGCGTCCGGGGCAGGCCGCGATTCTCGTAGACCAGGGAAAGGTCGCGGACACGTTCCAGCCGGGGCGCTACGAGCTCAAGACGGAGAACATTCCGCTTCTGTCGACGCTGCGCGGTTGGAAGTACGGCTTCAATAGCCCCTTCAAATGCGAAGTGTACTTCGTCTCCACGCGTACCTTGACGGACCTCAAGTGGGGAACGCCGAACCCCATCATGTTACGGGATGCAGATTTCGGTCCGATCCGTCTTCGAGCTTTCGGTAATTTTACCTTGCGCGCGATCGATCCTCAGGCGCTGTTGCGGGAGTTGGTTGGAACGGACGGCATCTTCGAAGCGGAGGAAGTGAGCGAGCTTCTGCGTTCGATCATCGCGTCTTCATTCGCGGATGTGATTGGAGAAGCGAAACACAGTGCTCTTGATCTTGCGGCGAAATACGGGGAGCTAGGAGAGGCGCTTCGGAAGAAGGTGTGTGAACGCATCGACGACGAGTACGGGCTAGATGTCCCGTCGCTTCAGATCGTCAACATCGCGCTACCTGAGTCCGTTGAGAAAGCTATCGATACCCGAAGCCAGATGGGCGTGATCGGAGATCTCGGGCGCTTTCAGCAGTATCAGGTCGCGAACGCCATAGGCCAGATGGCGCAGAATCCTGGCGGCGGTGGCGCGGCGAGCGAAGGCTTAGGGCTCGGTATGGGGTTCGCCATGGCCAATCAGATGGCGCGGGCATTCGGGGCGGCGCCGGGCATGGCTGGTGTTGGCATGGCTGGAGGCGTGCAAGCTCCACCTCCTCCCCCTGTCCCGCAGAGTCCGGTTTGGCATGTGACTGCGAATGGCCAATCTCTGGGACCTTACAGCGTCGAGCAGCTGGCGCAGGGGGTTCAGCAAGGCCAAATCACCGCGACTACGCTGGTGTGGAGCGCGGGCTTGGCCGGATGGACTGCAGCGGGGCAGGTTCCACAGTTGGCAGGCTTCTTTGGTCCACCGCCACCGCCTCCGCCCCCACCTCCAGCGGGCCTCTAGGAAGCACGTGCTGCGGAGCCGGCTACCAGGAAAGCATGAGTCTTAGGCAGTGGGGCTAGGTAGCCTGACTCCAGGGCCTCGAGCTTGAAGCCGGCGCGCTCTATCAAGTGGGCGATATCGCGGTTGAGGTTGCAGCCCCCGCACAGCACGCGCTGGAGTCCATTCAAGCGGTCCTGCCAGCCTCTGACGCTAGCGTCCGGGGCTTGGGCATGCTCGAGGAAGAAAAGCCTGCCTTCGGGCTTGAGGATGCGCTTAACCTCACGTAGGGCACGCACGGGGTCGGGGATGGTGCACAGCGTGAAGGTGCACAGGGCGCAGTCCGCGCTGGCGGATTCGGCTCTGATTTGTTCTGCGTCGAGGCCCACGAACTCCAGAACTGCGCTGCATGCAGCGATCCGGTGCTTGCCGATGCGGCGTCCGCGCTCCGACGGGTCGACTGCCAAGACGCGGGTCACATCGCGGGGGAGGTATGGCAGGTTCAGACCGGAGCCGAAGCCTATCTCCAGCACGGTTCCGTGTAGTGAGGCGCTCACTTGTTTGCGCTTCGGCGCGAGGGCTGGGATGCCGCACCCGAATTCGACGCAATAGGGAACGACGGTTTTCTCGTAGAAGCCCATGGCGGAAGACCCTTTCGTAGCGACGTGCGGCTGTCAGGATAGTTTGCTCGGAGCCCTCGGTACACAGGCGAGCGATACCCGAGCGCGGACTGCGCGGTCACTGTGTAGCCTTCCAGGGATGCCCAGCTTCGGGATTTGTCGGGCGACCGCAGGAGAACCGGCTACACCTACGGGCGTATGTCGTTTGACGCTGTCTCCGGTGGCTCACGCTCTAAAACCGTCGCCATTTTTGATTTCGATGGCACCATTGCTGACTCGCTCGAGCTGGTCATCCGAGAGTACAACCAGCTCGCGCCGCGCTACCGGGTGAGGCCCATCGATGCTGCGGATCTCGCGCGCTTGCGCAAGATGAAGGCACGGGACCTGCTCCGGCAGCATCGCGTGTCATTCTGGAAGTTGCCCTTCCTGGTGCGAGCGATGCGCAAACAGATGCACGCCCACGTGGAGGAGCTCAAGCCGTTCGCAGGCATGCGCGAGGCGCTGCAGAGCCTCACGGAAGCCGGAGTGACTTGCCACATCCTATCGACCAACTCGGCCGCGAACATTCGGCGGTTTCTCGTGCGACACGAGCTTTCCTGCTTTGAGGAAGTGATCGGCGGAGCGAGCATGGCCGGTAAGGCTCCTGTGTTGAAGAAGCTGCTTCGTCGCATCGACATCGCGCCGGAAAACGTGTTCTACGTGGGCGACGAAGTGCGAGACCTTGTGGCAGCTCGCGGTGCCTCGGTGCGAGCCATCGCGGTGGGCTGGGGCTATGCCGAGCGCGAAACGCTGCTGGCGGAACGTCCGCACGCGGTGGTCGATTCGCCCCGTGACCTTGTTCGCGTATTGCTCGGAGCGAGCCGCACAACGCCCTGACGCACGGGATACTGGGCGTCTGGGTGCGCTATCTGGTCGCGGTAAGCTTCGTGGCCGTCAGCGTCGTAGAACACGCCTAGGAAATGCTCGCGGTCGATTTCGGCCCACAGAAATCCGTGCTTCGTGTCGTCTTCGAAACGCGTGGGCTGCGAGTCGCGATACCACAACCCGGAGAGCTTCGCAGCCGCACCGGATACGATGAAGGTTGTACCACAGGTGGGTTCGAGCCACTCGCGCGCATGATTGTGGCCAGCGAAATAGAGCTGCGCCTTGCCGCACACGCTGTGTTCGATCAGGGCTGCGAACGAGGTGCCGTTGGGGGCATTGGGCCACTGACCGAGATCGTCGAAACTACTTCCGGGGCGCTCAGATGGCTGTCTTTGCAACTGCCCAGAGCCAACAGAGTCAGGACGGTGCTTCCAAGATACGCAGCTCTCATCGAACACCGTCCGGAGCGTAGGGGAGCTGTCCACCGTCTAATCGGAGCGCAGCGTACCTTTAGCTGGAAGGTCCATCATAGCTCGATTTGCATCTGTGCAGTGACGCGTGTGCAGTCTAGTGCAAGGTAAGGTGGATCTGTCAGTGGCTTCGGCTGGTTGAGCAGGGGCGAGCCGGTTCCAACGTCGGTTCGCGTCACGTCGACCAAAAAGCGAAGTCGGTCGAGCACGATGGTGGTGATGCCGAAGGACAGTGTGCGCCACATGCCACTCTTGTGTTCACGATCGCTGTCGAGCCATTCCGTGCGTACGGAGGGCAGGAGCTTGACGCTCCCGATGTCGATGCGATAGGCGGCGAGACCCCAAGCTGACCAGAAGGTCTTGGCGCCGTAGCGCTCGTCCAAATCGATCCGGTCGCCCATGATGAACTCACCGCGCAGCATGAAGCCCTTCTTCTTGATGCGAGCGTCTACGCCCCAGGCGCGGCCCTTGCCCCAGTTCTTTTGTCGCGGGTAGCGAAGGTCCGGCGGGTTTGGGAGCACGTTCTTGCCCGACGTGTTGAACACGCGATTGTAGGAATAGTCGCTCATCATCTGCGTGACGCCGCCGCCGAAGCGGAGCCAGCGTTTGGGCTTGTACTCGATGCGACCTGCGAGACTTCCGGCGGGCGAATCATGTTCGCCGTACGCGTGGCCGCGGAATGCACCGCCTGAGATGCGCATCTTCCGTGCCTTTTTTAAAGGTGCAACGGAGGCCATGACGCCGAGGTCGCGACCGGCGTAGCCCAGGTCGTTGATGAGCTTGTTGGTGTGTCCGAGGTCTGCGAGCTCAAAACGGCTCGAGGGGTCGAGTTCGAGGATGGCGAATGGCGTTTTGAAGAGGCCTGCCACGACCTCTAGACGCTCGGGAATTGGACGCAAGACCACATAGGCTTGCTTCACGACATCTTCGACGTCGCCCGTCATCAGCTCGGAGAAGTCGAACACGGACTTGAAACCGATGTACTTTACGGGGTCGCTGCTGAAGCGGATGAGGATGCGCTTCATGCTGTAGCCGTCATTTTTTTCGGCGAGAAACTCTTCTTTTTCTCGGCCTGTGCTCAGGGAGTGACCACTCTTGGAGGCAAAGGTGCTCGCGTAACGGAACTGCATCAAGGCGCGCAGGCTGATGAGGCCGAGCCCTTGCGTGTCTCCCCAAGGGTCACCTGGCGCAGTAAAACCGACTGCTTCCGAGTCGCGACCTCTTTTTTCATCAGGCTCCGCATCGTCGTCTGAAGGCGCGGATGAAGGCACGCCTCCGAGCGGCGCTCCCTTGTTCGGCTTAGCGCTCGTCGCGGGCGGCGTTACGGAGTCAGCCTCAGCCTTACCTTCCTTGCGCGGCTCCGTGCCAGTGTCGGACGGTGGGACCAGGGGCAGGCTCAGGAGCGTCGGCGGCGATTCGTCAGCGTCCTGGTCGTCCTTGGTGTCTTCCTCCGCGTCTTCCTCCGCTTTGGCTTCGGCCGATTGGGCGAGTGCGTGAGGGGCGTTAGCGAGCGTAAGCGCAACCAGGGCCGACGTGCACGCTTTGAGGAGCCATTGATGGGCGCGGGAATCGAACATCATATGCGTTATGCCGAGGCCAGGTGCGGCACCTGGCTGGTTTGGCCGAGGATCTCGGCGAGTCGGTAGATATGGTTGCCTGATACTTCGTACGCACCGACGACTTCGAGCACGTGCAGGTGGTCCTCCTGGAGACCACGTGTGCGCTCGACATCGAGCAGAGCTCCTCTGGCGTCTGCTTCGAGGCGGTTAATCTGAATTTCTCGGGAACGAGCGGTGTCGAGGTCGAGCAACTCGGACTGCTTGAGGCTCGTGCGCGCAGCTTCGAGTCCCTCGGCTACCAGGCGGTGCAGACTGCGCAGAAGGGTTTCGTCGTCCCAGCGTAGAGTTGCGACTTCTTCGGAGGTTCCGACGCGTGCGTCGATCATGCGTTCGCTCGCTCGCAAGAGGGAATCGAGGGTGTTTTGCAGCTGCAGAGCGGTGAAGGCGGCTCCTGAAAGGCCGGCGTAATCGTCCGCCGCGGAGAGCTTGCGCATGGGCCCGTTCAGCAACTGCTCCAGTAGTCTTCGCGCCTGAGCGAGACTTTGCTCTGCAGCGTGACCGTGGCGACGCATACCCGTAAGTGCGAGCGCGACCATGTTGCCGAGGGCCTCGGATTGCGCCAGAAGGACATTGGACAATTCGCTGCGGAGGGTGTCTGCAAGCGGCTCCGGCAGTGCGGCCGTCGGAGCGTTTTGGTCAGCCTGGCCGCGACTTTCGAGCCAGCGCGCCAGGTGCGGCACGACTGGGACGAGGAGCGCGACGATGGCGAGCTGTGAGGCACCAAAGCCGATCAGCACGCGCAGGCCAAGATCGCCGATAGGCATGCGCGTGCTCCAGTGCGAGGGGGGCACGAAGGGACCGGCGACGAGGTCCGTGAATGCAACCCAAAGGTCGACACTTGCGAACGCCAAGAGGCTCGCGACGGCGCCCAGCAACAAGTTGAGCCGAGCAAGCTTGTGCGAGTGGGGGCTCGAGGGCGCAGTGATCAAGCCTGCGAGCGCGGCGCCAAATGCGCTGCCCGATAAAAGGACGAGCAAGGTGCGTAGATCGAAGTGGCCTGTGGCCTGTGCGACGCCGAGCACGAGCACGATGAGCGGGGCGGGGCCGTGCAGGGCTGCCGTGGCGAAGCTGCCGAGCACTGCCCAAAGCGCAAGCTCAGCTACGCTGCTCGAGCGAGCGTGGTCGAGTACAGACCAGAGGAGCGCGTCCGATAGGAATGGTTCGAGGCCAGGGCGAAACGTCTGGAGCCCGAAGGCGACGAAGCCCGCGCCGAGCAGCACGCGAGAATAGGCGTGAGAGCGACGATTTTCGGCGAGCACCATCCAGACGACGCCGATGGCTACCAAAACGAGCCCTTCGCGCGGTTCGACGAGGCCAAAGATTGCGAGAGGTGTGATGACGGCGCCGAGGGGAGCGGCCAAGAATGCGAGGGCAGCGGGAGCGAGTCCTAAAACCCGTGCGGAAGTCAGCCCGGCCAAGACACCCGCCGCGCCTGTGGTGGTTTGAGCCAGTGCGCCGAGCATGGCCCCTAGACCGAGCACAAAGCTGTCGCGCTTGGCGATGCGCGTAAGTAGGCGCGCTGCGGACAGGCCGATGCTCTCTCGCACGCCGCGAGACAAGAGGAAGATGCCGAGCAGGACCATGGCGCTGCCGCCGACAAGGTTACGGAAGACCTTGCGATAGTCGGGGGCGCGAACGCGTAAATGGTAAGGCTTGCTGCGCGCGACGCGTGAGGAGAAAGCACCGGACTCGGTGCTTGCGACACGAATTTTCAGGTCGCCTGGCGGCAAATCACGCGGGAGCTCAACAACCAGCTCGCCTGTGTTTCGTACCAGCACCGGTAAGGCATTCTTGCCGACGAATGCGCCAAGCGCGTGGCGCGAAGGGCTGTGCTCGATGGCGATGGTGCTGCCAGGGTAGGGGTCGTGGGGCGAGACATCGTAAATCTCGATGCGAAATGGGTCAGCATCGGACTCGTCTCGTTCAGCGTCCTCCATTGCCTCGCGTGAAGTATCCGAGGGAATGGCCACGTAGAGCACGAAGATGCTCAGGCCCAGAATCCAAGAAAGCGAGCCTCGCGCGAGCCAGCGGCGCGGCTTAGGGGGCGCCATGGACGACCCTTCCTGCGCGTACGAACTTACCCCGGTGCTCGGGTGTGGCTTCGGCTTCGAGTAGGGCTTGGGACAGCCATGCGGGTTGTGGGCCGCGCAGCTTGATCTCCAACAGGACGCCGGGTTCGATCCGAGCAGGCGTACCGAACGTGCCGCGCACAAGCGCAAGCTTCCGCGTCCAGAGATCCGTGGGCGCTGCGTAAAAGGAGAGATCGAGATCGAGTGTCACGCGCAGTGCGCCTTCGGGGTCTTGAAAGGCCAGGCGTCGATAGTTCACGAGCACGCTGGCGGAGAGCGGCTCACCGAGTCCAGCGAGAACGTCTCGGATCGCGGCTAGATCACGTGCTTCGTCGTCGGTTTTAAGGGGAGGCGTGAGTTTTCCGCGAAAGAAAGACGCCACGTCGTCCTTGGCTAGGCGCAGACGATGCTTGAAGGTTTTGTCGCCTAGGCGTCGCTTGAGCTCAAACCAGACAAAGGGCTGGTAGTGCACGATTTGAGCAGGATCCGTCGCCAATTCGGCGAGTGAGCTGTGCAGGTCGTAGTACTCTCTCGCGCGAATCTTGAGGTTGTTTCCAGCGTCCTGTGCCGCGGCGCGCAGCAGCGAGTGCGAAGGCGTATCGAGGTAGATGGTCGTGCTGTAGTGCTGCGCATCCGGCAGACGATTGGCGCCTTTGCCGACGAATCGGTGCGGTTTGACGTGCTTCAGTAGGCTGTGCACGAAGCGCTGAACGCGCGCACTTCGAATCTGGAACTTGGTTTCTTCACGCTCCGCCGTAAGCGCACCGTCGAGCGCACTCGTGCCCGGGTCCTCTCGACCGCTTGCGAGAATGGTGGGCGCGGCGGAGTGAATCATGGAGCAACCTGGTAGCTTTCGAGTTCTTCGGTCTGTCCGCCCGTCTCCTTCACTTTGCCGATACCGGGGACATACCAATAGGTCTTCGAGCTGGTGCCCGTCTTGCGATAAACGATGGCCTTGAACGTGCCTGCGGGTACCGTGACCATTTGCTCACCATCGACGAACCAGAAGTCGTTCTTTTCTGCGGTGGTCTCTGGCAGGTCGGCTTCATTCTTCGTTTCTTGGTAAACTTCGAGCCAGTTTGCCTCAGCGACGCGCTGCTCGGGGCTGTTGTCTACGCGCAACTTGTAGGGAGCCCAATGCTCTTCGATCTTGAGGCCCTTCGTATTCGCGTCGAAGCCCTGCTCTCGGTAACGCACGTGCAGGTTACCCACGATGGTCTGCCAACTGATGGTCTCGGCCTGATTGGCCTTGGTCGTCGTCACCTTGTTGGCAAGTTTGTCCTTGTTGGGACCTGTACCGCCGACGGGCTCTTCGGGGCCAACGGTCGTGACCTTCGAGTTTACTTCTCCGTTCTTTGATACGCGGTAGGTCCAGGTGTTGCCCACTGCCCACGGGATGAGTGGCTTGAGGGCCGAGGCGCTATCGCCGTCGCCGTCGCCGGAAGTGTTGTCGCCATCGCCGTCGCCGGAAGTGTTGTCGCCATCGCCCGGGGCGTTATCGCCGTCTCCAACGGGCGTAGTGCCGGTATTGTTGTCGGCTTCCTCAGCGCAGGCAGCCGTGCCGAGCAGAAGGGACAACGAAAGAATGCTTATGCGATTTCGGAAACGATTGAGTGTGCGCATGGACAAAACCCTCATGTGAAACCTTCAGTCTTCGACCTGGAGCGCCAGGCGGCGGATACCTGAAACGCCATGTTTTTCTAGCTGATTGCGTAGCGTGGAGGCATCCTCGTCCGGCTTTAGATTGAGCTCGATAACGAGCTTGCCGTTGTCCTTCCCGAGTTCAGAAGCGTTCGTTCCAAGCTCTACGAAGCGAGCGTCTGGAAAGACCCGCTTCACGTGATGACGCATGGCGACGGCATCTTCGGCGTTGATGTTGACCAGCGTCGGCTTGGTGAGCTTGCGCGCCCCGTAGTCGAAGATCGTGAGCAGGACGCAAATGAACAACGTAGCGGAGACGGCCATGGCGAAGAGCCCAAGGCCACATGCCATGCCGATGCCGATCATCACGAACATGACCGCGGCGTCGCGCGGATCGCTGATGCCCGAGCGGAAGCGGATGAAGGAACCAAGTCCCACCAGCCCAAACGCGCGTGCAGGGGAGTCGCCGATTACGACGACCATCACGGCACCGGCGGTTGCGATCAGCGTCTGAGATTGTGCGTTTTGCAGCGAGGGCCGGGACATGAAGGGCATCAAGCGACGCCATGCGCGAAATGCAATGCAGGAGCCGAGCAGGGTCGCGAAAACCATGCGCACGAACAGATGCGACAATCGCGGTAGCTCTTCGGCCCCGCCAGTAAACAGTTCTCCCACGTCAAGTGGCATCACAGCTCCGGTCAGTCAGATAGGGAAGCAGAACGGTGGACACCCAGTGCGATGGCTGCCGCATGCTTGAGAAGGGAGATGTTTCCCGAGTGGTGTAGGAGTTGCCGCGTGAGCAGGGCGTGCCCGCGCTCGCTGTCCGCAAGCGGCCCTAAGGTCTTGATGACTGTGGACGGCCAGACGTCGGCGTAGCTCTCGCGTAGTTCCCAGGCCTCGGGATCGTCGAGGCCAGCGACACTGTCGAGCGCTTCCTTGGTGTCCATGGCGACTGCGCGCCGCATGTCCCAGGCGCGGGCATCGCTGAGGGTGCGCAGGGTCTCCATCACGGTCTTCGGCGCGCGGGGCAGGTAGTGCGCCCGCACCTCGAAGCTACGGTCGCAATTGAGCCCCGAAAGTGAGCTGAGGCTGGCCAGGGGCGCCGCAGGCTTGGCGGCGTCGCGAATCTCCCAGGCTTTGGGATGCGCTACGCCTTGAACGCTCTTGGCGGCGATCCTTGCTAGCTCGTAGTTCTCGGCAATGCCCTTCGCATGTTGGGTAAGGTAGCTTTCGCGCAGTTCCCAAGCGCGCGCTGAGTCGAGCCGATTGAGAGAGCCCATCACGGCCCCGAGATAGGTATGGCGCAGGACATCGCGTAGGTTCCAAGCCTCGGCGTCGTCGAGACCCGATAGCGTTTTGGCGACCTCGATGGGCGCGTGTTCTAGCAAGCGCTTGCGGAGCGCATGCGCCCGCGGGTCTGGGACCTTGATGCCGCCGAGTGAGCGGACCACGGCTTGCGGATAGGCCTCGGCCAGGCTTTCGCGCAGCGCCCAGCTCACTTCGTCCGTCATGCCGGACAGCCCCGCGAGCATGACGTCGGGTACACGCTGCGCCAGGGACTTGCGCAGGGAATCCACGCGCTCGCCAGCCAACCCCGACAGCAAGTAGGCAGCCACTTGGGGTTCGCGCTCGGCGCGCTGCTCGAGCCACTGCAGGAGCCCATTGAGTGCGCCTTCCTTGGTGCTCACATCGGGCGCTGCGCGTGCAACTTCCTGCCTGCGCTTGCTGAAGGTTTCCACCGCAGACGCCGGACCTTCGCGGACAGCATCGTGAATCAGGTCGCTGACCTCGCGCACGGAATCTTCGAGCAGGGCTTCGTTGCGGACTGTGACCCAGCGCTCTTTGGATTCTCGCGCAAGCTCCAGGTAGCCGCGACGCAATCGGTGCTGTAGCCCCACGCCCGACAGACCCTTGCGTGAGGGAGGGCGTTGATCTTTGGTGATGAGCTTTGAAGCCTTGCGGCGGGCCCGCGCCAGGGTCGGGTCGACGTCGACCAACACGACCAAGTCAGGAGATAGCCCTCCTGCAGCTGCCGTGAGCACAGGCCTTATGTAGTCCTCGGGCAAGCGCCGCCCGAAGCGGGCCAGCACTTCGGCGGTAAAGAGGAACCGATCGGCGAGCACGATGTCGTGGCTGAGCAGGGCGTCGCGCAAGGCCTCTTCGATGAGCTGCACATCTCGCGCGACATACAACAAGAACTCGGCGCGCGGCACGAGGTCGATATTGCGGCTATCTCGAGCCAGCGAACGGATGGACTCGGAGACGGTCGATACGAACTTGCCTTCGGCGCGCAAGTGCTTGACCGAGAGCCCACGGGCACGCAGGCGCTCGACCACCATATTGGAGATGGTGGTCTTTCCGCTACCGTCAATTCCTTCGAATACAACGAACATCGGGCTACTCCGCTGCGTCCCCGCGCCCCGGGTGAGGACGCGCTTGCTTGATGAAAAGAGCTGGCTCCGTCGTACCTTCATCGTCGAACTTGAACTCGATGTCCATGGCGTAGAAACCTTTGTTGCCGCTCCCGGGTCCATACACTGGAGAAAACGCAGTGTGGATGGCCTCGAGTGCTTTTCCGAGCTCGTAGGTTTGGCGCGTGGTGAGCACGGTGCTTCCAGCTGGGATCAGATTCGAGCGGGATAGGTAGGTGATGGGGCGGTTGGGCGCCGAGTAGAAGTACAAAAACTCGTCGCTCGTCACCCCAGGGGGCGGATGCACCACCTCGGCTGCGCCTCCCCGTTGGACGTTGACGTAGAAGTCGGGCTCAAGGCCCGACGTATCGTAGGGGTTAGCGGTGAGGGCCACGCCGTTGGCTTCTTCCTCGGGGAAGTTGTGGTGCACGAGCAGCGCCATGCTCACGCTCGTGTGGTCTACGCCGTAGTACGAGCGTTCCTCGAAGGTCCGGAACAACCAAATCGTGGCCCACGTCTTGCGGATGGCGTCGAGCGTGTCGGGCCAGTCGTGCGCGTCGCCCGTATGGGACTCGTAGCAACCAGCACACGGAAAACCTTCGAGGCCTTCGCTGTTGGTGCTCGAGCGGAAGCGCATGGACTGACTCGGGTAGTCCGTGTCGAGTTTGAGTTTGAGCTTGTCTTGAAAGGCCTGATTGACAGGTGCCACTTTGATGGCGTTGCGCAGCTCCTTGAGCTTTTGGTCCCGCACCGCGGGGTTGGCCTTGAAATCCGTGTCGTCGAGTAAGGCTGCGATCTGATCGAAGAAGCCATTCTCGGAGAGGCTCGCCATCGACCAGAGGGAGCGCTTCGGTCGTGCTGAGCTCAAGGCCCGCGATGGCCGTGCCGCTGATTTCGAATGGCGCGACCTCCGCGCCGCTCGCCGCGACCTTCACGACGTCGCCTTCGTTAAACGGGGGATAGGGCAGGCTGACTGAGCCCGGGGTCGTGTAGCTGGCTTTGATGGGGGTGATGCTGAAGGCGGTGTCCTCGCCCGCAGCGTTCTTCAGACCGCTCACGGTGAGCGTGCCCGCACTCTGAGCGACCGGATAAGCCTTGCAAGTGTCGTCTTCGACGCAGGCATCGCTGCCGCAACTCGGGTCGCAGAACGGAACGCGCGGCTTGAGCAGCCTACAGCCCTCTGCACTCGCGGCTTCTTCCCAGAGGGTGGTTTCGACGGGTTCGCCCCCGTAGATCTTGCGGAAGACTGAGCTGTAGCCCTCGCTCTCCGTATCTGGGCTCGGGGCGATGAGCTGAATGTCCACCGTACCCACAACCACGTCGCGGCCCAAGCCTGCGTCAGGCAGCCCCGAATCTCCCTCGCCGTCGGCCGGGGCTGACGCGGGCGTGGAGCCTCCGCAGGCCGCGCTGAGCAGCATGAGAAATGCGGAAATGGGGCGATGCTTGAGCTGCACGGTACCTCAAGGCCTCAGAGGGCGGCCAGCGTCTTATGTCGCAAGACTGTCGCGGAGTTGCCACAGAATTCAGCGGATTGATCACGCGACTGTCACCTACGCGACATTTGCCGCCGTTGCGGTGAAGCCCTGTGTTTTCGCGTGAAATTGACCGTTTGAATTCAGCCGAATGCCGTGACGGGGCTGCTCGCTCCAATACTGCGGGCAACTTATGCCTCGGGTGTAGCGACGCACCGTCGAGAGCGAGGGCGGCCACCCTTCGATGTAATGCACTGTGCACAAATGCAGTGCAAACGGCGCTGACGCAGGGAAATGTGGGTGTCGATCCGATGCGGGATCCATGGTCCAGGCCTGGACGGATGAAACGAGCTTCCGTGTTCGTACCTGGCCTCTCATGATATTTCACGGCTCCCTGGGCAGCGACGTCATGAACCGGTGGGGAGGCGCGCCCGTCGAATCATGGCCGGTTGCTGCCAAAGCCGTGGGATCCCGCGTGGAAAAGCCACGAAACTTAGGTCGAGCGGACATGTTTGGGGGGCGCTCGTGTCTTTTCGCTCGGCGGACGGGCCCAGGCGAGAGGGCCAGCAGGCGTGGTCAGAGTTGGCGCGGCCCTTGCTCTAGCGGCTGCATCGTGAAGAACCAAGCCGCACCCATCGAGTACGTCCGCCACCAAGAATCTTCGTCTCTTGTGTCGTTGCGTTGCTGCCAGATGTTGGCTGCGGTTTCGCTCGGCATGATGCTGGTTCTCGTGAGTGCGTGCGGCCACATGAATGCTGGCGCACCAAAGAGCATTCCGTGGGATCGCAGCGTGCATCACCTCGTGCCTGCGCAACATGGCGCTCCGCACGTGCCGTCGCCGCTGGCTTCGCCCTACGCTCCCGAGCATCCGTTCATGGCGCCGCACGGCGCGAGCTCCATGCACGTCGATCCGTTTACGACCAACGCCTACAGCTGGGCCGGACCGCTCGGTCATGATCCGGAAGTGCAGTCGCGTTCGATGGGCTTTCTGGGCGGAGAGTGCCCGACCATCAACTTCGACAAGGCAGGCCGCATCGTGACGGTTTGCGTGAGTGGGCGTACGCCTTCGCTGCTCTTGCTCGAGCCTGAGTCGCTGCACGTGTTGGCGCGCCACCCGTTGCCGGCTCGCACGACTTCGATGCTCAGGTTGCGCAAGACGATGAACGACACCTCGGGTGGAGCCTACTTCTACCTCGACCATCTCGACCGCGCCGTGGTGGGTACTTCCGCGGGCACGATTGAGATCTTGGCGGTGCGTGGCGAGGCAGACACTTTGCGCTTCGAGCTCGAAGAGCGCATCGACCTGACGAAGACGCTGCGACTTCCCAATGGAGAGCTCGACAAGATCACGGCTGTAGTGCCTGATTTCGAGGGGCAATACTGGTTTGTGGCGCGGCAGGGAACGCTCGGTTTCGTGACGGTGGACCGTCGCATCGTCAGCCGCAGGCTGCGCGGCGAAGAGATCGAGAACTCCTTCAGCATGGCGCCGGAGGGTGCGTACATCGTGTCGGACCACGCGCTGTATCACTTCGCAGCAAGCCGCAAGCAATCGCTCGATTTGATTTGGCGCGAGGCTTACGACCGAGGCACGCAGCGTAAAACGGGCCAGATCAACCAGGGCTCGGGGACTACGCCTACCTTGCTGGGAGAGGACTACGTCGCTATCGCAGACAACGCCGAGCCGCGCATGAATGTCTTGGTCTATCGTCGCGAAGCGCAGTCGCAGCGCAGGCTGGTGTGCCAGACAGCCGTCTTTGAGCCGGGTCGGAGCGCCACGGAAAACACGCTCATCGGACACGGTCGCTCGCTCATCGTGGAGAACAACGCAGGTTACGACTTGTTTCTGACGATGCGCGGCGGCAAGACGAGCGCGCCAGGGCTCGCTCGTATCGACATTCGCGAAGACGAGAGCGGTTGCGACGTGGTTTGGGAGAGTCAGGAGGTATCGCAGACGACGGTGCCGAAGCTCTCGACGGCTACGGGGCTCATCTACACGTACACGAAGCTTCAAGATGCGCCGGGTCAGGCTGATGCGTATTACTTTACGGCGATTGATTTCAAGACGGGCCGCACCGCGTACCGCGTTCTAACTGGAACCGGCATGCTCTACGACAACAACTGGGCCGCTATCTCGCTGGCTCCAGATGGCACGGCCTTCGTCGGGGTGTTGAATGGGCTTATCCGAGTGCGCGATACGGCCGTACCCTACGCAGGCAATCCTGCACGTCCCGCGTTCTGACTGAGGCGCGGCGCGCGGTTTGAAGGTCGTGTAGGAGCCTTCGAGAAGCAATTGTTCAAAGCACAGTGGCCCCGCGACCTTTTGGCGCAGGGCCGTTGTGTTTTGACGACGAATCCCAGCGACTTCGGCGAGCGAACGCTAAACAGCGGAGGGGCTTATGTGCGCCTTGCTCGAAAACAGCGCGCGGACTTGCTTTACGTACCAAAGCGCGCCGATGGGCATCAAGCGCGGATCGCGAGAGAAGCTCGGACGCTTGCCTTCGATGGCATGACCTGCAAACTGCGCGAGCCAGCCGAGGCCGAAGAACGCGATACCGAGGGGGGGAATCACGAACACGAGCACTACGGACGTGCCGATAAGCGTGATGCCCACAAGATGGAGAATGCGATTGGCCGGATGTTGATGGTCTTGTTCGTAACTCTCGAGTAGCTCTTCTATGCGCGACATATATTCAATCCAATCGTCAGGGACGCCGCTTGTGTTCCTAAGCTTGGGTCAGCTGAGAGCGAATGCGTGACAGAACTTGCACGGCGTCCTTGCGTGACACGAGTTCCTCCGAGAACAGGAGGTTTAGCGTGAGGGCGCCGTCGAAGGTATTGCAGAAGAACGAAAAGTCTGCAGACAGCATGGGCGCCGAGGTCGCGCTGTGGAATGCCACCACGCGGAATCGACCGTAGTCGCGCTCCAGCGGAACCACGCCACTGTTGCTGATCATCGCATGCGCAAGCGGAGGCCTGTCGCCGCGCACGAAGTGCCTGCCAGTGCGGTAAATGAGATTTGCGGCAGCGAGCAGGCGATCACCGCGAACGGTCACGTCGAGCCGCTCTTTCATGCTCCGCGCGAGCTCCCATAGGGAGCCGTCGGTGGACGCGCGAAGGTAGGCCACGCTCGTGTAGTTGCCTAGATGGCGCGCATCGAGGTTGCGCCCTGAGATCCGTGGGCGCAGGTTGACCGGAACGCTGACTGCGAGTTGGGACGTCGCCTCGGGTCGATCGCGCAGTGTGACCGTGACGGCTGCCATCAATGCGCCCGTGACCGTCGTGCCGGCCTTTCGTGCGCGGGCCATCAGATCGGATGTTTCTTGTTTGCCGAGTGAAGCTCCCACGTAGGCAGAGGAGCGCGCGGCAGGGCGGCGGCCCTTGAGGGCTCTCTCCGCGCCGATGCGAGCAAAGTTTGCGAACGAATGGCCAAAGCTCAGAGCTTGCTTCGTTCGACTGATGTTGGGTAGGAGCTCCGCAAGCACGGGCAAAATCGGCTGGGACGGCTTGAGCGGACGCTGCGCGAGGATGTCGAGCAGCTCGCTGCACAGGCTGTTCATGCTCATGCCGTCGCATATGGCGTGATCGGCAATGAGGATGAGCTCCGCGCGCGGGCTGCGCTCTGATTGTAGGAAATGCGCCTCAAAGTGTGGGCCGTGCTCCGGGTTCACTTGCGTGTCCAAGACCGACTCGAGTACGCGCCGAAAGTGCTCGTCGTCACGCCGTTCCACTCGATGTACTCGGGGCAAAGGCGCCGAGTTATGCACAAAGTAGGGAGCGTCGCCGTCGACGATGCGAGCGCGCAGCAAGGGATGTCGACTCTGCAGCAAGGCCATGGCCTCGCGTATGTCGGATGTGGCGAGACTACCCTCCAGTGTCATGACGCGCGTGACGTTGGCCGCGCCGAAGCGGCGCACTGCAACGAAGAGACGCTCGCTCGGCCCGAGTTCCTGCGTGTGGGGTACTTGTCGCGGTCTGCGCGCCGTTGCGACAGACTCGGGAGCGGAACGAAGACTCTCCGACGCAGGTTCCACGTAGTACGACCCAAGGCGGTCTATCGAAGGCAACAGCATGGTTTGCGCCTTCACTGCAAGACGAAGGCCAACATCAAAGCGAGGATGTCTCGATGCAAGCGCTCGTTATGAGCCGTTTTCGCCGAATCTGACCGCAAATATCACGGCTAGCTGGGATGTTTGATGGGCACGCAGCCTCGACCTGCGTCTATCAAGGCGAAGGGGATGGCTCGAAGGCGCGGACAAGTCGACGCCGTGCAAAGGCCTGGCTCAGAACTTGCGAAGTCCGCTGCGTGACGAGCGTAAGGACGAGTGCCCATGATTTTTCCTAGCGAGACAGTACGTACGCGTCGGCCTAGTTCGGCTCAGCGCAAGGTTCAGGCGTTCCCGTACACCATTGAAGCATCTACTGCGGACAGGTCAGTTGCAGCGCTGCGGGCGCTTGTGAGCGCCACCTTGCCTGAGCTGCGAGAGCTTGTTCGTTCACACGGTGCAGTCCTGCTACGCGGCTTCGAGCTGTCGCGACCCGAAGACTTCGCAGAACTTTCGGCGCGCATCGGTGGGCGGCTCGGCGATTCTTACGAGGGTCCAAGTCCACGTAAGGTGCTCGCGAAGGGTGTGTACAGCGCAAGTGAGGTGCCGGGGCACCTCGTGGTGCCTGAGCACGCCGAGATGAGCTACCTCAAGCAGATGGCGCGCCTCTTGTTTTTCTGGTGCCGCACGCCCGCAGAAGAAGGAGGCGCCACCACGTTGGTCGATGGTCGCCGGGTGCTAGCTTCACTTGAGCCGTCACGGGTTGAGCATTTGCTCGCCGCGCCGCTGAAGATTCGGCGACGCCATGCTCGGGCCGAAGGGCTCCACGACCCTTTCGAACTCAAGCGCTGGCCCGAAGCCTTCGGAGCGAAGACTCGCGAGCAACTCCTGCAGCACATCGCATCGCTTGGCTGCACAGCTTATTTCGAGCGCGACGGAGCGGTCACGCTAGAGAGCTTTCAAGACGCGGTGCGCTTGCATCCGGAGACGAACGAGCGCGTATGGCTCAATCATCTGCTGGTGTTTCACGCCTCTGCGCCCTCTGCGCTGCTGCGAAGTGCGCTTCTCAACGAGCGCCGCTTCTCCGCGGGTGCGCTCTACCCGCTGGCCGAGACCTATCGCCGCTTCTCCTGGCTCTTCGGTCCAGGCGTGGCCACCGATGTGAGGCTCCACTCAGGGGAGCCGATTCCCGACGCCACAGTTTCGCATGTTCGTGACGTGGTGGACCGTCTGGCGGTGCCGCTCGAGTGGCAGCGGGGAGACTTGCTCGTCGTCGACAATCACATCGCACTCCACGGCCGGCGGCCCTTTCGAGGCGCGCGCGAGGTTGTGGTGGCGTGGTCGGACGCTCGCGCCTAGGCGAGGTTGTGCGCCCGTCGCTTGCGAGCGCAAGTCGCGGCTCAGCTCTGCGCTTGTAGTTTCGCGAGACTGAGGGCGTTCGAGGTTTGGCTTGTTTGGGCGCCTCGGGCGCCTCAGGCTTGAATCACGATGACGCCGCTCGAAGAACTTGCTCTACTGCTCAAGCCTGCTGGAGGTGGCCTCTACCTCGTCTCCACGGGGCTAGCCGAGCGAGAAGCCTGGCAGCGCAGGTTCTACGACGCTGAGAGTAGCGCGGACGTGACCGCGAAGTTCCTCGAGCAACTGCAGCGCCTCGCGCAGGCGAAAGTGGTGATGCTCGGGATTCCGTCCGATGTGGGAGCGGGCTTTCGACGGGGAGCAAGCCTTGGGCCCGAGGCGCTGCGCAGCGCTCTGCTCGATGCGGACCCGAATTTTCAGGCCTTCTGTAGCGCCCACGAGGTAGTCGATCTGGGTGATGTGTTCGTGGTGCCGCAGCTGTTGCACGACGACATGCTCTCGGCCGAGCAGCTCCGACAAAGCCGCGATGCGCTGTATCCCGATGTGGCTCTCAGGGTGCGTGCGCGGCTGCCGGTCTCGCCGCTCTCGATTGCCGAGCGCGCACTCGAGCTTGCGCTGCGCGTGAATCCAAACGTGAAACCGCTCATGCTAGGGGGCGACCACTCTACCGCGTATCCGGTGGTCAAAGCCCTGCACCAGGCGTCACGACGCTTCTGTATCCTGCAGTTCGATGCGCATACCGACCTCTTGCCGGAGCGCTTGGGCATCAAGCTCTGCTTTGCGACCTGGAGTTATCACGCCAATGAGCTTCTGGGCCGCGCCGGGCGCTTGGTACAGGTCGGTATCCGAGCCACGCGCTTCCCTCGTGAACACTGGGAGAACACGCTCGACGTCAGGCAGTTTTGGCCCGACGAGTACGGCCGCGACCATGAGCGGATGCACGCAGACGTCGTAAACGCTGTCCGCGCCACGGGCCTTCCGGTCTACGTATCCAACGATATCGACGGCACGGACATCGCGTTCGCAGATGCCACAGGCACGCCTGAGCCCGGTGGCCTCGAGCCTTCCTTCGTACGCGCACTCATCCAAGAGCTCGGGCGCGAGGTCGGGCTCGTGGGAGGCGACGTCGTCGAAGTGGCGCCTCCATTGGGGGCCGATGGTGGCGTAGAGACTGCCAGACTGGGCGCACTGTATCTGCGTGATACCCTCGAGGCGCTTTTGCAGCGCTAGGAGGCGCTGACTGGACGGCCGACGCACCTAGCCGTTGGTGCTTACGCGGTCCGCTGCGATCTTGTAGATCACGCGCTGCTCACCTGGCTGACGGAAGGGGTAGGCCTTACCCAGGTATTTTTGGGCCAGCGCATCGATATGCGCATCGGCTCCCTCGAGCGTGCGTTCCACGACTTTGCCGCGCACGGAGATCATGCGGTAGGGATTGTCGGGGTCCGTGATGGATACCGCGACACTTGGGTTGTTGCAGACGTTCTTGTCCTTAACGCGGCCTACGGCGCTGTTTATCAAGATAAACCCGTCTTTTTCGTCTACCCAGACCGGGCTGACCTGCGGGGAGCCATCGGGCATGAGCGTGGCAAAGTGCGCGAAGGCGGTCTTGTGCAGGATGTCGACGTGACTCTTGAGAAGTTGTGTCATGAGAGATTCCCTTCGTGCCTAGACCGTAAATTACACACTGCCGGTCGAAAACGAAAGCGTGAGGGGTGAGGCCTTCGCTCTCCAGGCAAAAAGCCCGCGAGAGCGAGCCTTACCGGAAGCGGGCTCGGCGTCCACAGGGGGCCGCCGCGAGGCGTCAGTGGCCGTGGTGGCGCTCCGACTGCAACGTGGGGTGAGAGGGCGTCGAATCCAAAAGCACCGTCCCCAGTTTTGGGCGTCGACAGGCCCAAAGGAGTCTGGTCCAATCCTGGGGTATTGAGGGGCGGTAAGCGTAGCCCGCGCAGATGACCGAACGTTCCTGCTTTGCTAGGGACGCACGGTTGGACGCGGTGAGTCCACGCTCCTGTTTCGTGGCGAAGGGAGTGCCTAAGAATGACGTGTTGCTATCTGTCGTTTGGTCCTATTTCGACGCAACCAAACTGCTTGGTTCCGGCGCCGACTATCCAGAATACTCAGGCTTACCTATCTTTTCCGTGGGCGTCGCCGCCGACACCCAATGTCGCGCGTATCGTCTACGGACGTGCCTTCTCCCAATATCCTTACGCGGACGTCTGGGTTCGCCTTTGGGTCTATCCGCCGCTCGTAGATGGACAGTTTCAGGGCCCAGAACCATCGTCGCGGTTGATCAAGCTTCCAAGTACGACCTGGATGTTACAGGACCTGCGGCTCGTCAAAACCTTCAGCTTCATGTTCGTGCCCACGCAGGCGGAGGTCACCAACGGCGTCTGCTTTCTGCTGCGCTACGACAACAGCTCACTGACGGGTTGCACCAGCACGTGTGCGCTGAACGATACGCCCTACGATCCCTTGGCCGCGGTGTTCGACAGGCCCTGGTAAAAACGGCCCTGGGTGTCCGGCCGGTGTGAACCTGAGAGCCTTTTGCAACGCGTTTTGTGAAGCAATGAAAGGCTCAGAAAATCTGCACCGTCTCGCAGCCGAACGCGATGTCCAACGTGCCGCCTACCGATACGTGGTTGCATGCGGAAGGACACAGGATCACCTTCGAGACGTTCTCGTTGTAGTGCCAGGCCACCTTATCGCCACAGGCGTCCGAATCGAGCACGTTCGGCACAAGCTCGGAGGGACCGCTGGTCGGCGTGTAGCCTACGTTTACGAGGTTTTGGTCGAAGTTCTGACCGGGTGGAGCATCGGGGATGTCGTAGTCGCAGGGCAGCGGTGCCGAGCTGATGACGGCTTCCTTGAGTGGTACGAAGATCTTCGTCCAGTCTGTTTCACAGATTGAAGCGGTCAAACCACCTGTGGCCTGCGCCACGGAGTAGTAGGTCGCGCCAGGAGCCGCCGCGCCGCATCCCAGCATGGCGAATCCGCAGATTGGCTGCGTGAAATCTGGATTGCAGGGGTTGGCGGTGCAGGCAGTCGGGCCAGGCGACGAGATGGTGTGGGCCACAAAGGGGCGCCCCAGCAAGGCCGTCATGTCGGTTTGAAACTGCTTGGCGCGTTCGCTCGGACCCGGCAGCCCCTTGTAGTTGCTTTCGTCGTCCGTCAGGAAAACGAAGTTCACTGCGGAACCCGGGCGCAGGAAGTCCTTGTACGAGTCGTAGCGGTCGGTCGCAATCTGCAGCGCATTGTGCGAACTCACGGACGTCTTGACGAACTTGTAGCGCGGATCGCTCGCGAGAGGCGTGTTCTGCATGGGGTCGTCCGGATAGACACAGACTACCCAGTCTGCAGGGCTTTTGGTGAGCATGAGGATCCGCACATCGATCGCAGCGGCTGTAATGTCGTTTGCGAACTGCGTCAGGTTGTCTGTGACGCGCTTCTGCTCGTCGAGCATGCTGCCTGAGGCGTCGATGACCCAAACGATGTCGACGTAGGGCGATGCCGCGGGCGGCGCAGTGACCGAGGAGCTGGCGCATTCGCCGGGGAGTTCGAAGCCGTCTCCGTCGCCGGAGTTGATCGGGCCGGTGTCGCCGTCGCCTGGCTCGCCTGGATTGCTGCTGTCGCCGTCGCCGTCCCCCGTGCCCGTGGAAGGGCCAGGGGTGTCCGTGAACGGGCCGCTAGAGCCGATCGCAGCTTGCTCCGCGGCGCAAGCGCCTAAGAGCCATGCCGAGAGGACTGAAAGCCCGAGCCTGCGCGACCGAATCCCTACTAACCCCATGCGTCACCCCAAATGTTCCACCCTGGCTATCGGATTTGGGGTAGGTGGGTCAACAGCGGTCCATTGGCCGGGCGGGCGCTAATGGTGCATCGCGCGTCTACACGGTCATGTCTCTTGGGTCAGTGTCAGAAAAGATGCGCATGACAGCCCTCAACACATCGACACCGGGACCTGCGCGGCCGACTTCGCTGGTATCGAGCGTGTGGGGCGGAGTGTCGGCGCACGGGCTCGTCCTAGACCGAGAACCCGCGTAAAACCCCGACCATGAATTTCCAGCTCCCGCCCTCGCGCTTCAAGGCGCTCACAACCGAGCTCCCTCGGCGAATCGTCCGTGCGGCACGCCGCTTGGATGTTTTCAAATGGCTTCTGTCGCTGCCTCTCATGGCCGCGAGCGGTGTCGCGGGTTGCTCGCGGGCGTCGGATGCTGAGCGCGCGCCTACCTGGATCAGCCAGGGAGGGGAGTTCGGGCGCAATGTCCGCGACGGAAAGGTCGACGGAGTCGCCCATCATCGCCTCCATTCGCAAGCTCTCGGCCAAGAGGTCGGTGTGGTCGTCGCCACTCCTCCGGGCTACGCGAGCAGCCCCGAGCGACGTTATCCCGTGGTCTACGCGTTCCCCGGCCTCGGCGGCGATGAATGGTCTTACTTGAGCGAGACTAAGCTCGACGGACCGGCCATCAAGGCGCTGTTCGCGGACCCCGCGCAGGCTCCCATCTTGGTCTTTGGCAACCCGGGCAATAGTGGCGGCCACGGCGCCGCTGAGCGCATGCTCGGCGAGGAGTTGGTGGCGTTCATCGACAGCGCGTACCGCACTCGCCCCGAAGCCACAGGCCGCTCGCTCGAGGGATTCTCGCTCGGTGGGGTCACTGTGCTGAGCCTGTTGTCGAGGCATCCCGGCGTGTTCGGACGCGCTGTTGCCGGCTCGAGTGCGTGTTACCTGATCTCGGCTTGCGGTGCGCTGCGCGAGAACCTGCGCACGGGTGCAAAAGCTATGGCGCCAGATCGTGTGATGCTCACGGTCGGCGCCAAGGAAAATGCAGACAACCGGTCCGTCAACGAAGAGCTCGCGCCGCTTTTGGGCGTAGAGCTCCTCAAAGTTCCCAACGCCGACCACGACTGGCCACTGCAACTTAGAACCAATCTAGGCACAGAGTCGCTAGGTCAAAGGGTTGCGAAGTTCCATTTGGCAGGCTTCGCGGCGGGCGAGCGCGGACCGTAAGCGCGTCGGCCGCTCCACCGCGATTCCCGAAGGACTTGCGGCGGGCGGCGTCAGGAAAATGCGTGCGCGCTAGCGCGAGTTACGCAGTTCGCGTCGACGTTCTGCTGCGTCCTTCTTGCGATCGGCTCTATCCTGCGCGCGCTTTATGACCTGCGCCGGCGCCTTTCCGTCGTCCCCGAGATGAGCCGCTAGCGACTCCACGGTGGGGAAGCGGAACATGCTGACCAAGGAGACCTTGCGGTCGAGGAGCGCCGAGAGCCGGTTATTGGCCTGCACAGTCAGAAGGGAGTTTGCGCCCAGGTCGAAGATATTGTCCTTGCGACCTATCCGCTCGATGTTGAGCATCTGCTGCCACACCTCGCTGATGGTCTGCTCCAGCACGCTACTCGGGGGTTGATATTCCTCGGCCGCGCGTAGCTCCCGACGCTGTGGCGCCGGCAGCGCTTTGCGATCGATCTTGCCATTTGGCGTGAGCGGGAATGCGTCCATCACCACGAACATGGCGGGCACCATGTATTCAGGCAGGAACTCACGCAGGTGAGCGCGCAGCTGACCTATGAGTGCGTCCTGACTGCCGACCTTTGCCGGCCGATTCGCGTAGCTGACGGCGGCGGCGCTGCTCTTGCGAGCGAAAAATGGCCAGCGCCCTTGGGGGCCACGCTGCTTGTGGCGGAGCACGGCATCGAAGCATCCGACGGCACCCGACGCAGCCCAGGTGAGTTCCACCTGATACGCGTCATTCAGTGCAAACAATGCGCCCGGATCCACGCCTGAGGCTTTGTCTGTTGTCAGACTCTCGCGCACCCGTTCCGTGGTGAGGGAGGCATCGCTCGACAGCGCAGCTTGTGCCGCCAACACGGCACTCAGACGCGCGTTCTTGAGATCCGATAGCACCAGTAGCGGCGGCTCGTTGAGCAAGAGCTCTTCGATGGCAGCGATGCTGTCGGGCCCAGCCAGTGCCGGTGTCGCCGAGGCAGACGGCTCGCAGTTGGCAGGCGCCGTGCCCACGTGCAGCACGACGTCGTAGCGGAAGCAGCTCATCTCATTGTGCGCGAGGCCGAGCTTGAGCTGGATATCCACGCCCTTGATTCTCGGTAGCTCCTGCACAAGAGCATGGAAGAACTCTTCGGACAGCAAGAGCTCGCCCTCTTGCGCCACGCGACGGTCGATGCGCTGCTCGAGCTCAGCTGCAGCGAGGTGACTGGGCGCATGGTGTAGCTCCACCAAGGTGTGGAACGCGCGCAGGTGACTCAAGCTGCGAACATCGCCGATGAAGATGCGACCGCCATCCGAAACCAGCTCCGAGGCGCGCTGGATCACGCGCACTAGATACTCTGCATCGGGGAAGTACTGGGCAACTGAGTTGATGACGACGGTATCGCAGGAGCGCTCGACCACACCCTCTAGGGCGTGCGCTGGCTGCTGCAGCAGAGTCACCTTCGGCGATTCGGTCTCGTTCAGCTCGCGGCGAATGGTCTCGAGCGCGTGCGGCGATAGATCGACACCCGTGTAGTGCTCTGCATGAGGCGCCACCCGGTACAGCACCATGCCGGTACCGCAGCCAATCTCCAGCACCCGCTTGGGCGACAAGGACAGGATGCGCTGCGCGGTGGAGTCTATCCATTCACGCATCTGCTCGCGCGGGATAGGCTCGCCCGTGTAGCTGTCGTTCCAACCGGCGATGTTGAAGCGTGGTTCGAAGCCCTCACTTGCCTGAGGCGCTTGCTTATAGGTTTCGTCCCACAGGCTTTGCCACTGCGTGACGCGTTCCTTGTCGCTCGAGCTCTCGGAGTCTGCTCCAGTCGTGATCACATAGCCGACGAGCTGTGCTGCGCTTTCGTCGGTACGCGCTACGACGACGCTCTGGCGAATCGCCGGATGCCGCGTGAGCACAGTCTCGATCTCGCCGAGCTCGATGCGGTAGCCGTTGACCTTGACCTGATGGTCGAGACGACCGAGGAACTCGATCTCGCCGCCTGGGCGATAGCGTGCGAGGTCGCCTGTGCGATAGATGACTTGATCCTGTGCATACGGATCGGCCACGAAGCGCTCTGCGGTGAGCTCAGGGCGCTCGAGATAGCCGCGCACGACGCCGGCACCGCCGATGCACAGCTCGCCAGGGGTGCCCACGGGCACCAGCTTGCCGCGCACGTCGAGGATACGGATCACGGTGTTGGCGATTGGACGGCCGATGGTGATCGCGCTCTCGGCTTTGATCTTCGATGTAGTCGACCAAATCGTGGTCTCGGTGGGGCCGTACATGTTGAGAATCTCGCCCCCCACGGCGGGTAGCAGCTGCTCGACCAAGTCAGTCGGCAGCGCCTCGCCACCCAGCATCAAACGCTTGAGGCCTCCGAGAGCCTCGAGCGCGTCACTTGGCTGGCTGAGTCCGCTGGTCTCGGCGAGCAGCATGCGCGCCATCGAGGGGGTGCACTGCAAGTGGGTGACGCGGCGCGTGCGCAGCTGCTCGGCAAGGCTGAATCCTTGAGCAGGCGCCTCGAGCGCTGCCTGAGAGGGCTTGGGGTTACTCAACTGCCGCAGTCGATCGAGATGCGGCAAGCTTTCGAGCACGATCTCCGGGTCGATTCCGAAATCGATCAAGCAGGCGACTTCGTTGGCGCCAATACCCTTGAGCCGCTCGACCATGGAGAGCGCGCGCTCGGGCGTGCCGAAGAGTCCGGCGGTGTCGAAATAGCGGTCGAACGCGTGTTCGAGCAGGGCCGACATGTCTTCGGGCGTGAAGCTGCTCGGGTCGAAGCTCGGGTCCTGTGCCGCATTCTTCGAGGGTTGCCGGAAGGCCGGGAACATCCACGGCGCCACTTTGACCAGATCGAACGAGCTTGCCAGGTAGTCGCAGAAGGGCTTGCGCGAAAGCTCGCGGGCCTGCTCGGTGTCTCCGCACACGAAGGTGTGCAGCATGACGGAGATGTGCCCCGGCCCCTCGTGGCCATGTTCGCGTCGCGCCTCACGGTAGGCGGCGAACTTGGTCTTTAGGTCCGCCAAGTCCTGACCGAGCATGTTGGTGAGAACATTTGCGCCCAGACGTCCTGCGAGCTTGAAGGTGTCTACGCTGCCTGCTGAGGCTATCCAAATAGGCGGTTGAGCTTGGATAGGCCGTGGCAGGACGCTGACCTCGATAGGTGCGCCCAGGCCGTTGGTGACCGAGACCTTCTCGCCGCGCCAAAGTGCGAGAACTGTCTCGATGTGCTCGAGCATGATCTCGCGACGCTTCTCGTAGTTTTCGGGCATGAACGCAAAGTCGTTGGCATGCCAGCCCGAAGCGAACGAGAGCCCGACGCGACCGCCCGACAGCTGGTCGATTACGGACCAGTCCTCGGCCACGCGCAGCGGGTTGTGCAGCGGCAGCACTACGCTGCCTGCACGCAGCGCGACGCGGCTGGTGATCGTGGAGAGCGCAGCGGTGGTGACGACCGGGTTTGGATACAGTCCACCAAAGGCGTGAAAGTGACGCTCCGGAGTCCAGACCGCGCTGAAGTCGTGCGTATCCGCGAAGCGCGCGCCGTCGAGCAGCAAGCGATAGGCGTTGCCTCCAGCTGTGGCCCCAGAATCGGCTGCAAAATAGAACAGCCCGAATTCCATGGGCGTGCTCGATGCCGTGACGCTCGGGCTTTCTGCAGAGCGTTCGGCGAGCGACGCCCTGTCACTTTCCTCCTGGATCACGACCTCGAAACCGCGGGCCAGGGTCCAGAAAAGCTCTAGCACCGAGATGTCGAACGAGATGCTGGTGACTGCGAGCCACACGCCGCGCTCGGCACCGATGCTCGCGTCCATGCCGGTGAAGAAGTTCACCACATTGCGGTGACGCACCATCACGCCCTTGGGGCGACCGGTGGAACCTGAGGTGAAGATGACGTACGCCAGATGGTCGGGCAGCACGCCTGACGCAACGTTTTCCGCGGACCCGTCCGCGCGGAAATCTAGCTCGTCGATGCACACGACCTGTGCGCCGTGGGTGGGCAGCTTCGAGAGCAAGTGCCGCTGCGTAATCAGCACGGGCGCTCGCGAGTCCTCGAGCATCATCACTAGGCGCTCGCGCGGATAGACGGGGTCGAGCGGAACGTAGGCGCCGCCCGCCTTGAGGATGGCCAAGAGCCCCACCATCATTTCAAGCGAGCGCTCGATGCAGACGCCGACCAGAACGTCGGGTCCCACGCCCTTTTCGCGCAAGAGCTTCGCCGCATGGTTCGCGCGTCGGTTGAGCTCGCGGTAGGTCAGCTCGACGCCTCTGAACACGAGGGCCACAGCATCTGGGGTGCGCGCCACCTGTTGTTCGAACAGCTCGTGCACGCAGCGATCGGCCGGGTACGCGGCCTGTGTGTCCTGCCATGTCGTGAGCAAGAGCTCGCTCTCTGCAGCCGGCACGATGGGCAGCTCGGCCAGCGACGTGCGAGGTTCTAGAAGCCCTGCGCTCAGCAACACCTCTACGCGCGCTGCCAAGGCGCTAACCGCTTCGGTCGACAGGGCATGCTCGTTGTAGACCCAGGTGTACGTGTCGCCGTCGTCAGGGATCAGCAGAGTGAGCTGCGTGCCTGCTACGAGCTCACTTGCGGAACCACCGAAACGGACACCTATCGCGAGCTCAGGCACGTGGCTTCGCTCGCGCAGGGCACGGTAGCGCAGCGCTGCATCGGTCGCGTACGTTTGCCGCTGCGATTGCGCTGTGAGTTCAGCATGAGTCTGCTCAGAAAGCGCAGCGAAGTCTGCCCCGAGATCTACATCGAAGCGCAGGGGAGCCGCGGGTGCATAGGCTGCGATTACATCCGCTGGCAGTGCCTTGTGCAATGCGAGGTCGAATGCTCCGCCTTCTCCAACGCGCGTCAGGTAGGCGGCGAAACTCGCAGTAAGCGCGCACTGACGCCGCTCTGAAGAGGCCGCTTTCAAACCTTCGGGTAGTGTGCGTACTAGCTTCGACTGCTGAATCTCGCCTGCATGTGCCTTGAGCTCGCCCAGTACCGGAGCGTGCAGGCTCGTGAGTCGCTTGGCCCAAAAGCGCTCGTGCTTGGTGAGCACCTTGTCGAACGCGTGAATGGCTGCAGCGGATGCCGGCGGAAGCTGTGTGAGCACCTGCCCTTCGCTGATTCCGTATTGGCTGCGCAGCTGAGCGGGCGTGATGGCAGCACCCTCGAGCGTGGTCAGCTCGCTCAGGCGAATGCCGCCACCGAGCGCCGCAATCTCGAGCCCGCGTTCTCCGATGGCGAGCACCTTGCCGGGTAGGTCGGCCTCGGACGCCAGGTCGAAGCCGTGCGCTTCGGAGGCCACCACAAGCCCTGCGGGCAAGAACAGCTTGGGCTTACACATCCAGTTGTCGTCCGGCCCGAGGTTGAGCCCGCGCACCAGGGCGAGAATCTCCGAGGCCGGGCGCTGGAAGTCGAGCACGCCGAGATCGGGGCGGTCGGAACGGAAATGGAAATCTTGGGCTGCACCCTGCGGTGCACAGCTCAGTGCCACGCCTCGGAAGTCCGCGTCTTCCAGCTTTTCAATCAATGCAGCAAAGGTCTCTACGCCGGCCTCGGCGCATTTGACGCCAAGCGTGAAGGCCGTGTCGTCGTCGCGGATCTCGATGGTCTGCTGCAGCAAGATGCGTCCGCCATCGACGGCGGCAGTCATCTCGTGCCACGTCACGGCGTGCGTGGATTGACCGTCCATGATGGCCCACGCGGTCGCGTTGAAGCCTGCGTAACGCGGCAGCGGAGAGTCGTGATAGTTGATAGCCAGGCGCTGCGGCGTCGCCAACACCTCGGCCGATGCGATGGCGTGATTGACTACGCTGAACAGGTAGTCGAAGGGCTCGCGACGCAGCCACTTGAGCTGGTCCTCGTCCGCGCTGGTTCCGATGCGCGCGACGCCTCGCCGTTTGGTCCAGACGCTGACTTCCGGGCAGTCTGAGACGACACCGAGTACGCGATGGCCTTTGGCTAGCCACTTCTCCGCACAGGCGACCAATTGCTGACCGCTACCGAGAAACACACAAGACAACGTCATCGACATGGACTCTCTCCGGAACGGTTACCTATTGCACTCGCGCTGCAAGTTCGGGGGCGTGCTTGGCGCGCGACGCTGTTGACTCATCCTGACGTTCCTCACGTGCGGCCGCCGCGATCAGTTCCTTGAGGTGACTGATGACGACGCGTACGTTGGGCTCGGCCATGACGGTCTCGTGATTGCCCGGCACTTCGACGATGTCGAGCTGCCGAATGAAATCGTTCCAACCCAAGGTCGCGCCCGCGTGGGCGAACGTGGGGTTGATCTGGCGGGCCCGGAACAAAGTGACCGGACCATCGTAGGGGGGCGACACGTACCGCGAAGCGGCTCGGTCGAAAGCGCGCGTGATGTGCAGGTCGCGCAGTTCCAGCGGAAGTGGCAGGCCCCGGCTGCGGAAATAGCGGATCTTCATGTCGCTGGAGAACCCGTTTACGGCGCGAGCCAACCTGAGTGTTCCCTTGCGAGAGAGGTAGGGCAAGCCCTCGGCGACCAGGTACTCGAAGCGCTCACTCCGCGAAGGCGAGCGCGCGTCTACGGCAGGATGGAAGGTATCGAGCAGCGCGAGCATGACGCGTTCACCGGCCGCGCGCAGGCGTATCGCCATCTCATAGGCGACGACACCGCCGCCCGAGTATCCGGCCAAAAGGTAGGGTCCATTCGGTCTGAGTGAACGTATGGCCTCGATGTACGATGCGGCCATCTCTTCGATGCTTCCGGCAGGCTCGCCACCCGTCACGCCCTTGGCTTGCACGCCGTAGAAGCACTGGTCTTCGCCCAAGCGCTTGGCGAGGTCGCGGAAGTTGAGCACATTCCCGCCCGCGCCGTGCACGCAGAAGAACGGCACACCGGGCGCCATTTGAATGGGGACCAAGGGGGTGTAGCCGCTTGCGGGCCGCGTTGCGTCGACAGGAGTGCGTGCTGCGGTCTGCGTACTGACGTGGGCTTCAACGCTGCGCGCTGCGGAAGAGCCGTTGCCGTTGCCGCTCGCAGACAACTCGGGCGAACTTCCGTTGCCGTTGCCGTTGCCGTTGTCGCTGCGCAGGGGCGCATCGGAGACCAGGCCAGTGGCTGCAAGGCGCGCTGAGAGTTGTCGAATCGTGGCCGCTTCGAACAGCGTCGACAGGGGCAGCGAGACGCCGAACTTCTTCTTGATCGCAGCGAACAGACGCACGGCGATCAAGGAGTTGCCACCGAGATCAAAGAAGTCGTCGCGGACGCCGACCTGGTTCACACCGAGCAACTCGGACCACACTTGCGCCAAGACGAGCTCTGTCTGACTAGCGGGCGCCTCGTAGTCTGTATTCAGGTTCGGGCGCGAGAAACCCGCCGGTCCGTCGTCTGTCGTTGCCGCCGGTTGCTGCCGCGCTGCTGCCGCCAGTTGTTGTTGCCAGAGCACTACATCCACGGAGGACGCGACCGCCTGCACTACGGTGGGCTGGGCCATCAAGCGGTCGAGCGCTTCCAAGCCCTCTACAGGGGTAATGGCTTCGCGTAGGATCGCAGCCATCAGCTCGTGGCGGCGCTGATCCGAACGAGAAGTGGCGCTGCTGGCAGGCGCGGTCATGGCTGACTTGGCATCCAGTCGCTTCATGGTGAAGCGGGTGATCTCCGCGAATACACGCCCATCCGGATAGCACAAGGTGATGTCGAAGTGTGCGAGGCCCCCGGTGGTGTCCGGTGAGCAGCGCACGTGGCTGTAGAAAAGACTGGGCATCGGTGCGAGGACCACGATGCTCGCGTAGCGCATGGGGACGTAGAAATCGGTCTTGAGGTTGGCCCCGGGGATGAGCGCTTGAGCCGCTCCGGTCGCCATGTCGAGCAGCGCAGGATGAAGCCCAATGCTCTCTAGATCTCCTGCGAACTCGGCCGCGAGCGCAAGCTCCAAAACAGCCTCGGAGCGTCCGTAGGAAACGCGCTTGATGTTCGCCCAGCGCGGCCCAAACGCCACGAAGTCCTGATCGAGAAAGCCCCCTGTGGGGCGTTCTTCGCGCACGTCACAACGGCGCCGAATGGCCTCGACATCGAGATCGGCAAAAGCCTCGCCCAGGAATTTACGCGCTTCGCCGACCACATGCGGTGCGCTTCGGGGGTCGTCCCCCGAGTACATCGTGACCTCGTCGAAATTGCCGCTGGCGGTCACTTGGACGCTCAGGCGACGGGGCTCGCCGTCGACGACTTGGAACGGCGTGAGGAAGGTGAGGTTGGTCAACTCGAGTGGACCTGCACCGCGAGCTTCGAGAACCGCTGCGCGCGCGAGTTCCACGAAGGCTGTGCCGGGCAGCAGCGCATAGGAGCCTTTGATCCGGTGCTCCGAAAGCAGCCAGTGCCGCTCGATGGCGAAGTCCGTCACGAAGACGCGACTCTCAGGGGTATCCGAGTAGCCGTCAAAGAGCGGCGACGCGGCTGAAGACGAAGGTCGCAGCGCCGCGGTCGGACCGCGCTGAGTAGCCTGGGCCATGCCCACATCGCGCCATGCGTTCCAGTTGATGACGAGCGTACGGCCCGCTGCGCGCTGAGTACGTTCGCGCGCGAACGCGTCGAGAAAGGCGTTGGCCGCGGTGTAGTCGACCTGACCTGGCAATCCGAGAAACGATGCGACCGAAGAGAAGAGCACGAAGAAGTCCAAGTCCTCGTGCACCAACTCGTCGAGTGTAAGCGTGCCCTTTACTTTGGGTGCCAGGACGCGACCCATCGAAGCAGGTGTCTTCTCCTGCATCGGTTCGTCGTCCATCAGACCTGCCGCGTGGATCACGCCTGAAAGCGGCCCGAATTCCGCGCGAACCTTGGACAGTGCGTCGTGCATGCCGTCCTTGTCTGTGACGTCGGCAGCGATGACTCGCACCTCGGCCCCCAGCTCGCGCAGCTCACGCACGCTGAGGATACGCTGTGCCTCTGGATTGCTCGCCGCATCGCCTTGTGAAAGCACATCGTCCCAGACGGCTTCGGCAGGCAAGTGGCTGCGTCCGAGCAACACCAACCTCACGCGCTGGTGGCGCGCCAAATGTTTGGCGACTTCGAGTCCGATACCGCCTAGGCCGCCGGTGATGAGGTAGACGCCATGTTCGCGTAGCCAGTGGCGCTCGAGCGGAGCTTCCGAGGCAAGCTTAGGAACTGGCAGCGGCGAAATGCGCTGCACCCAGCGCTCGGCCGGACGCAGTGCAATGAGCCGCTCGTGGCTTTCAGCGCGCAGCTCCTCCAGCAGTTGCTGCTCGAGCTTGTGCGCAAGCAGGCCCCGCAAGGGCGTAGCCGGCAGGTCGATACAGCGCGTCTGAATCTGCGTGAACTCGCGAGGCGTCACGAACACGGGCCCAAGCGCGGTCGCGCGGCGGGGATCGAGCGCCTGGCCGCCGACGTCGAGCAAGCCTGTGGTCACCACGGAGAGCTGCATCGGCTCCGAGAGGCCGCCGAGCGCGCGCGCGATGTATGTCGGTGCGTAGAAGTTCTGGGTCAGCGCTTGTTGAAGCTCTAGGTCCTTCAAGCGCCCGAGCCCAGGCAACTTGCGCGAGTTGCCCACCAAGTAAACCGCGTGATGGAAGGTCTCGCCGCTATCTCCGAGGATGCGCAGGAGCTCCGCGATTTGTTGGGGGGAGCGAAAATCCAGCCACCAACTCGATGCCGTCTCTGGCTCGAGTAGCTCGCCTGGCGTGACCAACACTGCGCTGTCGGAACCCGAGCGCGCGAGGGCACGCACCAACTGGCGTCCCTCGGCGCGATCGTTTGCGAACACGAGCCAGCGTCGCGTGCGTGTCTGCTCGCCAGCTTGAAGCAGCGGCTCTTGCGCCCAGTTGAGACCGTAGAACCACTCCCCGACGTCGCTGCGCTTGCTCAGCTCGCGCGTGACAGGCACGCGCTCTTGGAGGCGACCTGGCTCGACCCAGAAGGACTGCCCTTCGAACGGATACGTGGGTACGGGGATGCGATTGCGCAGCTGGCCATCGTAAAAGGCCGTCCAATCCAGCTCGACCCCGACGGCCCAGAGACGACCCAAGGTGGTGAGCGCGTATTCGAGGTCGCTCGCGGCCTCCTGCGGATGACGCATGGAGTTGAGCGCATGCCGAGCGGGCTTGTGTTGCGCGCGCGCCAACATACTCAAGGTGCGGCCTGGACCGACTTCGAGCAGTACGCGCTCACCAGACTCGAGCACGGTATCGACGCAATCGGCAAACCGGACCGTGGAGCGAAGGTGTTTGACCCAGTACTCGGGATCCGTGGCTTGCGCTGGCGTGATCCAACGTCCAGTCAGATTGGAGACGAACGGAATTTGGGGCGTTTCGAAGCGAATGGTTCGGCACAGCTTGCGGAACTGCTCGAGGATGGGATCGAGCATCGCGGAATGCGCTGCCACATCGATGCGAATGCGGGTGCTCTCGATGTCGCGTGCCGCCAACTGCGCTTGAAGCTCTTCGATCGAGGCGACGGGTCCCGAGACGACTGAGAGTTCAGGGGCGTTCACCGCCGCGATGCTGAGGTCCGCTTGCAGAAGGTCTTTGAGCGCAGCTTCGCCGAGCGGGACACTCAACATGCCGCCGGGCTCGACGGCTTCGAACAGACGACCGCGCAGCATCACCAGGCGCAGCGCGTCGTGCAAGGTCATGACGCCAGCCAGGCAGGCCGCGACGTATTCGCCCATGCTGTGGCCGATGAAGGCTGTGGGCGTAACGCCCCATGACTCGAACAGCTTCGCCAACGCATATTCTGCGGTAAACAGGGCAGGCAGCGTCAACGACGGCTGCTCGAGCGTACGTGTGGCGACTTCGGCAGCAGCCTCAGACGCAAAGATCAACGCGCGCAGGTTACGTCCGAGCTCAGGCTCGATGAGTTCGAGGCAATCGTCCACGGCATCCCGATAGACGTCTTCGGATTCATACAACTCGATGCCCATACGCGCGTATTGGGCCCCGCCGCCTGGAAACATGAAGACGACTGAGGGCGCGTCGCTTTGCACGGACTGCGTAACAACTTGCTTCGTGTCTGTGCCGCGCAGGCGCGCGATGGCTTCCGCCGTGCTCGCGGCAGTCAGGATGCGCCGCTGGGGCATACCGCGCCGGCCTAGTGCGAGCGTATAAGCCACATCCGCCAGGTCGGCGCTCGCATCTTGCTCGAGCGCGGAGGCGAGGTTCTGAGACGCGCGGTCGAGGGCGGTGCGTGTCTTGGCGGAGAGCACCAAGAGTTGCCGCGCGCGGGCGCCTTCTCCGGGAATGCTTGGAGGGGCCGCCTCGAGGATCACGTGACAATTGGTGCCACCCGCGCCGAGCGCGGTGATGCCGCAGCGCAGTGGCCCCTCAGCTTTCCATTCGCGCAGCTTGTCGTTCACGAAGAACGGGCTGTCATCGAAGTCGATGGCAGGGTTGGGCTTCTCGTACCCGAGGCTCGGCGGCAGCTGGCGATGCTTGAGCGCCATGATGGCCTTGATCAGCGATGCCGCCGCGGCGGCTTCTCCCAAGTGCCCAATATTCGATTTGACCGAGCCTATCGCGCAAAATTTGCGCTTCTCGGTGCGGGCTCGAAACGCCTGATTGAGCGCCTCGACCTCGATAGGATCGCCCAGGCTCGTGCCGGTGCCGTGGGTTTCGATGTAGCTGATGCTGTCTGCCGCTACGTTGGCCACCGAGAGCGCGCGGTCGATAACCGCTGCCTGCCCGTCGACTCCGGGAGCCAAGTAGCCGACCTTCAGCGCGCCATCGTTGTTGATGGCTGACCCCTTCACCACCGCGTGAATGGTGTCGCCGTCGTCGAGCGCGTCTTGTAGGCGCTTGAGGATCACGCAGCCCGTGCCGCTACCGAACACCGTGCCCGCACTCTTTTCGTCGAAAGGTCGGCAGTGTCCATCGGGAGACAGGATCTCCCCTTCTTTGTAGAGATAGCCGCGACCGTTCGGGAACAAGATGGTTGAGCCACCGGCAATTGCCAGCTTGCACTCTCCCTGAAGCAAGCTCTGACAGGCCATGTGCAGCGCGACCAGCGCGGACGAGCAAGCGGTCTGCACGTTGATACTCGGGCCGCGCAGGTCCATCTCGTAGGACACACGGGTGGCCATGAAGTTCATGTCGTTGCCGGTGTGGCGCACCAGAAACTCACCCATGGAACGCATGAGCTCGGGGTTCGTGCGCAGGTTCTCCATCATGTAGAGAGGTGCGCCAGAACCTGCGAACACGCCGACCGGCCCTTCATCGGGTAGCGCGGTGTAGCCGGCGTGCTCCACCGCTTCCCATGCCACCTCGAGAAAGAAGCGCTGGGCCGGATCCATCACCGACGCATCACGCGGACTGAAGCCGAAGAAGCGCGCATCGAATTTATCGACGTCGGCTAGCACCGGAGAGACTTTTACGTAGTCGGGGTCGTTCAGCTCGGCCGAGGTCACTCCGGCTGCGAGCAGCTCACTGTCGGTCAGCGTGCGAATCGACTCAACACCGTCGCGAATGTTGGCCCAGAACTGCTCGACGTCCCGGGCGCCGGGGAAGCGGCCGGCCAGGCCGATGATTGCAATGTCGCTTGAGCCCTCACGGGTCGGTCGGTCTTCGTCGCCAGAATCGGTCATGGTAGGTTGCGCTCTTGATACGCCCATGCTGAGCCAGCGGGCCAGTCTGGGGCCGGAAGGTGAGGGGCACGACGCGGAATCAACGCAGACCCTGCGCACGTGTACGCGCACTGGGGCAAAATTCCCCTTTGCCCTTTTACCGCAGCGCGGGACGAAAGCCCGTCCAAAACGGAGTCGATTATAAGGTCGGCGTAGGCGCTTGAGGGAACATAGGGAACTTGCGTCGAAGATTCTCCGCTTGGTCTTTCCGTGCCCGAGCATGTGGCCGCCGAGTCGAGGCTCGGCTCTTCCGCTCGTACTGTTGTGAATCATTTGACAGGCAGAGCCGGATCACAATGACTACAGACGCTCACAGCAGAGGGGCGGGTGCGACGGCTTACAGTTACGCCGCAACCCAGCACGCCGGCCGCGACTCCCCCGAACGGGTAGGGTGGCAATACAAGTCCATTGACTTTTCGTGATCGCTTCAGGGGTCTGCTCGGCTTGCAAAGGAGCTGCAGACACAGCGATACGGTGGGGCGCCAACCATTCTTCCTTCGCTCAGGGGCGCGATGTGGCTGTTGCGGATCTCGGGGCGTCCTTCTCCCC
>CAZEWA010000024.1:39593-40825 GCA_964515685.1 uncultured Polyangiales bacterium | reverse complement strand
TGTTGTGGAGCCATCGACGCAAGCACGGCAGCTTGCCGCCGGGCGTCGACCGTTTTGCCGATTTGTTCGGGATTCCTTCGAACCCGTTGCTCGGCAATCTCTAGTCGCCCTCGCGGTGGGCTTCAGCGCCCGTCCCACGCCATGAGCTAGTTGGTCGGGGGTTGGGTTCGTGTTGCGTCGGTGGGTGGCTCTGCGCTGCGAAACGCGACGCGACTCACGCGACGCCTACGCACGACCTCCACGACGATTTCGAACTCGCCGATGCGCACGCGGTCGCCGGGCTTGGGGAGACGACCGAGCTTGTCGATGACGTAAGAGCCTACGGTGTCGTCGCGGTCTTGTACCAGATCGCGTAGCTCTTCGATCTCGAGGTCCCCAAAGGGGATCGAGCCGTCCACCACCACCGAACCATCCGGACGGATCAGCGTATGCGCCGGTTCGTCGTCGGTTTCGTCTCGAATGTCGCCGACGATTTCTTCGACGCAGTCTTCGAGGGTCACGAGACCGCTGGTTCCGCCGTACTCGTCGACCACAATCGCGATGGGGATGTTCGACAAGCGGAAGTCCTCGAGCACCTCCGCTACGGTGCGGGACTCGGGCACGAACAGAATCTCTCGTCGCAAACCCTGGAGGTTGCCCTTGAAGGGGCGGGGTGCGGTCCACACGTCTTTGGCGTAGAGATAGCCCACGATGCGGTCCGGGTTGTTGTTCTCACTGAGCGGATACCGGCTGTAGCCCTCCCTGCGCATGCGCAGCTCAGTGGTTTCCAAGTCGGCTTCGAACGAAAGCACGCTCATGTCCACACGCGGCACCATGATGGCTCGAACGCTGCGGCCTGAGCCGCGAAGCACGCGCTCCAAAAGGTCTCTCTGCGTGCCTTCCAAGCTTCCTGCACGGAACGATGCCTGAACGATCAGGCGAATTTCCTCGGAAGAAGGCGCGCCGCGACCATGGTGGTCAGCCGGCCCAACCCCGAACAACTTGAGCAACAGGTTCGCGGAACCGTTGAGCACATAGAGAAAGGGGTAGGTCGCCCAGAAGAAGCCGTGCATCGCTGTGGCCGACCAGCGCACCACGCGTTCGGGGTACTGGATGGCGAGGGATTTCGGCGCTAACTCACCGACGACGATGTGGAGCAGCGTGATGATGCTGAATGCGCAGGTCAGCGCAACCGCATGGGATGCGCTCTCGGACAGGTTCAGCGGCTGCAGCAGCGGCTTCAGAATGACCGA
>CAZEWA010000024.1:0-39493 GCA_964515685.1 uncultured Polyangiales bacterium | reverse complement strand
TCTTATAGCTTGTGTGGCGGAATATGCGAGCGGGCCATGCGGCCGACGTCCGTGACCCCGGTCGGCTCGTCGTCGATGACCTTGATGGCGGCGGACAGCCGAGCAAAGCCGAGCGATGAGGCCGCGTTGGGCAGAAACGTTTCGTAAATGCGCACGGCATCTCGGCAGAACTGCTGGCCGAGGTTCACTTCGCGCTCGATGAATGCTTCCAGGCTGCTGTAGCCCTTCACCTCAAACAGGCGCTCTTCGCGCACGCGGTGGAGCAGCGAACCTATCTCGTAAAAATGCTTGTTGCTCGAGCGCTTCAGGTCGCCGAGCTTTTGTTGCACATTCACGAGCGCAGTTAAGCGCTGCTTGATGACATCGGCCGCAGCAGGGACACGCGCCTCGGTGTGCAGGCTCCCTGTCGGCAGACGACCGCGGCCGAGAGGCGTGGGGGCCTTCTTCGGCTCTTTGTCGTGATCGTTGTTGTCATTGGCCGCATGCAGAGCAGGCGGTGGAACGCTCTTTTCCCGCTTCTTCGCAGCTGTTTCTGGCGGTGTGCTCGGACGCAGTGCCTTCGTCGACGCACGCGCCTCCCCCTTGGCGTTGCGCGCAGCCGCTCGCTTCATTTCCATACGTAATGCCCCCCCGTTGGCGCGATTACACGCCGGTGCATTCAAGGCCAATACCATCCGGTGATCGGGGTGTAAAGTTCGATGCTCAAAGGAGAAGTTCGTGGGTAAGGCACAGCATCCGAAGCGCGTACATGGTACACAGCGGCCCCTGCCGGAGGTTATCGGTTCATGGCTACATTTACACCCTTGAGCCTAGAAGACGGGAGTCGTGTGGCTGTGGCGCATAAGCTTGGTCGTTGCCATGCGGTGCTGCCTGTCGCGGCCGGGACTGTCAATTCGAATTACTTTCTCGAAACCGACCAGGGCCGTGTGTTCGTGCGTCTGTACGAGCAGCAAGAGACAGAGGGCGTGGCGTACGAGTGGGCGTTGATCGATCACTTGCGCGCGTTCGATGTGCCTGTGCCTGAGCGTATTTCGGGACCAAAGCCCGGCGAGCTGCGCATTGCGGGGCGCCCAGTGGCGGTGTTTCGCATGGTGGTCGGCGAGGACCTATGCCAGGCGCTGGTCGACGTGCAGCGTGCGCGCGCTGTCGGTGAGGCATTGGCCCGTGCGAGTCATGCTGGGCAGACATTTGCCACGATTCGTGAAGGCCGCTTTGGACTGGCCGATGTGGAGCGTCTGCTGCTGCAGGCGGAAGCGCGAGGCGTAGCGGAGCTGGCGGAACCAATCGCCCGCTTGCGCGCAGTTCATGCTGAGCTGTCCCTCAACTTCCCCGTGCTGCCGCAGGGAGTCGTGCACGGCGACCTATTCCGCGACAACGTGCTGTGGCAGAGCGACCGCATCGTCGCTTTGCTCGACTGGGAAAGCGCAAGTCACGGAACGCTCATCTACGACTTGGCCGTAACGATACTCGCGTGGTGTTGCGGCGATACGCTGGATTGGTCCTTGGCGCGCAGCATGGTCGAGGGCTACCGCAGCCAGCGCGAACTGGCGGACGAAGAATGGGCCGGGTTGTGGTGGAGCATGCGGCTTGCTTGCCTGCGTTTTGCCACCACGCGCATCACCGACGTGTTCCTCAAGGGAACCTATCCGCCAGGCTACAAGAGCTTTCGGCGCTTCTTGCTCCGGCTCGATGTGGTCGAGCAGTTGCGGCCTGAGGCGCTGCGCGGCCTGCTGAGCTAGACGCGATCCTCGCGGTCCACCACGGCCGTCAGCAGCTCCGCTTCGGCACAGACGGCGTCGTCGACGCTGGCCGTACCGGAGCACTTCCAGATGTTGGATTTGCGCTGAATGACCTCAACATCGAGGAACATACGGTCGCCGGGCACGACGGCTTTGCGAAAGCGCGCCTTGTCGATGCCCATGAAGTACATGACCTTCTGGTTGCTGTCGAAAGGCTCCGACGCGTAGGCCAGCACGCCGACTAGCTGAGCCAACGCTTCCAGAATCAGCACGCCTGGGAAGATGGGATTCCCGGGAAAGTGCCCTGGAAAAAACGGCTCGTTGTAGGTGACGCACTTAATGGCGCGCGCGCTCTTTCGCGGTTGCAGGTCGACGATGCGGTCGAGCAGTACGAAAGGCGCGCGGTGCGGGAGAATCCGCAGGATCTGGGGGAGATCGAACGAAAAGGGGGTGGTCATCGCTGCGCCAGGAAAGCTACCACGGGCGCGACCCCCAAGCTTTGGCTACTTCGACTTCTTCGGTGCGGCGTCCGAACCTTCACCCGCATTGTAGCGCTGGATGACGATGTCGGTCAGGTCGAGGTTGGTGGGCACATAGATGATGCCCGCCTCGCTGCGCTCCATGATCAAGGTGTAGCCATCAGTCTGACCGATGCGGCGCAGGATTTTCTCCATGCGTTCGATGATGGTCTTGGTGAGTTCGCCTTCCTTCTCGGCAAGCTCGCGCTGATATTCGACATAGACCTGCTGCAGGTCCACGAGCTGCTTCTGATAGGACTCAATCTTCTGGTTGCGAACATCCGGTGCCCAGACGCTCTGCTGTTTCTCGATCTCTTCTTTGAGCTTCTTGAGCTCTTCCTGCTTCTTATCGAGACCGGTCTGCCGGCTTTCAAACAACTTCTTGAGCCTGTCCTTCGACTTGCGGCCATCTTCGGTCTCGTTGATGGCGCGCTGAAGGTCGACCACGCCGATTTTGGCGGCCTGAGCGAGCACGGCCCCCGGCAGGATGACGCTGAGCAGGAGCGTGGCGATCAGGGGCAGGGCGTAGCGCTTGAAAGTCATTCGGAATTCCTTTTCTTCTGGCGGGTTGCTACCCGGTGGGCCTTTGCGGGTCAAGCAGGAAGCAGCTGGCTGCCTCTCGGGACGACCGGTGCTGGCGCGCCATTCAAAGGTTTTAGTGGGACAAAGGGGAGCGCGCGAGCGGTAGGTCAGAAGAACTGACCAATCGTGAACTCGAAGCGAACCTTGTCGTCGTAGGAGCGCCGCGCGATGGGGAAACCCCACTCAAAGCGCAGCGGGCCCATCGGTGAGAACCAGCGTACCCCGAAGCCCCAGGATTGCCGTAGGTCATTGAAACCACAGACTTTTCTGGAATCGTCCTGCATGGGCTCGTTCGGCAGGTCGCACTTCTGCTTCTCGAGGTTCCAGACGTTGCCGGCGTCGGTAAACAAGACACCCTTGATACCAACCGATGCCAGAATCGGGAACTCGAGCTCCAGGTTGGTGCGGAGCATGGCGTTGCCACCAAATCGGGTCGCGATGCTGTTCGCATTCGGGTCGACCGTCTGCGGAAGGTACGTGTACGGCCCGAGGCTGAAGAACGGGAAGCCGCGGATGCTGAGGATGCCGCCCAGGTAGAACCGCTCATAAAGAGGGACACCTTGGGGCTTGCGCGAGGTGATGAGACCTGCTTCCGCGTTGAGGCGCAGCACCATGCCTGCAAACAACGGGTAGTAGAAGCGGGCGAAGAGCTTGTTTCGGACGAACGTACGTTCGGAGCCCAAGTAGGGGTCCGCCACTTCGGTTGCGAAGGACGAGTAGATGCCCTTGGTCGGGAACATGCGGTTGTCGCGCGAGTCCCAGGTCAGGGATAGGCGCAATGCGCTCGTGAATCCGCCAAGCTGGGTATTGGCCAGGGGTGTGCGCTGCTGGGCGAAAGCACCCTGGGCACTCGAGCTGAAGAAGCCGCCGGTGGTCGCCCCGACTTCCACGTGGTCGGCGCTGTAGCGCAGCGCGAGTCGCAGCATGCGGCTGAAAACGGGATGACCGAGCGTGAGACCACCGCCTGTGGTGCGCGTGGTGAAGGCTTGGAAGGAGTTGCTTGTTCGCGCGCCATCGACCGAGAGCGACCACATGGTGCTGCCCAAGTACGGCTCCACGAACTGAATCTGGACTAACTGGCGGATACCCGAGATCTGGGCCTGCAGAGACAGCGACTGGCCATGACCAAATAGGTTCTGCTGATCGACCTGCGCGGTGAGGATGAACTGCTCGATGGACGAGAAGCCGGCGCCCACCTGGAAGGTTCCTGTGGCGCGCTCCTTCACCTCGTAGGTGATGATGAGTCCGTTGGGGGCCGCGCCGTCGGCTTCCGACATGTCGACGCGCTCGAAGTAGCCAAGGGCGGTGACACGGTCCTTGCTGCGCTCGACCCGCGATTGACTGTACTTATCGCCCTCGATGATCAGGACTTCACGACGAATGACGCGATCGCGGGTCTTGTCGTTGCCCTGGATCTCGATGCGCTCGATGAAGCACTCGGGGCCGCGGCGTATGCCTACCGTTAGGTGAACGATGTTGCGCTCGGGATCGAGCTGCGTTTCCGGCTCAACTTCGACCTTGGCAAAGCTCTCGTCGCGGTAATGGCGGGTGATGCGCTCGATACCTTCGGACAGCTTGGTGCGGCTAAACCAGTCTCCAGGCTCGGCTTCGACTTTGCTGCGCACCGCGCGACGTCCGCCCAGGGGCTCGATTTCGCTACCGTTGGCGTCGTACTCCACGACGCGCAGTCGCCCGATGCGGAAGCGAGGGCCTTCTTTGATCGGGACGGTGATATCGATTTGCTGGCGATCGGGCGTGAGCTCTACGCGCGGCGGCAGAACTTGAACATTCAAGTAGCCGCGGTCGTAGTAGAGCGCCTGGATGCGGAGCACGTCTTCGTCGAAGAACTCACGCTTGAACGTGTCGTTGGAGCTCAGGAACGAAAAGAACCCAGTGGGGTGGGTCCGCATGAAGCCTAAGATCGCGTCGTCGTCGAGGTTGTCGTTGCCCAGGAACTGAATCCTGCGGACCGAAACCTCAGGCCCTTCGACGATGTCGAAACGGATCTCGACCTGGTTGTTCGGCATCGCGATGAGGCGGTAGCTGACCTTCGCAAGGAAGAAGCCTTTTTCCGCGTAAACGTCGCGAATCTTGGGAAGCTGGTTCCGGACGTCGTTCTCGACCAGGATGGCGCCGATTTCGAGCGACACCTTTTCATCGATGTCGTCTTCGTCGATTTCGTCGTCGCCTTCGAAGGTGATTTTTCCGATCGCAGGCCGCTCTTTGACCTCGACGTTGAGGACGACGAGGTCGCCGGAAAGGCGCGCTCTAAAGATCAGGTCGTCGAAGTAGCCGAGGTCCCACAAACTTCGTGCGTCGCGGGCAACCTCGGCATCGCTGCAGGGAAGGCCCGCCTTGAGCTTCATGCTGGCGCGCACGTCGTCGGCCGACACGCGACCGTTGCCCAGCACTTCGATGGCGCCAATCTTGTGTCCTTCGCAGATGGTGCGAGGGATGAGGATGGTGGGCTCGCTGGCCTGAGGAGCGATTTCCTGCTCCTCTTCTTCCTCTTCCTCCGCTTCTGGCTCCTCCGGCGCTTCCGGCTCGAACTGAGCTTCAGGCTCAGGTTCCGGGGGCGGCGGGGGCGCTTTGGGGGCGGGCGGCGGCGCGGCTTTCTTCTGCCCAAACTGAGCATGCGCACCACTGCCGACGAGCGCGACTAGCGCGGTCGTGACGAGGACAAATAACGTGACGATGCGCTTCATGCCGTGGTGCAAGATCAGCCGAGGCAGCCTTGCCCCGAGGCACGGCCGGTGTAGCCCGCATCGTCTGCGGGCGCCAGTGCGGGTTTGGCGAAAGAGCCTGTAGAATCGGGGAAGTTAGGAGCCTGTGACCGGGCCGCCGTTGGCGCTCGCCAGATCGTCCTCAGCTGCGGGCGTGCTTCGACGTTCGTCGCGCTCGATTTGGCCATCACGCATGTGCACTACGCGGGGCATGCGAGCTGCGAGATCGCGGCTGTGGGTGACGATGAGAAAGGTCGTCCCATGGCTGCGATTTAGGCGGAAAAACAGCTCGTGGATGGCTTCGCTGGTGGTGGAGTCGAGATTGCCCGTGGGCTCGTCGGCTAGCACCAATTTCGGATCCATCACAAGCGCGCGTGCGAGGGCTACGCGTTGCTGCTCGCCACCCGAGAGCTCTCCGGGGCGATGGGCAAGGCGCGACAAAAGTCCGACCTCGGTCAGTAGCTCGCGCGCACGGGGTTCGATCTGCTTGCGCGGTACGCCGCGGATGAGGCCGGGCATGAGTACGTTCTCGAGGGCGGAGAACTCAGGCAGCAAGTGATGAAACTGGAAAACGAAGCCGAGCATGGCGTTACGAAACCGCGCGAGCTGTGCGCTCGAATAGGCGGTCACATCGTCGCCATCGAAAAAAATCCGTCCCTCGGATGGAAGGTCCAAGGTTCCGAGTAAGTGCAGCAAGGTGCTCTTGCCTGCGCCCGAGGCGCCAACGATGCTCAGCATTTCGCCGCGGGCGATAGAGAGATCGATGGGCTTGAGAATGACCAGCTCGCGCCCTTCATGGAAGAACCGCTTGGTGACTCCCCGTACTTCAACGAGGGGGGAAGACTTGGCGTCGGCTTGGGCCATGAGCTTACTCGTAGCGCAGGGCGTCTACGGGGCGCAGGCGTGACGCAAGCTGGGCTGGATAGATGGTGACAATCAGACAAACGAGAACGGCCGCGATGCCCACGGCCAGAAACTCAGAACCGTCCGTGTGCACGGGCAGACGGTCAATGTAGTAGACCTCAGGGTTGAGGCGTACGCCAAAGTGCTCCATCGCAAAGCATGCGACGTAGCCAAGGGCTAAGCCGAGCAGCGAGCCGAACACGCCGATAAGCGTACCTTCCAGCACGAAAATCGAGACGATGGTGCGGTCGGCTGCCCCCATGGCCTTCAGTACAGCCACTTCGCGACCCTTTTCCTGCACCATGAGCGTCAGTGTGCCGACGATGCAGAAGCTCGCCACCAGGATGGCGATGCCCAGCGCGATAAACATGGCGAGTTTTTCTAACGCCAGCGCACCGAACAGGTTTTGGTTGAGCTCTTCCCAGCCGCGCACGCGCAGGGAGGGGCGGGCGAGTGCCGTTGCGATTTTGGATGCCGTCGCCTTGGCTCGCTCAGGTTCGTTGACGGTGACCTCGATGCCGTTGATGGAGTCCTTGGCTCCCAAGAACTTCTGCGCAGCTTCGAGCGTCACATACGCGAACTTCATGTCGTACTCGTACATGCCGCTGTAGAAGATGCCTGCGACGCGGAAGGCGCGCGACTTGGGCATGGGGCCCGTGGGACCGAGGTCGCCGAGCGGCGTGACGACGTTGACTTCGTCACCGAGATAGAGCCGCAAACTGCGTGCGAGTTCCTGGCCGACGACGATTCCGGGCAGACCCACTGAGCCGACCGGGTTCGAGGGCTCTGCCTTGCGGACGATGCGCGGGGCTTCCTTGAGCGCGGCCTCGTCTTCGGCGCTGTCGAGGTCCTCTAGATCTTCCAAATCTTGCTGCGTGATGCCGGAATCTCCGCCCAAGAGCGCTGCCAGCTCCTTCGTAAGCCGAGAGGCTTTTTGGGCGTTCGCTTCGCTCTCGGTGTTGTAGCGACTTACCTTGGGTAAGCCGATGCTGAGGCCGAGTTGGCTTGCTGGCAGGCGCGTGAGTTTCTCCGGATGCAGTAGGAAATCGAGGCTACCCACCTTCATGTTTTGAGGCAGGTCACTCACTTCGCCGATTTTCTCGACGTTGATGCCGCGCAATACGGCTCCGGCAAGGTTTGACGCGCTCGAGATCATCACCTCGCCGGTGACGTAGGGCGATACGCCTTTTACGTCGCCTACCTTGCGCGTGGCCGCAAGCATCGACTCGAAATCATCGAGACGCCCGTGGGCTTGGTCGACCACGATATGCGCGTTGTTGCCGAGAATCTTGCGCTTCAGATCCTGGCGAAAGCCGCCCATGACAGACAGCGTGGTCGTCAGGGCACAGGACGACACGCTCACCGCGAGGATAGAAAGAAAGCTGATAGCTGCGAGGAAACCGCTCTTTTTTGCGCGCAGGTGTCGCGCCGCAACCAGGGTGCGCAGGTCGATACTCTCGATGGCATCGAGTGCGTAGGGCAGGCCGCGAGCGAACAAGCGAACGCCCAGCAGGAAGGTCGCGATGAGGCGCGCCGAGGGACCTATCAAGTCTCGTGAGTCGGTGCTTTTCGGCACGAAGTCGAAGCTCAGTGAGAGCCAGACCGTGACTGCGATAAGGACCGCGTCGACCACGGCGAACAAAACACCGCGCACTTTGAGTGGAACGAGAAACCACAGCGCGACGAGCGCGGAAAGCCCTGTCACGGAGGATGCAATCGCGATGCTGGCTGCCGTGATCAATGCGAGCTTGAGCTCGCGAGGAAACATGAGAAGCGCATCTTCTAAGCTGAGTGGTGTACCAGCGGGAAGCTCTGGAGCCGCGTACACAACGACTGACGTGAGTGCTGCGGCGCTCAGGCCCAGCGCTGTGAACGCATGCGCAAGCACCGCCGTGCGCAGTCGGCCTGGCATGCCTTGAGGCATCTGTTGCGTGCGTGCAGAAAGCCACAGAGAAAACGCAAAGAGCACAGAAAAACCGCCGATTGCGCCCACGAAAACGGGGCGTAGCGCGTCGTTCTTGAGCAGAGCAAAAGGGGCAGGCTGTGCAAACGAAACCGCCAGGCCCAAACACGCAGCGATGCCGAGGAATGCGACTACGCCACGCAAGGCGACAGGCGCCTTCGAGCGCGTCACCGAGCCTCCGGTCGCATGAGTGGGAACAACAGCACGTCCCGGATGGAGGGCTGATTGCAGAGCAGCATCACGAGGCGGTCCACGCCTAGTCCAAAGCCCGCAGCAGGCGGCATGCCGTAGGAGAGGGCGCGGATATAGTCGGCGTCGAAGTCCATCGCCTCGTCGTCACCACGCGCGCGGTTGTCGAGCTGGCCACGGAAGCGCGCCTCTTGGTCTTCGGGGTCGTTGAGCTCGCTGAACGCGTTCGCGACCTCGCGTCCATCGACGAACAGCTCGAAGCGGTCGACGAACTCTGGTTCCACATCGTTGCGGCGCGCGAGCGGCGAGACCTCGAAGGGATACTCCGTGATGAACACGGGAATCGACTTTAGGCCGTCCTGGTTGCGGTAGAGCTTGGGCAAGTCTGCTTCTACGAGGTGCTCGTACAGCGTGAAAATGCGCTCGCCGTGGGTTTGGCACTTCTTGAGCGCAGCCCGCAGGTCCGCTGGAAGCTTGTCGGTAAGGGATGCCAGCAACGCCGAGAGCTTGTCCGAAGAGTGAATCGTTTCGAGGTCGAGCAAGCCATCGAATGCGGTATGTGCGAGTTCGCCCGTTCCAGAGCGCGCGACGCGCTCGACGATGGCGTTACGCATGGGTACACGGGCAAATGGACCGCTCAAATCGAACGAGCGCTCTTTGGTGAGCTCCGGAAAGCTGTCCGAAAGGGCGGCATCGACGTTGCGGAAGAGCTGCTCCGTGAGTCCTATCAGGTCGTCGCAGGTTGCGTACGCCATGTAGAATTCGAGGATGGTGAACTCAGGATTGTGCCGCGTGCTGATGCCTTCATTGCGGAAACAACGCCCGATCTCGTACACACGGTCGAGCCCACCCACTAGGAGGCGCTTGAGATAGAGCTCGGGCGCAATACGTAGATACAAGCCCATGTCGAGCGCGTTGTGGTGCGTATTGAAGGGCTTGGCGGTCGCACCACCGCGCAACGGATGGAGCAGAGGCGTTTCGACTTCGAGGAAGCTGCGCGCATCGAGGAAACTGCGCAGAGCGCGCACTACGAGCGAGCGCGCACGGAATACCTGGGCGACGTCAGGGCTCGCAAACAAGTCGAGATAGCGTTCGCGATAGCGCTTTTCCACGTCCGTGAGGCCGTGCCATTTGTCTGGCGGTGGAAGCACGGCTTTACTGACGTGCTCGTAGTGGTCCGCGCGTACCGCGGCAGCGCCCGTGCCGGTTCGAATCAGGGGTCCACGTACACCGACAAAGTCGCTCAAGTCGACTGCTGCGAGCTGAACGGCTGCAGGTTCCGAGAGCTTGTCTTTGCGAACAAGGGTTTGCATGTCGCCGTACGGCGTGCGCACGACCAAGAACGGCCCGCGCTTGGCTACGACACGGCCAAACAAGCTCAGGCTCGGCTCGTCGCCCGTGAGCTCGGTCTCGGCGGGCAAGCTCGCGCGCCTGACTTCGTCGTTCGCTACATCGAGCGCGGCCTTACGTTCCTCTTCACTTCCGTGAAATGTGTTGGGGTACGGTCGCGTGCCGGCTTGTTCCAGCTTTTCGAACTTTGCGCGTCGCGCGCGGATCAACTCTTCTTCGGATGCCACGGAAGCTACTCCCTTTGCTCGTTACCTGAATCAGCTGGCTGTGCTTTTCTCGGCTTCCGCTTTGCGATTGGCCTTCAGCAGCAAGAAGGCCTCGATGAACTCATCGATCTCGCCGTCGAGCACGGTTTCTACCTGAGAAATCTTGTGCTCGGTGCGCTCGTCTTTGACGAGCGTGTAGGGCGCCATCGTGTAGCTGCGAATCTGCGAGCCAAAGTCGATGTCGCTCTTGTTGGAGCCGCCGTAGGACTTCTCGAAGGCGGCTTCCTTCTCGAGGCGCGCGCGCTCGTACAAACGGCCGCGCAACATCTTCATCGCGGTCGCGCGGTTTTTGTGCTGGGAGCGTTCCTGCTGACACGCCACGACGACACCGGTCGGAAGGTGTGTAAAGCGAACGGCGGATTCAGTTTTGTTGACGTGCTGACCGCCGGCTCCTCCTGCGCGGAAGGTGTCGACCTTCAGGTCTTCCGGCCTGATGACGATGTCGCCGATGTCTTCGTCGAGGTCGGGCACGACGAACACTGCTGCAAAGGACGTCTGGCGCCGGGCATTGGCGTCGAACGGACTGATGCGAATCAGGCGATGGACGCCGTTTTCCGAGCGCAAAAAGCCGTAGGCGTTCGGACCTGAGACGGTGAAGCTCACATCTTTGATACCGGCTTCATCGCCTGGTTGGTGGTCGATGACCTCCGTCTTGTAGCCCTTCTTTTCACACCAGCGCAGGTACATGCGCATGAGCATTTCTGCCCAATCTTGCGCATCGATACCGCCTGCTCCGGGATGGATGGACACGATGGCATCGGACTTATCTTCCGCGCCAGAGAGCATCCGCATGAGCTCGAGCTTCCGCACGCCTGCTACGAGCGCAGGGAGCTGCCCCAAGACTTCTTGCAGCATGCTTTCGTCGTTGTCCGCGACAGCGAGCTCAAGAATTTCGCTTAGGTCGTTGGCTTCGCGTGTGAGGCGGTCGAATTGCTCGACGGTGCTCTCATACGAGGAGCGCTCACGAAGCAGCTTTTGTGCGCGTTCCTGGTCGTCCCAGAAACCCGGCACCTGGCTGTCGTAGTTCAGGCTCTCGATTCGGTGGCGAAGGCCGTCGACGTCAAAGATACCTCCCCAGCACCGATAGGCGCTGAACCAGGTCGGCGAGTTCGGCTCGCTGTTCGCTGATCATGAGTGTCATGGATGGTCGATTCTTGCTTGGAAGTTACGAAAACTTGGCGCGCAGGGCTCAAGACAACTCGAGCATGCGCTCGATGGGGCGCAGGGCCGAAAGGCGAAGTTCTTCGCTCATTTCGATGGCCGGCGTCAGGTCACGCAGGGAAAGGTACAGCTTCTCGAGTGTGTTGAGGCGCATGAAAGGACACTCGTTGCAGGCGCAGTTCCCGGTCGGTGGCGCAGGAATGAACGTCTTATCCGGGGCGGCTTTCTCCATCTGATGGATGATGCCGGGCTCGGTCGCGACGATGAATTCCTTGGCCTCAGACTGAGTTGCGAACTTCAGTAGGGCGCTCGTGGAACCGATGAAGTCGGCCATCTTGAGGACTGGGGTTTCGCACTCTGGATGCGCCACGATCAGGGCCTCGGGATGGCGCACCTTGAGGCCTATGAGCTTCTTCTCGCTGAAGGTCTCGTGAACCAGGCAGCTGCCCTGCCACAGCACCATGTCGCGCCCGGTCTGCTCGATAAGGTAGCGCCCGAGGTTCTTGTCGGGTCCGAACAGAATCTGGGTCTCGGGCGGCACGGAGCGCACGATCTTCTCGGCATTCGAGGAGGTGCAGATCAGGTCGCTGGCGGCTTTCACTTCGGCCGAACAGTTGATGTAGCTGATGGTGACTGAGCCCGGGTGGCGGGCCTGCCATGCTCGGAACTTGTCGGCGGGACAGCCCGAAGCCAGCGAGCAGCCTGCGTTGAGATCGGGGATGACCACCGTGCGGGTGGGATTCAGGATCTTCGCCGTTTCGGCCATGAAGTGAACGCCGCAGAAGACGATGACGTCAGCGTCAGTCTTCTTCGCTGCCTGCGCGAGCTGCAGAGAATCACCGATGTAGTCGGCCAGATCCTGGATTTCCCCGTCCTGGTAGTAGTGGGCCAAAATGACCGCGTTCCGCTCCCGCTTTAGGCGGCGGATTTCGTCCTCCAGGTCGAGGGTGGGGTCGACGGGCAACTGCTCCATGCCCATACGGTGTAGCGAGCAAAACCGCGTAAGTCGAGAGACCCAGCGCGAGATCGACGTACCGAACGGGCAACCGAAACGCTAGGGGGGTTGCCGACGGCGCTCGGCGACGAGCTTGGTGTAGAGGGCCTTGCCCAAGCTCTTCACCATGAGCCGCTCGACGATCGCCACGATGCGCTGCCGCTCGGACTCCGATTCGTAGATGAATCCTATCCCCATCCCGGGTTCTTGCTCGCTGTCCGCCTGCTCCGGCTTGACGGTCCATTGCACCCGGCCATGCAGCTCCAGCGGCTGCTCGAGCTGGGGGACCTGCAGCTTGAACACGAACTCAGTCCCGATTCCCAGGGGCTTCTGGGTCCGAATGAACATGCCGTCGCGGCTGATGTTTCGCGTGTAGTCGGCGAAAAACGAGTTAAGTCGCTTGTATTCGACTTTGAGCTCAATGGGCGCTCGGACATCTCTACGGCGCTCGCTGCTCGGTGGGGTCGACACAAACGAAACTTAGTGCGTTTTGTAGGTACAGGTCAAAGGCTGGGCGACTTACCAACACGGTGCGCCGGTATGTAGCCATGGGTGAGATACCCAACTGAAATGTTCGTTTCCACGTAGGAAGGCGTAGAAGGCCGCTCATGAACCACGTACGCTCGAGAAGCTTAGGCCCGCAGCGGTGAACCCCGCCAGAAGCCTCAGCGGAGGGGCCGTGACGGATTTTCGAAGGGCGAACGAGGTCTTGGACGAGGGTGAAGTCGACGATGAGGCGAAAACCCTGATCGTGGTGAATCCCCTCGCTCGCGAGGCAGACGAAGTCCGGGCTGCGGACAGCGCGGACGTCGAGGCGAGGTCCGAGGCGGATGTCTTGGACGGCGCTTTCGACGTGGACGAGTCTGAAATTGCTGATGTTTCTTCCTGGAATCACGATCTCGTCATGGTCTCCACCGAGGAGGTCATGGCAGGCCTCCAGGCGCGTGAGAGCATCGAATTGCTGCGCGACAGCGAGTTCGACAGGCTGGTCACGGACAGCGACATACCGTCGTCTGAGTCCGATGAGATCCCGATCCTGACGCTGTTGCCGTTGCCGGCGGAGTTTCAGCCCACGAGCCGAGCCAAGGCGGAGCCCACGGAGCGGATTACCCTGCCTCAGACGCATCCGCTCGCGAACTCCATCGCGCCCACCACAGCCCCCAAGAGCCTGGTACCGGAGTCAAAGCAGGGAAGTCCTGTCTGGCAGATGGTGGCCGCTGCGGCGATCCTGGTGGGCCTGGGTGCGGTCGGAAATCGACTTCATGGGGCATCTCAAACCGACGCGTCCGTGCCGGTTGCAGCAAGTGTGGGGCGCTCCAGTGGCGATCTCGGGCCAAGCGAGTCGACATTCGCAGCTGTGCGAAGCGACGAAGTCCCCGCGCGGGCGGAAATTGCTGAAGCGCCCGTCGAAGAGGCGGTAGCCGAGGCCGCAGCGCGGGTAGATGAAGTCGAGGCAGATAACCCGGCCCCGGAGGCAGTGCGCCGTACCGAGCCGAGTCCGCGCGCGGTCGCCGCGCGTCAGGGCGGTCAAAAGCGTGCGGAACGTAAGGCCGTCGAAGCCGCTCCACGATCTGCGAGGCCCGCGCGCAGCGAAAAGAGCGCGGCGGGTCAGGGCGAGGTCGCTGCGCAGCTCTCGCGTGAGCAGGTCGTTGCGACCATGGGGGCGGCGCTGCCCGGCCTCAGCAAGTGTACCGGCGGACGCTCAGGCGTCGTGCAGGCCCAGCTCACGGTTCGGAACACCGGAAAAGTCTCGTACGCACTGGTTCAGGGCAGCTTTGCGGGCACCCCAGAGGGCACCTGCCTTGTAAGCGCGTTGCGTGACGTGCGCTTTCCCGAGTTTGGTGAGCCCTCCCTCCGACTGACCTATCCTATCTACTTCTGAGCGAGTTTCGCTAAGCGGCCGTGTGTGATGTCGCGCTGCGTCAAATGGGGCAGCCGCTCAAGCTCGCACACGATCGCGCAGGAGACCGGAAGACAGCAAAGCGTGGGGCAGACAGCAAACGTCTAGCCCAAGAGCGCGAGCGTTGACTTCGCGGACGGCCCACGGCTATAGTCCGGCGGCTCGCATAACCCCCCGTGAATACGTGGAAAAAACGCTTGTGGCCGGGTGGAGTTCAGCAAGCGCGAGCATTCGGGGAGGAAGGTTCCTGCTATGACAAAGCTTGTTGACACGCTCAGGCCTTGGGCGCTCGTGCTCAGCCTTTCGGTAAGCACATTCGGCTGTCACGCCGATCCCAACGATCCTGCAGGTCAGGCGCAAGAACTGGCGGACCCCGTTCGTCGCGAACACGCGCTGGGTAACCTGAAGCGGCTCTATGGCGCAGCGCTCGCCACTTCCAAAAGCGATCGCAGTGCGCCCGAGGTAAAGGCGCTCGCCGACGCGACGATAGATCAGTTGGTAAAGACCTATCTCGAGCACCCGGAAGACACGCGCGCTGGCGAGCAAATCCTGCTTTTGCTGCAGGAGATGCGCGATGCCCGTGCGCTGCCCGCTCTGCTCAAGGCCCTCGAGTGGCGCGCCGAAGTGAACGAAGAGCATGCGCTCACAGCGGCTCGGACCCTGGCAGTCATCACGCTCCCTCCGGGGCGCAGCACCGAGACCGTCAAAAAGCTCGCAGAATCGCTCGACAACGTGACGGGCAAGCGCGGCGTCGACAACCGCATGCGCATCGAGTTCTTGCGCACGCTCGGTGAGCTCAACGACCCGGCAGGCGCTGAAGTGCTGACCAAGGTCGCGCTGCGTCAGTCCGAAGAGCAGAATTTTCTGATCAACAATCTTGCTGTCGAGCAGCTCGGTCGCCTGGCTGATCCGTCGACTGTGCCTGCATTGATGGAAGCGCTCTACCTGTTCGATCCGTCGGATCCGCGCAATCGCCTGACCCAGACCGTGCCCGCCGCGTTGGTGCGGATCGGCAAGCCTGCCCTGCCGCCCTTGCTCAAGGTGCTGCGTGGTGAGGACGAAAAGGCGCTTTCGCAGACCAAGGCGTGGATCGAGTCGATCCGTCGCCGGGTGCCGCAAGCAGCCGAACAGATGAACGCGACGGCCGAGATGAAGAAGGAAGCCATCTTCGCGCTGGGAACGCTTGGCTTTGCAGAGGCCATCGATCCGCTCATCGCCGCGGCCTCGGACGCGGACAAGGGCGTTCAGCTCGGAGCGGCCGTTGCGCTCGCGCAGATCAACCGTGCCGAGTCCGACACGGATCGCATTCGCAGCGTGTTGATCAAGGTCTACGACTCGCAAGAGAAGATCCAGCGCATGCAGGCGCTGCGAGCCATGCAGCACCTGTACGACCCGGGCTTGCAGGCATTCTTCATGAAGGTGGCGAAGGCTCCCGAAGACGAGCTGCCTGATCTGCGTGTGATAGCGCTCAATGCCTACTCGCTCCTGGCGAACAAGGCGGAAGCCGCGCAAGCGTCCGCCTTTATCAACGGCGATTCGAGCCCGTACAAGCAGACATTCCAGCAGCAGAACGAGGGGCTCTTGGCGGTCGCCAGTGCGTGCGACCAAGATCTCACGTGCTGGATCCAGAAGCTCGACGAGAAGGACGAGAACGTCGCGCGCAAGGCTTCGTACATGGTCGCGCGTCTTGGCCGTGGCAATGCCCAGGCCCTCAGCGCATTGATCGCGAAGGTCGACCACCCCAAGGAGATGGTGCGAGGCGATGTCTTGAGCGCACTCGACTTCGTGGCGATCAATGGATCGACCGAGGGCGTCGAGAAAATCGAAGCGCTGCGCAAGGCCGAAGAAGGCCGCGCGATCTGGAACCACGTGAAAGAGCGCGCGCTCGCGACCCAGGCCAAGTTGGCCGCTCGCGCACGCAGCTAACGCGTCGGGGATGGCACGACGGCTCCGCGAAGGGGTAGGCGCCCTCCTAATATTTTCGGCCCTGGCCGTTTTGGGGATAGCCATTCGCCACTTGGGAAACCAAGAATATGTGGGGGCTGTCCTGCTCGTCAGCACCGGCCTTGCGCTGGTGCGCGCGGGCGTCGAGCTACTGCGTCCGTCGATGGGGGAGTGATCATGGTGGCGAAGAGCTGGCTCGTAGCAGGACTCTTCGTCGCCTTTTTTGCCGCCTGTGAAGAGCGCGTTTCCTCGTCGAATGTCAGCGAAAGGCGAATCCCCAAGGGGGGCGTCGTCGCGAAAGTCAACGACGAGCCGATAGGTTTGGAAGAGGTCCGGCAGCTTCGCGACGCCTCAGGGCTTGCGCCTGAAGAAGCGCTGTCTCGCCTCATCGATGAACGCCTTTTGGCACAGCACGCCGCTGCACTCGGGTTTGGAGATCTGCCCAAAACCCTACGTGAAGTCGAGCGGGCTCGGGCCCGCACCGTGTTGGTCGATGCCCTCGAAGGCGACGAATCTGAGGGGAACCAGCTCAGGCAAGAACGACTGCAAAAGCTTCTCAAAGACCTTCGCAACAAAACCCAGGTCGTCTACGACGAGGCCAAGGTCCGCGAAGCACTCGCCGATGAAAGCCTCTTAGGCACCGGAACGTGAGCGAGCCGAACGAGGCACTTTCTCTTTCGCGTGATCGGCCCGAGACGCCGTTTTCCGTCATTTTGTCGAGCCTGCTCACGGAGCACCCTGGGGTGCGCGCGGCGGTGTTCGTGGATGTGGACGGCGAGTGCATCGACTACGCCTCTCGCGAACCGCCGTTCGAGGCGATGGTGTTTGCAGCCACGCTACTCAATCCCACGCGCGAGATGGTGGAGCGAGCATCCGCGCGCAACAGGAATGGGCCCGTGCAGTGGTTGCTGGAGGCAGAGGCGTTGTCCGCCATCGTGCGCAGGGTCAGCGACGAGCATGTGTTGGCGGTCTGGCTCGAACCTTCGGCCATCTCCGTGCAGATTCTGCGTGACGTGGTTCCCTTGGCCGAGAGTCTGCGGGTCGAGAGTGGTCTGACCGCCCCTTCGTGGGACCCCATCGGGGAGCCCGTCGAGGTCGAGCTGCGGGAGGCGAAGGGGTGGGGCTATGCGCCGAGGGCGCTCAAGGGCTCGCGGTCGGGGGCGTTGGAAGTGCTAGGTCGCTGGACCGAGGCTGTGGGGATAGCAGCGCAGGCGACCGTTTGTTTCCGGGTGCGCCTCGCAGATGCGGAGCTGACCTTGGTTCACGATCCTGCCACCGATCGCTGGTATCGACGCTGAGGCACGTCGCGCCGCGCCCCTGATGTGTCGTATGGAGGGGAGGGAAGGGCCCGAAATGGGTCGAGGAGACGGCGGGTGCCATCCCACCCAGCCACACCAAAAGCAGGCTAGACCACCAGTTCCGTTGCTCGCTAGGTCTCTGTCCTTTAGCATTCTGGTTGTGGCTCGAAAATGCCCCGATACTGCATGCGCGAAGGTTTACTCGGACCAGGTGTTCTTCTGCGGTGAATGCGGAACGATCACCATACAGGAGCAATCCGAAGACGACTTCGACGCGCGTTTAGGCGACAAACTTGGCGACTACCTCGTCGTTGCGCGCGTGGCGGACGGCGCCATGGGGCGAGTCTACGAGGGAAGGCACTTCGCAACGAAGGCCCGCGTAGCGGTGAAGGTGCTCCATCCCGACGTCTCGCGCGATCCCGTGGCGGTTGAGCGCTTCAAGCGCGAGTACCAGACCGCGGCCGAGATGTCGCATCCGAACATCGTCAAGGTCATCGAGTTTGGAACCACGCCGGATGGCCTTGGTTTCCTCACGATGGAGTACCTCGAAGGCGAGGAACTCGGGCATCTTCTGAGGCGAGATGGGCAGCTCGAGGCGCCCCGCCTCGTGCGCGTCATGTGTCAGGCGGCTCTTGCGCTCGACCACGCGCATTCCTTCGGCTTCATCCACCGAGACTTGAAGCCGGACAACGTGTTTCTGTGCAAGGGTGTGGGGGGCGATGACGTCCGCGTGCTCGATTTCGGCTCCGTGAAGCTGCAGATGGAGACTGGACCCAAGCTTACCGCGTTCGGCACTACGCTCGGGTCGCCCTACTACATGTCCCCAGAGCAAGCGATGGGGAAGCAAGACGTCGATCAGCGCACCGATGTGTTCGCGCTGTCGGCCATCCTGTACGAAGCGCTGACCGGAAAGATCGCGTTTGAAGCCATCAACGTGGCCCAAATCCTGATCCGGATCATCAATCACAATCCGACGCCGGTCTCGCAGCTCAAGCCGGGATTGCCCCCGCGTCTCGATGACGTGATCGAAAAGGGCCTCCGCAAGGACAAAACCAAGCGCTATTCCGACGCCTCTGCGATGGCCAAGGATATGTGTGAGGCCTACGGCCTTGAGGGCAACGTGGAGCGCTGGGCGCGCACCGACGTGGCGGAAATCGCAGAAGCCATTGCGTCGGCTCAACCGCCTGCGGCCAAGGCTTTTGGGGTCGTGTCGGATCCACCGCCTGCATTGCAGGGCGGCGCTGGGGGCATTCCTTCCCTGCGTGTGAGCGCCCCTGCCGTCGGTGGAAATGCAGGAGGCGGCGCTACCGTCAGCATACCGGCCCATGGACTGCCTGGCCGCAACAGCATGGGCCCTGCGATAGGCATCGCAGTGGGGGCCGTGGCTGTGATTGCGGCGCTCACAGCGCTGCTTTTGCGCTGAGAGCTAGCGTGGCCGTGAAGCTACGCGCCTGCGCCGTTGTTTGGGGGGCCTAGCTCAGTGAAGCCCAACGAAGGCCTCGCCGAGCAGCGTCTCGAGGCGCACCGGCACACGTGGACCGCGTTGGGGGGAGAAGCCGTCGAGGGCGGTCGCGTTGTCCTCTACGCGCGTTCGCTTGAGGGCATTTACAAGCTTTGCGCGCGTGTCTGCGCCCGTCGCCAAACCTCCCTCTAGGATGCGGTAGGCGTCGTGGGCCACGGCGGCGAAGAAGTTGGGCTCGACCTGAAAGCGCGCCCGATAGCCCTCGGCAAAGTCCACGGCCTGGTTGGCGTCGAATGGCACGACGAACAATGCGCCTTGCAGGTAGCGTCGAGCGCTGCGTGCGAGGCTCGGATCGAAGCCCGCGGAAGGGACGAGATAGGTGACGGCGCGGCCCTCTGGGGGGCGTGTGCCAGGCGTTACGGACCACAGCCCCACCGTCGCGAGTGCTGGGGCGATGAGGGCCACCTTAGAGGGGCCATCGGCCAGCACCACCGCGTCGACGTGCAGTTTCTCGAGTTGGCCCGCCTCACGCACGAAGTTGGTCGTGGTCGGAGGGTAGGAAACTGCGGAAACGCTCAGGCGCAGTTCGGAAGCTGCCTGGTCGAATGCTTGGCGCATGGCATGCCCGAAAGGGCTTTCGGGATGGAGAATTCCAACGTGCTTGGCCCCTGCGCGCATGGCTTCGCGCACCAGCATGGACGCCTCCTCGCGTGGCTCTGGCATCGAGCGAAAGGCTGTGTCGGAGCGCTCTTGGAGGGTCTTGTCCGGGTTCAATGCGAGGACGGCGACGCCGAGCTCCTCTGCGCGTTCCGCGACCGCTTGCGCGGGGCCCACGTTGAGTGGACCGATAATGGCGATCACGCGGTGTACGTTGACCAGATCTTCGAGGGCCTCGACGGCGCGCTCGGGGTCGCCCGCATCGTCCCGATACACAAGGCGCGGGCGCGCGGTGCCGGAGGTCTCGAGGCTCGATGCGTACAGCAGACCGCGCAGGGCAGCTTCGCCGACTTCACGTCCTCGTCCGCTGAGTGGCAAAATCGCGCCGACTACCGAGGGATCTGCATCGCTCGACCGCTCGGCCTTCAGCACGAGTGCAGACAGTCCTTCGTCGAGCGCAAGCCCCTCCGCCCTCATGGCGTCGGCGACCTCCGAGACGCGCTCACGATCGCCCTTTTCGTGACTGATGCGCAATAGACGCCGAGCGACCTCGGGCCAGGCGAAACCTGAATGCGGAAGTTGTGCGTAGGCCTTCGGAAGCTCGAGTCCGGGATCGAGATCTGCGGTCAGGGTTCGCACCGAACGCTCGACCTGCTCCCGCGTGTCGCCGGGCAAATTCCCCAGGAGCTCGCGGTCTCGCATGCGCAGCGCAGAAAGCCTGTCCCCCAGCCCCTCATGCGCAGCCGCGAGCGTGTCGAGGACGAGCGTGGTCTCGTCAGGGTCGACCGTGCGGCCCAGAAAAGGCGTGAGCACGGACAGGGCCCGTGCATGGTCGCCTGCGCGCTGAGCGGCCACCGCGCTGTACATACGCGCGCGTTCGGCGAGCACCGGGTCCGAGCTCCCAGCAACGATGTCGAACAGTCCCCGAGCCTCCGCGTACTGCTTGCGCGCGAGCGCAGATCGCCCGAGCTCCAGGCGCGCAAAGGGCTCGAGCGGGTCCTCGGGCCATGACTCCATGAACGCCTTGAGGCGCCTTTCGGCCTCCTCTGTTCGCCCCGCAATCCGTGCGTTTTGCGCCGCACGGAAATCAGCCTCGGCCCTCGGATCGGCGCTTGCGGCAAGCTCGAGGGGCGGGAGAGGGGTGACTCGCTTGTGCTGCGGACAGCCGCTGCCCCCTGCGCCGAGTGCGAACGCGAGGCCCAGGGCCACAAAGCGCAGGCGCGACTGAGGGGCGAGCCGTTTTTCCGGCATGGGCAAACGAAGAAGCATCTGCTGCATAACTAGGCGAACCTTGGACCGTGGCACGGGGCCGAGCATACCCCACGCTCGACCCATGCACGGAGCTCCGCCATATTGCACTGGGCATGGCAACTACGCGTAGAAAGGCTCGCGTCGCCCGGGTCACGGATCTGTCCCCCTCGGTGCGTTCGTTGGCCCTGGCGCCGGTAGATGGGCCCGTTGGCTTTGAACCGGGGCAGTGGGTCGACCTCGAGGTGAAGACCCCGGAGGGAACGTGGAAACGGGCCTATTCCCTCGCCAGTGCGCCGAGCTCGGCCGAGTTAGAAATTGCCGTTACGCTGGTGATCGATGGGCGCTTGTCTCCCGTTTTGCACCGGCTCGAGCCTGGCCATGAAGTGACGGTGGACGGCCCACAGGGCTTTTTTACGCAGGATGCCGCGCTCCGGCGTCAGCCAGCGTTGTTCGTGGCCACGGGGACGGGCCTCGCGCCTTTTCGCAGCATGCTTTTGAGCCGGGCAAAGTCAGGGGAGGCTGCAGGAGCCCCCGTTACGCTGCTGTTTGGCTGCCGCGCGGAAGAGGACATTCTGTGGCGACCCGAGCTGGAAGCGCTGGCTGAGTCAGGGCAAATCCGATTGGAGGTGTCGCTGTCTCGTCCGACCGGCGCCTGGCGCGGCCGAACGGGCTACGTGCAGGCCCACGTTGCGGAGCTGGCCCGCGAGCTGGCCGAGCCGCACGTATTCATCTGTGGCCTCAACAAGATGGTTTCCGAGGTGCGCGCGGTGTGTAAGCAGCAGCTTGCCTACCCTCGCACGCGCGTTCACTCGGAGCGCTACGATTAAGAAGGTGTTTCACAGGAAAAGCGGCCCGCCTCGACGCCGATCCGCGCCACTTCCTGCGGACACCTTCTGAGCGCCGTTAGCGCGGGATGGTCGTGGTCAGCGACTCGCGGTTTCCGTACTTGTTGGCGGGAAACGGCACGCTGAGCACGTGGGGCCGCATGCAGCTCTTGAGCTCGGCGGGCAGTGTTTCCATGGCAAGTACATCGCCGTCGCCCGCCAGCACGATGGTCAGACGCGCGCTGCCCGGGCGCTTGGGGTGGGCTCGGACGCATTCGCTGAGCTGAAACACCACGGGCTTGAGGGCTTGCTCGAGATGTGCGGCCGTGCGGTGCTCGGGGCGTGCCTCGGGCGGCTCCACTGCGTCGTCGTCATCGTCGTCATCGGGCTGCGATGTTGGAGGTGCGGCCTCACCCATTGCTTCTGCGGGAGCCACTTGCGTGAGCTGAGCCAGCGCCTGGGCGGCCTTGGCGCGCACCTTGTCCGCGGAGAACGAGTCGCTGGCGATGGGATCCAGCGTGCGCTGTGCATCGAGCCCCTCCAGCTTTTGCAAGGCCTCAATCGCAATGATCAGCGCGTCGGTCATGCGGTCTTCGTTGGCATCCGCGTGATACAGACGCAGGAAATCAGCGATGGCGGGGGCAGCGTCGCGCGTGGCGAGTGCCTTCAGCGCCAGCATGAGCGCAGGCAGCTCGTCGATTGGGGTTTCGGGGTCGGAAAGATGCGCGAGCAGGAGGGGCACCACGCTTGCGTCACCGCTCCGCATGGCCGCTTCCGCGAGGGGGCCCACGGGCGGTGCCTTGGTTTCGGTGAGGTAGTTGGCGTGCCGTTCGAGTGCGCTAGCGATGGCGGCCGAACCGTTGGTCCGCTTTGCCAGCTCGACGCAGGCGACTTTGCGAACGCGCTCTGGGGTGCTGCGCTCCTGGCAGATTTCGATAAGCGCAGAGGTCGCTTCTTCGTCCTCCAAACCTGCGAGCATCGAAACGGCCATCGCACGCGCCGGCACGAGTCGCGCATCTGGATTGAGCGCCGCATCGACGAGCTGCATAGTCAGCGGGGCGCTGGGAGCTGCTGCTTGGCCGCGCGGCAGGTCTGAAGCCTGAAAGCGCGCGACGATCGGACGCACGCCGATGTCGGTCGTCCACTGCACGGTGCCCTGGTTGCTGACGGCACTGACTTTGCCGCTATCTTCGACAACGAGCACGCCGCTCGGGAGGGCCTTTTGACCTACGGCGTCGTTCTCCGTTTGGTAGACCCAACGCGCGAGCGCGGTGTTGGCGTCGAGCGAATAGAGCTGGCGGTAAAACAGCAGGTACAGCGCGTCGTCGAGCAGGCCGAGCTTGTTTCCGCGCATGGCGGGCAAGAAGCTGAGGCTCACACGGTGCACGGCACTATTGAGCGCTGGTGGAGGATCCGCGGTGTTGGGCAAGAAGCTCGGTTGGCCAGGCAGGCGCTCTTTGAGGTTGACCCTGAAGTAGTTGGCTCCGCCGCCCGCGCCAAGCTTGGTGTCTTCGTCGAGGCGATACACGCCCAGCAAGCCGAAGTACACGTCGCCATCGAAGGCGAGGGCCTGGCTTGCGACATCCTCGCGGATCTGGACGCGCGCGAGCTCGACGCCGTGGGCATCGGCCACCGAGAAGTGCACGCGATTGTGAGGCACGAATACGTAGCCACCCAACACCGCAGGGCCTCCCGCCTGACGGGGCATTTCGCGCGTGCCCCAGACGTGCTCGCCTTGCAGGACGATGAGCTTTGAGCGAGCGCCCATGGAGCCACCCGTGGTCAGCACGATAGCGGTGACCGTGCCGTCGCTCGCGGCGCCGACCAAGTGCATGCCGTCGCTCGGGATTTCGAGGATGCTTGTGCCGCTGCTCAACTGGCGCACACGCACCACGTTGCCTTCGGGCACCACCACGAACGGGCCTGCGGGCACCGGGACGCCGGTCACTTCGGCATTCATTCGGAACAGCATGCGCTGGGCGCTGAGGTCGAACGCGAAGATGCCACGCGATTGCTCGATTACGCCGACGACCACTTGAGGCAGCGGGCGAACCGGCGCAGCCTTGGCGCGCTCCAAGACTGCGAGCAGGTCTTCCTTGCGGTTGACGGGGTAGGTCGCGCTGAAAGATTGCTGCCCTGCACAGCCGACCATGAAGGCGAGCAGAGAGCAGGTGACGAAGGCGGTAACGCGCGAAAGGAAGGGGGCGGTGCGGTTTGTCACTGAGCTATCCTCGAGGCAGCGTCTTCGATGGCTTTGCGAACGCGGGGCGATGCGTCTTCGGGTAGTTTGGTGCGCAGGGCTTCGAAGTACCCGCGCGCTTCCGACGTTCCGAGCTCAGAGACCTGCGCGACGAGAGCAAGCTTCGTGTTCTCGCTGATGTCCCTACGGGCAAGCAGCACGTCGAACACAGGCGTGAGGCTGCTAAACGGCACGCGCCCCAACATGCTGGTGATGCGCGGCACTTGCTCGTCGGTGGCAAGCTTGGCGATGGACCTTCCGGCATTGAGGACGCCGCGGTCGAATGCGACGAACAGCGGCTCGAGGCTTTGGTTGCTCGCTGCCTTGCCGAGCGCTTCGGCTGCAGCTTCGCGCACGCCAGACGACGAGTCTGCCAGGGCGCGCGTCAGGGCCGTTTCGCTCTCTGGGCTGCGCTGCGACCCGAGGGCCCGCACGCTGCGTACGCGCACAGTTTCTCGGCGGTGACGGCTCATCTGTATGAAGACGTCGCGCGATGCAGGGCTGTTGAGAACCGCCAGCGCATCGAGTGCTGCTTCCAACATATCGGACGGCAGGCCCGCGCGGATTCGCTCCAGGAGCAAGGGCGCAGCGCTCGTGTTCCCGAGCATGGGGCTCGCTTCGATGGCCATGATGACCTCGTCTGCGACGGGGGAGGCGAGCATGACGGCGATTTCTTCGAGAGAAAGGCCACCAGTGTCTGCTGGGGCCGCCGCCTTGGCCTTGCCTTTGCTTTGGGCTGCCGCCGTCTGCGTGAGGAGGGCGGAACCCGCCAGGAAAACCGCTAGCGCGGAACCGAGGGTTCGGAGCGAACGGCTCTGCTGCTGTCTTACACGGGGGGTCTGCGGGGCGCGAACGGCCATGTCACTTGGCTTTCTCAAGGGGTCGGCGCAAGCGCCGAGCACACGCGCTGTAACTATCGCCTAAGCCCGTACGAATCAACCGTTTCCGCTCCTTGGCCTGTGTCTGGTTTCGGGGGCGAAGATGCGGCACACTGATCGCCTATGCTGCGCACCCGCACGCCGGTTTTCGTACTTTTCCTTGCCCTGACCGCCATGGGCACAGGCGCTGTGGCAGATGCAGACCCGTTTCGCGATGCGGATCCGATCTCAGACATCGGGCTTGCGCGGCTTGCGGACGAGGCCGGCGATTCTGTACTTGCTGCGGCGCTTTCTGCCTCGGACGCGCGAGAACGCACCCTGCTTGCGCTGCGTTCCGCTCCCTTTGCTGCGGCGCCCGAGCAGCTCATCCCGCTCCTTGTGCCGCTTGCGCTGGGCCGCGACCCTCAGCTTGCGCCGGAGGCCGCATGGGCGCTGGCGGCGATAGGCGAGGGATTGCGTCCCTCGGGGCTCGCGGCGCGAGAGGTCTTGCTCTCTGAGCTCAGCACAGCGTCGAAGGCGATCGAGCAGATCAAGGAAGCTCGCGTCGTGCGCGCGGACATCACAGCCAACCTCGAGGGCCTGGCGGCCAACTGGGCCGTGCTGAGCGAGAGCGCGGCCAACAGGGCGCCCAAGGACTAGCGGCACTGTGATGTGCACCGCAGGCGGCGCGCTTCAGGCGAGCGGCCAGGTGTCGAACGCTTCGCCCAGGGTCTCGAACTCTTCTGGCGAAAGCGTCTCACCGCGTCGCTTGCCGTCGATGCTGGCCCGCTCCAGGGCTGCGTCGACCTGCTCGGCCGGATAGCTGCGCAGTAGGGCGTTGCGCAGGGTCTTTCTGCGCGCTTCGAAGGAGGCTCGCACCGAGCGCTCGAAGCCCTTGCGGGCAACGTCGATGACGCGCTCTCGGGGCGCGAGGGCGATGACCGCGCTGTCGATGCGTGGCGGCGGGTGAAACGCACCCGGCGGCACGATGCACACCGACTGCACATCGAACACGCCGCGCGTAAACACCGTCAGTGCACCGTAGGCCTTGGTGCCCGGAGTGGCGATCAGGCGGTCGCGTACCTCTTTCTGCACCATGAGCACCGCGCGGCTGACATTCCGATGCTGTTCAACCAAGCGCCGGAAGATGCCACCGGTCACCGCGTAGGGGAGGTTGCCTGCCACAGCGACCGGGCCACTGGGAGAGAGGGCTCCGAGGTCCACCTGGGTGGCATCGCCTTCGATAGCTTGAAAACCGGGCACCTTGCCGAGCTCGATTCCGAGGACGCGGAGCATGTCGCGATCCATGTCGACCGCGGTGACTCGGGCTCCTCGGCGCAGGATGGCGGCGGTCAGCGTGCCGAGGCCCGGCCCAAGCTCGATTACAAGCTCGCCCTCAGTCAGCTCGAGTGCATCGGCAATGCGCTCCACCACGGACTGTGCCGTCAGGAAGTTTTGTGAAAAGCCTCGCTTGGGAAACAGCCCATGGCGCGACAAAACCTTACGAGGATCTTCCCAGGACGGTACTTCGGTCACGCGCTTCTCGTCGCTCTCATGCTGTGTTTAGGGTCTGCGGGCTTGCCGGTGTGGGCTGGTTTGATGACCTGGACGGTAACCCCGAGCTTTACAAAGCGCTGCGTCGCCTCGCGCAACCGGCGCTGTTCTGCGCGACCGTAGATTAATCGCAACTCAGATTCGCCATCGGGCTGCGGTTCGCTCGGGAGCAGTGCGAAAGGATCGGGCACAAGTAGGCTCAAGCTGTGTCCTTTGCGCGAAAGCAAACGCGCTGCGGCGCGCAAGGAATCGTAGTCTATGAGCCCATCCAGGTCTGTGATGAGCACTACGGCCTGTGGGACGCGAGTGTGTCCCCCTGCGATCCGCAGCGCATTGCTCAGCCCATCGGCTTTGTCGCCTCCAGCGGGGGTCGCGCGATGCGTGAGTGGTAAGCCCCTGTCGCGGCAGAAGCGCCGCAGCTCGACCCCGGCCTGGGTCATCGCTTCGGGCGCGTCGCCCGCGCGCAAAACAGGCAGTGCACTCTTCACGTGTTGCAGCAGCAGCGCCACGTCCCAGCCGCTGCGACCGTGCCCGAAATCCAGGCCGTCCTGGTGTCGCACGTAACGAGCCACCATTTCGATGACGCCTCGGTCGTCCACGGTGGTGAGGTCGGCGTCTACCACCTCCGTGGTTGCGAGCAGCGCGTCGTACAGGCGGATGAGCTGGGCTTGGCCCTCGCCAGGACGCACATGACCCAACACACGGCCGTCCACGGAGATGAAGCCCACACGATCGCCGCGTTCAAGCCACGTCCGTGCGTGGGCAACGCAAAGCTCCAACGCGAAATCGAGCTTCCGCTCGCCCAGTTTCCCGCCGCGCATCGAGCCCGAGACATCGAGCACGAGCATCAGCGTTTGCTGCACTTCCTGGTCAACTTCGCGCACCAGAAGTTGCCCGGCCTTGGCACTGGCCTTCCAGGCGATGGATTTGAAAGGATCGCCCGGCTGCAGTTCGCGCAGCTCGTTCAAGTCTGTGCCACCCCCGCGGCGCCGCATGCGATGCCGTCCGGGGCGGTCGAGAGGTTGGCCCGTGGTTGTGGAACGCAGGGGATGTTTGAGGGCCACGCTGCGCGGCAGTACTTTGACAGCCAGCGCGTTGGGGAAGTAGAGCGGCACATCGAACAGTCCGAGGGGGCCACGCAAGTTCACGGCTAGGCCGTGCAGCACGACGCGGCCCGCAGCCTTGGCGACCACTGCAAAAGAAAACTCGTTGCGTGCACGAGGTGCGACGTAGAGGTGAGCCTGCGAGGCGTCGAGCACCTGGGCACTTGGCGCCAAGACGGGCTCTACGCGCGTGAGCTCAATCGGCGTGGTTCCTCGATGGCGAACGTAACAGCGGATTTGAAAGGGAACTTGTGGCACCACCGCGCCTGCGAGCCCGTCGCGTTGGGCCAGCCACCAGGCAAATTCGAGGCGTTGTGCGCGCACGCGCCTGCCTAGCGGAATCGTCGCAGCGAGCACCAGTGCAAGAAACAGCACAGCGCCTGAACCGAGTGCGGTCGCGATCCACGAACGCGTGATGAGGCCCACTGTCCACATGCCCACGCAGCCCAAAAACAGCGCGATGGCGCGCGGCGTGGGAATGGGCAGCATCAGCGAGCGGCTTCCCAGCGGTGGGGAACTTGTTCGAGTGCGTTTTCGATGATGCTCTCTCTCGCGACGCCTTCCATTTCGGCCTCAGGTGTCAGCACCAAGCGATGGGCGAGGACCGAAACCGCCAGGGCTTTGATGTCATCGGGAATCACGAAGGGCCGACCGTTCACGAGCGCGCGCGCACGGGCGGCCTGCGTCACGGCGAGCGATGCGCGGGGCGAGGCACCGAGATACACGCGGGAGTGCTGGCGCGTGTACTGTGCAAGTCGCACCACGTATTCGAGAATCTCGGTCTCGACATGCACACCGTGCACGAGCTCTTGCATCGCGAGAATCTCGCCCGGCTCGAGCACGCGGCGCGGCACTGCCACGGGGTCCATGTGCCGCAGCAGAATGTTGAGTTCGTCTTTGGCGTCGGGATAGCCAATCAACAAACGCACCAAAAAGCGGTCGATTTGTGCTTCGGGCAGGGGATACGTGCCCGCTTGTTCCACGGGATTTTGCGTGGCGAGTACAATGAAGGGTTGGGGCAGCGGGCGCGTGTCGCCTTCGATCGTGACCTGAGATTCCTGCATCGCTTCGAGCAAAGCGCTCTGTGTTTTAGCGGGCGCGCGATTGATTTCGTCGCCGAGCACGACGTTTGCGAACAGGGGGCCCTCACGCAGCTGAAACTCGCCCGTGCGTGGCGACAGCACGTACGTGCCCGTGATGTCCGCAGGCAGCAGATCGGGTGTGAACTGAATGCGTCGAAACGAACAGCCGAGGGTCGCCGCAAAGGCCTTCACCAGCGTGGTTTTTGCCACGCCAGGTACGCCCTCGAGCAGCACGTGACCCCGTGCGAGCAGGCAAATCAGCAGCAGCTCCGACACCTCGCGTGGTCCGACATAGGCTCGCTGCACCTCCTGCACGAGCGTGGTGGCTCGCTGCGCCGCGACGGCCAAGGAGCGTTCATCGATTCGCCTCTGCATCATGTTTTGTCGTTCCCGAGCTGCGCAAGGATGCGTTCGCCTTGGCCTACCATGTTTCGTAACTCACTCACGCGTATCCGCTGCTTTGCATCGGTGCTTTCCGTGGACAGCGCAGCAAGCTCTTCGAGGAGCGTTCCGAGTGCTCGCACCTCGCTTTCCGGAAGTCCCCGGTTTCGGGCAGAAAGCAGCGCGTCTTCGAAGCGAAACCCCTCGGCCAGAGCCAAGCGGTGCGCAAGTTCTGCTTGAAGCTCGCGTCGGTAATCGAGCAACGGAAAGAGCAAGCTCACCCCTTGCTGCTCCACTGCGGCGATGCGTCCAAGCGATCCGGAAAACACCTCGGCGTTGGGAAAGAGCTTGGGGCTCACATACGGCGATTTTCTAGGCAACGCGCCTGCGCCCACCATGACGGCGATGCCCGCGAGGGCGAGGGAAAAGAGCCAGAGGACTGCTGGAGGAAAGTCGGGCCGGGAGAGCTTTTTGAGCCAATTTTCGAGGCGCGCGAGGGCGACCGAGGGCTGGCCATAGGAACCATCGAACGGGGTGTCGGGTCCAACAAGCCAGATGCGTCCTCCCGGCGTGGACAGGTACGCGATGAGGTTTTCCGCAAAGCGCCGATGGGACGGAACGCGCATGAGCTGGTTTATCAGCACGCTGCCATCGCCCACCGCGACCAAGCGACCTGAACCTACGGCACCTGCCAGCATCAACGCATGATGGGTGCGCCCGAATGTGAAGACGGGCCGCAGCTCAGGATGCTTGAGCTCGCTTGCGCGGTTGGTGAGCAGCAGTGAGACGCCAGACACGAGCGGGTGGTCACTTGCCGGGTAAGCGATGAGCAGGGAAGGGTCGCCGCGTAGCGCTGGGGCGGCTCCTGTTGGCACCGGAACGCGGCCCACTTGGTACGCGGAAAGGAGGCGATCCCCTGCACCGACATCTTCAAAGAGCGCGACTCGCCCCCCTTCGCGCAGAAAGGTGGTGAGTCCGGTGACCGGTAGCGCACGCCGGGGGCTGACGATGAGCAAAGCATCCGCGGGTGTGATCTGCGAGAGGTCGAGTCGGGCCGGCGCGGAGAACGGAACATCCGACGTGGCGAGCACCTTTTCGAGGTCATCCAGACCATCCCAAGCAGGCTGGTTGGCGAGAGTTTGCGCACGCACCGAAGCGGTTGAGATGAGAATGCACCACGCCAGGGCCCACAATTTAATTGTCCCAGTTATGAAGTGGGCAGCGGGCGTACGTCGCGTGCGCACCTTCATCGACAAAAGCGTAGTGTGCAAATGTGAAATGTTGGGTCCCAAGTGTGGAAGCGAGCGTACTTGACAGGATGCCAATGGATGACGAGTTTGTTTGAGGATTTTGAGGCTGAGTCCCCTCGTTTACCGAACGGAGCGTAAAATCCCAACTAGAGCTCGCCCGAAGAAAAAATGTGACTAGGTTACGATTTCAGACCTGGCACCGCGATTGCACGAGTTAAGATTAGGCTCAGGTAACCCGACAGGGTGGATAGGAGCGAGCGATGCTGCCGCCGTTCATCATCGAGCAAATCAGGCAACGAGAAGAGCGTGAGCGTAGGCGCAATGCGCCCCAGCAGCCGTATCTTGAGCTGCCTGTTCCACCTGGCTACCCAGTGGAGCGGCAAGAAGAGCGGCATGATAGCGATCGCGGGATCGTAATCATCGACCTGTTGGGCGGTTAAGCCCGACAGGTCCCAGGCACGCAGTGCTGTTAGCTGCGCGTCACTTCGCGAAAACTCTCTGCCAACACTCCCAGGTCGAGAGGGCCTCCATCACGAAATAACCCACTCGTTTCGCTCATGCGATATGCGTAGGTTCGTCCGCCGGCCACGCCCACGAGCTCCCCGTGCACGTCCACCGAGGCGTCGCCGAGCAAGTGGCAGGCGACCTGCGCCACGAATTCTGGGCGCAAGGAGTCGGGGCGTATCGATTGAAAGAGCGGTAGATGCTCGGTCAATCGCGTGCGCGCCGTGGGCAGGATTGCGTTCACTCGAATGCCATGACGCCGCAGTTCAGTGGCGGCTGTGCGAGCCAGGCTGGCTACGGCTCCTGCCGTGGCAGCGAGGCCCGCTTGGTTCGCTGTGCCGAAGAATGCCGACGGAGAGCTGGCGATGAGCAGGCTGCCGCCCTTGCGTTGCTCGACCAGGGCTTGGCCCAGGTCTCGGACGAAGCGAAAGGCCCCTTTGAAATGCACGTCGATCAGGGCATCGAGGTCTTCGTCTCGCGTTCGGAGAATCGCGCGCTCTCGGGAGATGCCGGCGGCATAGAAACCGCCATCGAGTGAACCGAATGCGTCGCGCGCGGCAGCTGCCAGGCGCGCGACCGCGGTCTTTTCGCTCGCATCCAAGGCGAAGCCGAGTGCTTCAGATCCCAGTGCTCGAACCTCGGCCACCACGTCGTCGATAACCTTCGGATCGTGCCCTTGGCCATCGGTGTCGCAGCCGGAGTCGTCGAGGACGAGTCGGGCGCCCTCTTTCGCCAGGGCGAGTGCAGTGGCGCGGCCTATGCCCCGTCCGGCACCGACGATTACAAATGTCTTGTTCGCGAACGCGCCCATACTACTTCGCCTCATCTCGCCGCACTGCGTCATGCCGCAGAACCCACATTGTACGTCAATTTTCTTTTCGCGCGGCAATCCTAAGTGGTGTCGCGGAATGGCCAAGCTCCGACTACAATCGTCTCTATGGTGGTCGAAGCAGTCGGCCGTTACGGACTGCAGAGGAAGCTCGCGAACGGGAACATGGGAGAGGTGTTTCTCGCGGAGTATTCTGGCGAGGCAGGGTTCCGTCGACGGGTGGTCGTAAAACGTCTTTTCCAGCATCTCGCGTATCACCCAGAGGCGGTGCGGATGTTTCAGGATGAGGCGCACGTGCTTTCTGCGCTCAATCACCCGAACATTCCGCAGATCTACGATCTCGGCTGCGCGGACGGCCATTGGTACCTGGTCATCGAGCATGTGCCCGGCTTTACGTTGGCCGAGCTGTGTGCTGCGGGCGCCCGCGAGGGGATTCCGATGCCCTTCGATGCCGTGGTCAGTGCCATCGAGCAGCTCTGTGATGCGCTGCACCATGCGCACGAGCGCAACGACGACGAAGGGCGGCCGATGCGCATCGTGCATCGCGACGTGACCCCTCACAATCTGATGATCACGCCCGATGGATTCGCGAAGTTGCTGGATTTCGGCGTGGCGCACACTGCGCGCGATGAGGGCCAGAACGATGGATCCATCAAGGGCACGCTCGCGTACATGGCTCCCGAACAGGTGCGCGGGCAGCGTATCGACAAGCGTTCCGACGTCTTTGCAGTGGGCGTGTTGCTTTATGAGCTCACGACGGGTCACCGGCTCTTTCATGGCGGCGAGATTGAGATCATGACCTCCATCGTAGAGCGCGATGTGTTGCCGCCGAGTCACCTGGTCGCCGACTATCCGCAGGAGCTCGAGTACATCGTGCTGACGGCACTTTCGAGGGACCGCGGGCGGCGCTATCCGAGCGCGCTGCACCTTGCGCATGCGCTTGAAGAGTACGCAGTCTCCACGGGACTCAGTCCGAATCATCAGGCGCTGGCTCGCTATTATCAGCAAGTGTTCCGTGAGGAGGAGCGCGTGGCGCGGGGGCACGGATCCTACCGTCCCGTGCCTGCTCAACAGTCTCCCGCTCAGGCGCAGGTCATGCATTTCACGCCGCATCGCGCGGTGGCCCAGTCGCGCCACCAGCCTGCCGAGGCCCATGGCGGATACATGAACGACCTCCAGGCTCTGCGAGCGGTGCCGCCGCACGAACCGTCCATGGCAGAGATGCCCCAGGCCTTGCTGCTGCCTATCGAGATCGAGGACGACCTCTTGGTGGAAGAAGAGATCGCCCCCATCGTGCTCGTGCGCCCCAAGCGCTGAGAACGCCCCGCCTCACATCCGCACGTCGGCGTTTCTGGAGACCGAAACAGTTCGGTACCGGGAGCGCGTCTCTGCGTCTTCGTGTGGCGCATAGTGGCTCATCCTGAAAGTTGTAAGGCTAGCTGGTGTGCCGTCGTGTGTCGTATTGCTTATGTGTGTCAAAATGGGCTAACGTCGGCAGGTGCTTCTCTCCCGACGCTATGAGGTCGTACGGCCCCTCGGCTCCGGTGCAGCGGGCGGCGTGTATCTCGTGCGCGACCTGCTGCGGCCAGGCATTCCGATTGCGCTGAAGCGCATCGAGCACGCATCGGACCCGGCGTTTCGCGTATCGCTGGCCCGCGAGTTCGCGGTGCTCAGCTCGGTTAGCCTGGCGGGCGTCGCGCCGGTTTACGACCTGGGCGTCATGCCGAGTGGGCTATCGGTGCCCGAAGGCCCGTTCTTTACGCGCGCCTTCGTGGATGGAAAACCATTCGATAGTTTTCTCGGGGAGCACCCGGTCGAGGATGCGGCCTACGTCGTGCTGCGGCTGACCGAGCTTGTCTCCAAGGTGCACAGGCTCGGCATCGTTCATGGTGATTTGAAGCCGGCGAACGTGATCGTCACAGTTTCAGGAGAGCCCTCGCTCATCGATTTCGGTCTGTCTGCAAAGGTCGATAGCGCAGCCCATCTGTCGGGTAGCGGCACGCCGCACTACATGGCGCCAGAGTTGTTCAGCGGGGCTGGTCCTTCGCAAGCGAGCGACCTCTACGCGCTGGGGGCAACGCTGTGGTGCGCCGTAGCGGGGCACGCGCCGTTCGCAGACGAAGGCCGGGCGGGGCTTGCCAGTAAGCTGCGCGGTGCCCGGCCGAAAAGCATGCAATGGACCGGACTACGAGCGCATTTGGCGGAGGCTGCACTGCTTGCGCTGCGAGCCGATCCGCGAGAGCGCATCCCAAGTGCAGATGAATTTGCAGCGACACTCGAGCGAATTTTGCGGCCGACTGGCGCGGCAGTGGAGGCTGTGCCGGCTTTCGTGGCGCCGCGTCCACGGGGACGCGAAGCACTTGTCGCAAGCCTTGAGCAAGCGATGGTGGAGCCTTGTGTGCATATCGTGCACGGCTCGCGTGGCATGGGTAAAAGCACGGTATTGCGCGAGCTAAAGTGGCGACTGCAGCTAGCTTCACGCAACGTCATCGAGCTCAAGTTTTCAGCGCAAGGTGTTTCCGGCTTAGAGCAGATTCGCGCGCAAGGTGGCCAATTCGTAGCGCAGCCTGTGGATGTCGAAGACGACGCAGGAGAGCTCTTGCCTGCGCTTCTTTCGGCGGAGGCGAACGCGGTTTTGCTCATCGATGATGTGGAGCGCGCCGACCTCGATTTCGCTCAGTGGCTTGCGGCATCACGACACGAAGCTTCGGTCGAGATGCCCATCGTGGCGACGACCTCGACCCTGGATGTTTTGGCTCGAGCAGGACTCGATGTGGGGGAGGTGCACGCGCTTGTGCCGCTTGCCGATGAGGTTGTCACCGACATCAGTCGGTCTTGCCTCGGCTCCGTGGAACAGTCGGTCCTTTTGGCCTTGGTGGACCATGCTGCTGGCAACCCCGGTCTTTTGGTGGAGGCCCTGGCTCTCGTTGCGGAACGACCGTTTCTGACCGGTGAAGAAGTGCGCTTGTTGCCCGCTGGAGAGATGGGCAATGCGCTGTTCGAGGCGCGCTTTCGTCAGCTCTCGGCGCCTGCGCAGCGTGGCTTGGGCCTGCTGGTGGCTGCCCACAGCAGCGCAACGCAAAGACTCGACTCCGAGTGTGTACAGGCTGTGCTCGGGGACGCATGGCCGCGGGCGCGCGCGGAACTCGTCTCAGCGCAGCTCATCCAAGAAGAAGCGCACGGGCTTTTCCCAAGTGATGGTGCGCTTGCGGAATGGCTCAAAAACAAGCACACGGCACTGCTGGCCGAGGTGGCCAAGATCGCGCTGAAAACATCGCATTTTAGCCGCTTAGCTTTACCTCTTCGGGCGGAGCTTGCGTGGGCGTCAGGAGATAGCGTTCTCTTGCGGACGTTGGCTCTGGCGGCAACATCCGAGCTAAAGGCGCGGGGCTTTGGGCGTCAGGCGCTGGATCTCGCAAACCGGGTTCTGCCGGACATTCAAGGGGAAGAGCGCAGCGCGCTGAGCCTGACAAGCGTTGAATTGCTCGAGAGCCTGGGTGAGCTCGATGCCGCCATCGAAGGCGCTCAGGCACTGCTTGTGGATGCCAACGCAAGCGGCGAGACGCAGATGCGCGCGCAACTTTTGCTCGGGCGAGTGCATGTGGCGCGCGGAGATTTGGAGCGCGCTGTCGAAGCGCTCTCGACGCTGACGCCGGATGCCGCGACAGACTGTTTCGCGCTAGCTTGTCGCGAGCTCGCACGGGTTCATTTGCGTCAGGGGCAGCCATCGCTTGCGGAAAGTGCGGCGAATCGAGGGCTCGCAGGAATCGGCACGCAGCCCCTTCCGGCTCTGCCTGAGTTGCTCGCGCTGGCTGCGATGGCGGCGAGCATGCAGCCTGGTGGGCAGGAGCGCGCCGATGCCCTGTTTTTGGAGGCAATTGCCAAAGCGGAGAGCTTGGGCTCGGACAGAGACCGCGCACAGGTGCTCGGGTATCGCGCTTTGGCGTTCGAGCGTGCGGGACACTTGGCTCAGGCGGAAGAGACCTACACGTTGTGCTTACAGGCTGCGCGCAGCGCTGGCGATACCGCGCTCACGGCAACCTACGCCTTGAACTTTGGCAACGTCAGCTTTCGTCTCGGCCACACAGATGTCGCGGTGCAGCACTTCGATTTAGCAAGTCGGTTGGCGCGTCGAACGGGGCGGCTTTCGAGCGCGTTGCTCGCTCAAAATAACCTCGCGCACGTGCATCTCTACCTCGGTGCCTATTCGCGTGCGCAGGCGCTAGCGGAACGATCGGTGTCGGAGGCCGAGCGACTCGGCGTCGACATTGCGCGTGCTCACGCCTTGCAGATTTTGGGCGAGATTGCGTCGAGAAATGGAGACGCTGAGACGGCCCAAGCAAATTTCGATAGTGCTACCGGCTACTACGAGCGGCTGTCGCGTAGTCGAGAGCTGGCGGAAGTTTTGCTAGACGCGGGCGAGAATTTCCTGAGTCGCGCTGGAGTCAGCGATGCGTCGGCCGCTTCCGCGAAGTTGGCCCGAGCGCGTGAAGTCCTCGATGGGCAAGGGGCGGAGGACCTGCGGCATCGTCTGAAACTGCTGCTGGCGCGCGCTCGAGCGGCCAACGGCGATGTGGAGGGCGCGCTCGAAGACCTTGAGCGGCTTGCGCCCCTGGTCGAGGGGGAGCAGGAGCTGGCTTGGCAGGTGCACAGCGTCACGGCCCATTGTCACCGTGTGCTCGGGGCCGAAGTGCTCGCACGCAAGAGCTTGCTGCAGGCGGCGGAACAAATCGAACGTGAGGCCGCTCAAGTTCCGCGCGACGCGCGGGATGGCTTCCGCTCGGATCCGCGGCGGCGTCGAATCCTGGATGCCGCTGTAGCGCATGCGGGTGTGGCGCACGTTGTCGCGGACAGGAGCGTGGCGCGGCCTCCTGTGGCCTTTGATTCGCGCTTCGAAAGGCTGCTCGAAATCATCAAGCGCCTGGCCCGGGAGCGCGATGTCGACCGGCTTTTGGAGCGCATCACGGATGCCGCCGTGGAATTGTCCGGCGCAGAACGTGGCTTCGTATTGCTGACAGGCCCCGATGGGCAATGGGTAGTGCACACCGTCCGCGCGAATGTCGAAAGAGAACATGACCCAAGCGTTGCATTCTCTCGCTCCATCGCGGACGCGGTGCTGATCGACGGAGAGCCGATCGTCACCGTCAATGCGCGCGACGACCGGCGCATCAACGAGTTCATGTCTGTGCACAAGCTGATGCTGAAGTCGGTGGCGTGTGTGCCGATACGAAGTCTCGATGCCGTACTGGGCGTGCTGTATCTCGAGCATCGAGCGCGCGCAGGGCGCTTTCATGAAGACGACATCGACGTGCTGCTTGCCTTTGCCGATCAGGCTGCCATCGCGCTCGAGCAGGCGCGGCTATGGCAAGAAAACCTGGGCCGACGGCAAGAACTCGAAGAAAAAAACCGTGAGCTTCAGGCGGCGAAAACCGAAATCGAAAGCTTGCTCGAAGCGAAAACCGAAGAGCTGGAGGAGGCGCAGCGCGCTCTGCGTCGAGCCCGAGTCGATATGCTGGTCGAGGTCGAGCGACACGGGATGATAGGCCGCAGCGCACCCATGCAACGTGTGTTCGCATTGATCGATCGTGTTGCCGACTCGGCCGTGCCTGTGGTCGTGCAGGGAGAGACAGGCACGGGCAAGGAACTGGTGGCGAAGGCGCTGCATGCAGGCGGCAGTCGACGCAAGGGGCCCTTCGTGGCCATCAACTGCGGAGCCTTGCCGGAACAGCTCATCGAAAGTGAGTTGTTCGGTTACGTACGCGGCGCGTTTACTGGGGCCGAACGCGACAAGAAGGGGGCTTTCCAGCAGGCCCACCGCGGCACGTTATTCCTCGACGAATTCGCGGATATTCCCGCGCGCATGCAGCTCGACCTGTTGCGGGTATTGCAAGAGGGCAAGGTCCGGCCGGTGGGCGCGGACACCGAGCAGGAGGTGCAGGTGCGCGTCGTTGTCGCGAGCCATCGCCCCCTTGCTGAGATGGTGCAAGAGAGAAGGCTGCGCGAGGACCTGTTCTATCGGCTCAGCGTCGTAGAGGTTCGGCTGCCGCCGCTGCGTGAGCGCGCTGAGGACCTGCCGCTCTTGTGCGACCATCTGTTGGCGCGCATCGCGAAAAGCCAAGGCGGGCGTCCAAAGCGTTTGTCGCGCCACGCCTACGCACGCATCACTGAAAGTGAGTTCCCGGGCAACATACGTCAGCTCGAGCACCTTCTGACGAGCGCCGCCATGATGTGTGAAGGCAACACCATCGGCCTACACGATCTACCGGTCGATGGCAGGACAGCCGCGTCTGCGTCTAGCGAAGTCTTCGTGGGGGAGGGGGCTTTAGACACCGAGGCGGCGGTTGGCGATACAGCGGAGAACGTCGTGGATTCCGCGTCGCCTTCGGATTTGCGTTCGTTCAAGGAGCGCGAGCGTCAGCGTATCTTGGCCGCCCTCGAGCACTACAACTGGAACCGCGCGAAGACCGCGACTGCCTTGGGCATGCCCAGGCGCACTTTCTACCGTCGTCTGGCGGAGTTCGGCATCCTCTGAGGAGCTTGCCGGCGTTGTTCGCAACTCGCCGTCCGCTACTCGTCGTCCGACTGCTTTTGGTCGGGCTCCCCGTGTGGGTCGAAATCCTCGAACGTCTTTTCGAGAGACTTGCCCAGCTCGGCCAGGCCTGCGGTGCGTCCCTCAAAGCCCTCGCGTTCGTCTCGCGGAACGTAGGCCGACTTCTGGCCCGGACTTGAGAGGTCCACCCAGTACGCGTTCTTCGGGCGGACATCGAAGTGCACGAAGGTGCTGTTCGGATAGTAGCCCACGCCCACATCATTGAAGTGCCGCAAGTAGTCGCGCAGTACGCGGTTGGGCACGCCTTCGATACGGAAGTCGATGGCGGCTGCGGCCACGTGACGGCTCTCGTGATGCGTGTTGCCGCCTACCATACGGTAGCCGCTCACTACGTGAATTTTACGGCCCCCAAAGTGATCCGAGATTTGGGCGAGCAGCTTCAAAAGTCGGCCGTCGGGCATCTTGGTCTTGGTGGAGTTTCGCGGCCGCAGGAATTTCGCGAGCTGCTTGGTGGCTTCTTTACGCACCCTGCCGCGGCGGTCGGTGATGGACACTCCCAGATCCTGGGCGGTCGCAATGCGGAAGAGCTGCACGAAGCCCGAGCGCTTGGGGCTGCCCCAGGAACGCCCGCCGACGTCACGTCCCGAATCCTTCTTGCCGCCGCCGGGCGTCGGCTTGTAGCCCGGCAGAACCAAGCGCATGCCGGGACGAAGGCTCGCGCCGGCCGAGAGCCCGTTTGCACTGGCGAGGGCTTCCACCGTGCATTCATGACGGCGCGCCACGCTCCACAGCGTCTGGCCCGCGTTCACGTACACGACTCCCTGTTCGGGGACGGTCAGTACTTGCCCTGCTCGGACCGCCGTCGTCGGCGTAATCGAGTTGGCGGCCGCTAGAGACCAAACCGTGACGTTGTACTTCCGTGCGATGTGAGAAAGGCTTTGGCCGGCCCCTACGGTGTGGCTTTTGTCGGCCCGAGCAGGAGCAACGCTCGCTCCGGCAAGGGCCAACGCGAGGATGAGACAGAGCCAGAAGGCCCGCGGCCGAGACGACGGCAAAAGAACACTGCGCACCAGTGGAGCGTAGGGCCCCTTGGCCCGACTATCAACATCATGTGTGAGTGCAGTTTTTTGGCTGTCCATGCGCGGTGAATGAGACCATCGAAAAGTTAGCGTTCGTTCGTTGATAATCGAGAAGATGGAAGCGGCGTGTCAGCTTGCGTTTTCACCGCATGCCAAAACACATCATTTGCCTATAATTAGATGTCATTTGCATATCAATGACGGGTAAATTATCAAATATTGCTTGACGTTGCGTGCTTCTGCTCCATAAGTTGAGTTCAGGCGGAAATGGGTTTTCGCCGTGGATGGTTCGCGGACCATGGAGCAGGACGACAAGGTATCCGCAGCAGCACTTTCGCTGA